>JAAZKT010000032.1 GCA_012799695.1 Clostridiaceae bacterium
GAGCCAGAGCCGACTGAGCCAGAGCCGACGATCATCATTCCGGATCCAGAAACACCGCTCGCTGGCGGAAAGTCATGGGCACTCTTGAACCTGCTGTTGACCATCCTAACGGGTATCATCATGCTAGTTCTGTGGATTGGTTACTTCACAAGCAAAAAGCGTAAAGATGAAGACGAAGAGACGGAGACCGTTGAGTCAGAGACCGGTGATGAAGATGAAGACAAAGATTCGCTCAAACGCAAGGGTATTCTAAGGTTGCTGAGCCTTATCCCGTTCGTTGTTGCGGTCATCGTGTTCATCCTGACGGAAGACATGCGTAACCCCATGGTCTTTGTAGACCGCTGGACCATCTTGATGGCAGCTATCGCTTTGGTACAGGCAGTGCTGGCACTGTTCTGCAAAAAGTCCTACAAAGAGGAAGAGGAAGAGCAAGAAGAAGAAGCAACTGCGTAAATCGCGCTTGCTGAACTAAAAAAAGAGTCCGCCTAGGCGGGCTCTTTTTTTGTTCCGTTGTTGACTTCTATCTGTTTATCTGTTTTCAATCTGTCTCAAAAGATAATCCTGAGAGATACTGTAGGTAAGGGCAGTTTGTTTGCTGATAATTCCTTCCCGATACATTTTCGCAAGACTGGCATCCATACTCACCATCCCCTCTTCAGACGAAGTATGAAGCACGGAGGACATCTGGTGTGTTCTGCCGTCTCGAATCAACGTTCGGATCGCGCTGTTGCACAGCATAACCTCAAACGCCGGCACAAGTGAACCATCATTCGCGGGCAGCAACTGTTGACTGACCACAGCCTGAAGCACCATGGAAATCTGCATACGCACCTGTTCCTGCTGTTCCGCAGGATACGCATCCACCAACCGGTCAATGGCATTGGCTGCTCCTAAAGCATGTAGCGCGGCAAGAATTAAATGCCCCGTCTCCGCCGCGGTCAGGGCGATTTCGATCGCCTCCATATCCCGCAGTTCTCCAATCAGGATGACATCCGGACTTTGCCGCAACGCAGCACGCAAGGCAGCCGGATAATTCTCCGTATCAATCATCAGCTCGCGCTGGCTAACGATGCTTTTTTTGTGGCAGTGCAAGTATTCAATCGGATCTTCCAGCGTAATGATATGCGCGTTGCGCTGCTCATTGATCTTTTCCAGCAGACACGTCAGCGTTGTCGTCTTTCCGCTTCCCGAAGGACCGGTGACGAGAACCATTCCCCTTCTCAGCTCTGCCAGATCCAAAACCTTACGCGGTATGCGCATTTCCTCCGGATCAGGCAGAGAAAATGCCACCACCCGTATCACGGCTGCGTACGATCCGCGCTGCTTGTACGCGTTGACACGGAAACGAGATACTCCCTTAATCGCAAATGAAAAATCATCATCTCCTTGCTTGAAAAACATTTCCGGATCACGACCCGCCAAGGCATATACCGCAAGGAGCATCTCTTGCGTCTGTGCGGGAGTCAGCTTTTCCTCTCCCCAGTTTTTAACAATCCGATTTTGCTTACAGCTGACTGGACGGCCGGATATGATAAAAATATCCTCAACACCCTGTTCCACCATGTCCTTTAACAGCACCTGTACATCCATTGTTTTTGCTTCCTCTGTATTCCATTATTCTCCCGTCGATATGGTTTGGCGGTATAGCCGCTCCACCTTACCCTGTTCTCCGATCCCAACTTCGATACGTAGCACTCGTCGGTCACCTATAGGTGTATCATATACTACTACCGTTCCCGGATAGGGAGTATCAACAGAAATTTCAAACCCTGCAACCTCCAAACGCTCCCTTAAGGGCGTTCCCGTGTCATTTGACGCTATGGAGGAGAGTTCCAGCAGCTTCTGTTCCGCCTGCGCCTCTGCGAGATAATAATCAGATACGGCTCGCGCGGCTCTATCCGAAAGCACGCTATCCGACCGGCTGCCGGATAGCGACAAGACGGAAAAAACGGCGAGCAACAAAATCGTAAACACGGTAATCAGCGAAACGATACCTATACTGATGGCCGGTCTTCCGCGCTTCATATTATTCCACCGCTCCTTGCGCCGAGATAGCGTAGCACGCGCAATGTGTAAATTATCCCTTCTCTATCTGTTACTGAGATGTCCGCTTGAAGCATATTATTCTCGTCAATATCGACAACCGCTCGCAATTCATAGACCGCATCCGCGCCATCGGGAAGACGCCGCCAATCCGCATCGTATCGAAGTGTATATACGCCTCCCCTTTCCTCCGCGTCCAGCAGAGCAGTAAGAGCCTTTAAGTCTCCTTCGGCAGCCTTCACGCTCTCCGCCACGTTTTGCGCCTCCGCAACGGCCATAGAAAGCGCCGCGCTCTTTTTCCCCGTCATATTCCCGTGCGCGAAAATGGCGATGCAAATGGCCGCAGCAACGGCAAACAGCAAACAGTTCGTCAGCAACTCCACCAGAAAATAGCGGCTTTTAGACGATTGATTCATGCCGCATTTCTCCTTCCGATTCCCTCCAAAAAGACCTTGCCGTCATACGTTTCACCCGTTTGGTCCGTCACGCAGATTCGGAGTAGACCCTCCGACCCCAGCTCGAGAACAAGCTCGGAAAGGGGCATAATCTTCTGCCCTATCCCCGGCGAAACCTCTGCGCCCTGTAGCAACAGTACCTCGCGTAGATATCCGTCCTCCACATAAATCCACGTTTCATACCGTTCACCCTCAGCTAACATCCCCAGCACCAGCGCATCTCCCTCGCCGGTTTGCCGCACACTTATTTCTCCCGATGCATTTGTGGTTTGCCGTATTTTTTCCGTCAAGTACAACACGGAAGTCCGCATATTATAATTGTGTTCCGAACGCTCCGCTCCTCGGCTGTAAGCATCTGCAACCATCACAGAGAGAAGTACGGTAAAAATCGTATACAAGAAAAACAAAGCAATCACAAATAAGATTTCTGCCGTATATCTCTCTCTCCGCATATGCGCCTCCTGTCCCCCTAATTTTCAAGATAAAAAACCGAGATTTCCGGAAGCAGGTTGCCGCCTAAGAATTTATAATGCACCACGTAGCGTTCCGCATCATATCGAAGACCATAATGCTCCTTTAAGTATGCAAGGTCTTTCGGGTAACTTCCTTCCAAGGCATAGCACTGTACGGCTTCCCGCCGCACCGTATCTTTCAGCAGAACGATCTGTCTGGAAACAGACGTTTTTCCAGCGGCGGCTATGCCGAATCCAATGCTCAGTGCAACGGCGGTAAAGATCGCGACCGCCCAAAAAACGCCACTGCCCAGCATTTGTTTGATTTTATTCGCGACCCCCGTTTTTCGCAAGGAAACGCCTTCCTTTCTTACATGCCGGATAGAATTCCGGCCAGAGGTAACATGACAGATAGAATTACCAGTCCTACAAGCACACACAGCAGCGCTACCAGCGCAGGCTCAATAATAGCCAACAGCCGCTGCCGCCGAGACTCAGCATCGCGTCGGCAACGAAGTGCAACGTCCATAAGCATCGTTTCGGGTGTACCCGTACGCAAGCCGGCGACGATCAGCCCGTTATATGATTTCTCAAAAATGCCGCTAGCGAAAATTGCCTCCTGCAAAGGCTTCCCTTCTTCAAGCAGGCGTTCGAGTTCCGTAATGCGCGCTTTCGCTTTTTCGCTTTCTTCAAGTTCTGCAGCAAAACGCAAGGCATCCACAATATAAATACCGCTTTCCAGCATCAGCGACATGGAAAATGCGAACCGTTCGGCGGCGATAACTGCCGCCATCTTCCGTGTGAGTGGCGAAGTGTCATAAGCACGCAAAAGCGTAACCCTGCCCTTTTTTGTAAAACGCAGAAGAAAAAATACGACAACAATTGCAAAAACCACAATCAGAATGACCAGCGCAGACTGGCTAAAAGCCTGGCCAAATTGCATCAGCGACAGAGAAAAAGGGTTCATGGCCAATCCCAACTGTTTGAACACTTGTTCAAATACAGGCATCACCGCAACAGTAAGCACAAAAATCACCACGAGTACCATTCCCGTCATACTAAGCGGGTACACCACTGACGTTCGCAGTTCTCTCGACAAGGAGTCACGGCCTTGGTAATATGCGCACAGCGCCTCTGCAATTTCTTGCATACGTCCCGTGCGCTCCCCCATCCGCACCATGTCTACAGCATAACCGGGAAACCGCCCACTCTGTAGGAGAGCGGCAGACAGACTGCTCCCGTCTGAGACCTTTGCGGATAGCGAAAGAAACAATTCGCTATTTCTTCCGTCCGCTTCTTTCCCTAACAGCGCAAGCCCTTCCCATGTGGGAATGCCGCTTTTAAGAAACAGCGCCAATTGTTGGAAAAACGCCTCCAACTCCGCTGTGGAAAGCTTTTTGTGCCTGTCGGGTCGTTTCATGCGTCTCTCCTTCTGAACGGATTTTAATAATAAAACAGTGCATTATAATTGCTACCGTCTCCAATATAATCTGCAAGACCCCGTCCCGCGGCAAAGGTGGGATCCATCAGCACCCAGTTTTTTCCGTCAAAGTGAATGATGCCGTCAATCCATCCGGTCTCCGGCGTGTAGACGCTGATCCACGCATGATAATCCTTGCCGGCATATCCGATGACCAATCGCGTAGGAATGCGCTGGACACGCAACATAGCCGTCATCAGCGCTGCATAATCAAAACAGATGCCTCGTTTTGTGTGCAGCGTATCATCTAAATCGGGTAAATATGACGAAGGCACATTTTTCGCTTTATCCATATCGTATACGATATTATTGACCACGTAGTAATAAATGCGTTTCACCACGTCCAAATCATCCGATGCGCCCTGTGCCAGTATTTCACTATGCGCGACCGCCGCGGTTTCTTCCGTGTAGTCAACGTATTGACTGGGATGTAAAAAAGGTGTGAATTCATTCTTTAGAATCACATCAAACGAAGCGCCGTCTACAAATGCATATTTGTCTCCGGAAATATTGCGGTAAATATTCAGCGTATAATGCCCGTTTCCCGATGTCAGAGGGAATGTCTGGAATACACCGCTTGTCGGCAGATCGTATGTGTAGGGTTCCTGATCATCGTGAGTAAGCTGCATCTTGATCCGACCGTCGCCCGTATACTTTACCATGACATACCCGTCCTCAAGATGCGAGGCATCGATCAGCGAGGACGTACCCTCAAAAATCAGCGTTCCATCCGCACGGGGTACCAACACGACCGGGCGGCTATCTCGAGAAGCTCCTTCCCCCCCATTCGTCTCTGTCACCTTTGTCTTATTTCCTTCCGCGCATCCCGCTGTCAAGGCAATGGCAAGAACAAGCACTGCGACGAACGTTAGCCGAACAATGTCCAACCCTCTCTTCAAAAAACGCCCTCCTGTCCGCCTCCGGCAGTGACCATCACCGGAATTCTTTCCTAATTTTATCACAAGCAATTATGACGCAAAAAAAGAGAGAGCACTCTAAAGATAAGCCTACTCTCTCTCATTTCGCATCTCTTTCCGATCGGGGTCAATCGTCCACGACCAGTGGAGTTACACTGTAACTAAAGATATATTTAGCATTTTTGCTATTGCTATAAAACAACTTTTTTAACCGTTCAATCACCATACGGCCCATTCTCGCATTTGTCACGGAAAACAGTAATACCACATATTGTAAGGGGCTGTAACGGGAAATAGTGTCCCCTTGACGCAAGTTCTCTCGCATCACATCCAGCGTTCGAGACATCACTTGTTTCAGCTCCAGTGCCTCCATCTGTCTGTTGTCCATCCGGCGGACGTCCACTAATGCCAAAAACATCGTTGTACCCATCCGCTTCAGATTGCGCATCTGCAAATGATAGATATCGTGGAAGATCGCGTATTCGCACACAAACGCGCCTGCATTCGGTTTGCCCTCCCGCAGTTCTGTACAGATTTCTTCAATCTCCGCTTTTGAGCTTTTTTCGCCTTTAATCAATTCTTTGTAAAAATTTATTATCTCGTCCGAGGGTTTCAACCCCAAATGTGAGTAATGCAGTTCTGTCGTGTTCTGATATTGTTCCAGCGCTTCTTTGCTCTTGCCAGTTTTGAGCAGTGCGGACATCAGTTCCAAATTTAGCGTGGAGTCGAAAGCATCAATATCCAGTGCGATTTTACATACACGGATTATGTCCCCATACTCTTCTGCTTTGTTCAGCAAATTGATGTACCGGTAGACTGTTTTCAGGTAAAGATTGTGGTAATACACACTTTTGGGTGCAATCCATTTGCTTAGGCTGGAATTCGGCAGTAAATCATCCGTATATAGGTTGAGAAGCTCCTCAAACTGATCCCTCACATCGAGATCGAGAGAATTCGCATCCGATAAGGCATTGCATATTTCCTCCATGCGAAACACATCGATCTTGGCAGGAAGGTCGGCGTTCCACATATAGCCGCCCGGAACCGTCAAAATCGCTCCCTCGAGCCCGTTTTCCTCGAGATCCTTACGCAAGCGGCTGACTAACGTTTTGAGCGCATTCTCCGTATTGATTTCTTCATCGTCACCCCATATCGCTTCCGTCAACCGCGCAATAGACATGGGTCTTTGGCTGTTGAGAATCAGGAGCTCCAGCAATGCCATTTTTTTCTTAGATGCCCAGATAGTTTGTGAAATATCCACATCGTCCACCAGTATCTGCAATTCGCCAAAAACATTGATCTCCAAGTTTTTCATTCTCCGTCCATCCGACCAATTAATCCGCCGCATAACCCGGCGCGGACACTTCAGCGATGCTTGCCTTTCATCCTATTTTTTTATCCATTTCATTATAGCAGGTTCGTACGCTTTTATCGATATTATTTTAAGGATTGCAAAAACATAATACGTCATACTGACTGTATTTGTTTCATGAAAAAACACCTGCAACATCAGCGTTTAGCATGATGTCACAGGTGTCTAAATCTTTGAATCGCTTACCCGACTTATTCCGTAAAATTAATTTTGATTGAACCGACACCTCCCTCACAAAAGAGCTCAGTATCGCCTTGACCAAGCTGGGTGTCGTTTTTCACATTATTTCCACCGACATAAACGGTGCCAATGCCCTTCTCAACATGAATCCTGTAATCGTCCAAGGAGCCTGTCAAATCGATTTGACTCGATCCGACCCCCAACTTGAAAACATTTCTCCCCAATAGTGTGCCGGAAAAATCAAGATCGCCAACACCCATGTCTAATTCCAGATTGTTAAATTGACTCTTCCTAATAGAAAGCTTCCCCACACCGGCATCAATGAGCGCGTTATCGGTTGAAAACACATTTTGCATCACAACTTTTCCCGCACCGAAATTCATATCGATCACTTTTGCTCGCAAGTTTTCCAGGTTCGTTTTCCCGGCGCCTGTACTAATATCCACTTCATCAAATACTGTGCCTTCCGGAATCAAAAGTTTAAGCACGGCTTTGCCGTTTCCGGAGAGAAAAAATCTTTTCTTATCCTTAATGAAAAGCTCATTCTCATTCTCCGACACCGTTAAATCCTTACAATTGCTTTCCACCCTGAAACTACCATCTGTTGCTGTCAAGATCTCGAGGTCTACTAGATGAACCTCAATCTTCAAGGCGGTAATCTCATTTCTTATCTCATACGTCTTGAATTCACCCGTGACATTTGGAGACAACACGGGCAATAAGTACGACAAGAGATGGATAACCCCCGCTAACACACCAACAACTAATAAGACTGCAAGCGCGATAGCGGCGTATTTTACAATGTAGTGCAAAGATCTCATGTGATATCAATACCTCCAAAGACACTGCTTGCCTCAATATACAAGGTTAGTCTCTTATCTTGCGGACTGTCGGACGTGACTGTCTTTTGTCTCTTGTCCGAGACACCTCCGAAAAACGTCTCGGAAGCAATCTCAACGTGCACATAATCGGGTACTTTTATATTGATGCCCGCGAAGACGGCTGACGCAGTGATGACACAGTCCTCTTCAATGATCGCATGCCGAAGGTCGCACATAATGCTTCCAAAAACGGCATCCAATTCAGCACCCCTAAAAACTTGTCCGCTATAATCGATCTTGCGCCCTGAAAAAGCAGCCGTATCTTTTACCGGAATTTGCTTATCGTGCTTCAATTGCTCGATTCTCCCATGTGTTCCGCGACGCCATGAGGAAGGGAAAATAAGCCTCAGACCGATCAAGACGATAATGAACGGAATTAGCAACTTCCAAACCAAAGAGAAATCGAAAATGCCTTGAGCCGAAAGAAGTAAGGCGACCCCGATACAAAGGCCGAATAAACTCCCCAACTTGTCGCGATTACTGAATAAACCGACAAAAGATGGAACGATGATGAAGAGCGCCCACCATCCGTCAAAAAAGATTTTGATTTCAGTAATGCCGAGTACATTTAAGGCAAAAATGACACCCACAATTACGAGAGCAATGCCCCAAACAATTCTACCGATTCTTCTTTTTTTCATAATTCTCCTTCAACACATAACTAATAAATTCTATTTACCATAGACCAGAGCGAAATATTATCTATGAAATATTTCGTCCCTGAGCACTCTACTTAACGTCTAATTATGCCACAGACAAGTCATTTTTTTACACCTTAATTATAGTAATAAGTCTACGTTAAATCACCCTTGCGGAGTGTTTAATTCCATGTAAAAAATGAAAACCCAAACTCAATTTTTCAGAATTCGGAACGCACTTTAAAAAGGGAGCCGAATTGTATTCGGCTCCCGTTATCAATTAATTCTCCTAGCAGTCGGTTATAAGCTAATCTCTTTGCTTCGACATGAACTTCTTGCGTTCTAATAAGATTAATCCACCTGCGAAGAAGAACATCAGTGCCAACCATGGGTAATGTCCGCTACTCTCTCCCGTTTTTGGCAGATCATCGCTTGGTTGAGTTTCCTCAATATCTGGTTCTTTGATTACAAGCAAATAGATGGAAGAAGAACCTGTTTTAGAAACAATTTCAACTATGTGACTACCTACAGGCAGAGTCTCAAGGAATTCCGGATTGAAAGAAATAGTCGTTGAGCCTTCTTCATCTTTTACATCATAGTTTGATTCATCTACAATTTCATCGTCTACCTTGACATGTGAAAAGTCATCAGAAGGAGTATCTGAATCGAAAGTCGCGGGCGATTTTGTACCCTTGGTCCATTCCTGAATTTCTGTCTCTATCGGCGCTTCCGAGTCATCCTTTTCAAGCCCGCATCTGCCACAGACCAAAACTGACACTCCGGGTTCCGTACTGGTTGGCATTTTCTTGACCTTCCGTTCCCACTTGTGTCCGAGGGCGGGGATTTCCTCCTCGGGACCCTGCTTCTTACAGTATTTGCAGCTTGTGCTCTTCAAGCCAGTCTCGGTACAGGTGGGCTCTTTGATTACTTTTGTCTCCCATTCGTGTTTCCCGTCGGGACTATCCGAACTTGGACATTCACTCGTAGGCGGTGATGTTCCATAAGGCGTCACTTTCTCGATATTCGAGTCTTGGTCGAGTATTACTTCGTACAGATTCGACCAGTCGGTGTGTACACCCCATTCAGTAGCATGAATGAACCTGACTCCTACATATACTGTCTGATTTGCCAAGTCAGTACCTGGGGGACTCGAATACAGTTCAGGACGTGCAAAGTCTACCGATGTCTCGTTTTCCGGATTGGTGACCTCACCACATAATGCAGTATTCATCATGTCCGTGGATAACGATACCTCCCATTCAGTATTCCATCCATCAGGCGGAAAGGACCATTGCATGAAAAGGTGGGGGTCTCCTACATCACCCGAGGCAAATAGACTCGGCGGTGTCGGCATCGACTCCGCAAACACTTCGCTCGTCATGCCCGGCAGGAGTGCCATCAGCGTAAATACAAGCACAAGCAAGCATACTAACATCCTATTATTCTTCATTTTCCAGATCTCCTTGTCATGCGTACACTCCCTCAATTAAGAAGTGTTATTTTTGAACTAGCTTCATTGACATGCTTTACTAAATGAGCAATCGCTCTCTCAAAGCACAATTTCACTTTATGGTAATGGAACAATTGATTCAACATACTCGGTCACATTCGGTCGTTTTTGGTCGCATTCGGTCATCAAGCACATCCATTATGTCCCACTGGGCACACCACATCATGCAAAGCTTTTTTGTATTGACATTCAGTTTTTGGCATGAGCTGAGGTTGCGATGGCATCCGAAAAAGGCGAATACAGCATGCTTTATCGTTTCAAAGACAGAAGTGAAATCGCGCTACACATTCCTGACAGAAAATAAACTCTCAAAACACAAAAAAGCAGTTACCAATACGGGAAAACGTATCAATAACTGCGTTTCAGGTTGGTGGACGATAAGAGATTCGAACTCTCGACCTCTGCGATGCGAACGCAGCGCTCTCCCAACTGAGCTAATCGCCCGTAAGCGCCTCTTCAACAGGCACTTTGCTATTCTAACATAATTATTTGATTTGTCTAGAGATGTTACGACTGACTCTCTCTACCCTTTTCGAGCCCTATTCGCTCCTAACCGTACAAAAGCCCCGTCGCCCAATTTGTGAGGCGAACGGGCAGGATTTTGAACAGCACCAAAACGAGACGGTAGAAGAAGCCGATGCCGTAGAGAGGTTTAGGAGCGCGCTTTCTCACGATGCGGAGTATCTTTCGAGCAACGGTTTCAGCTGAAGCCCCAGTCTGCTCGTCGCGTTCCATCCTAGCGATTGATCGGTGGTAACGTTCAGAGACGTGAATTGATTCGCACGTCACCTTTTCGCGCATAGCGGTGAAGGCGGTCGCAGTATCGCCTGGCATAATGGCGACGGCGCGTATGCCGTCGTGCTTCAGTTCCGTATTCAGCGCGAGAGCCAACATGTTGAGGCTTGATTTGACAGCTGAATAGAAGCTCTGATACGGGAGCGAGACAACGGCGGCGATCGAACTCGTTAAAATGATCCGACCTTTGCTTCGCGCCAAGAACGGGATGCTCCTGCGGACAGTTTCCATGGCGGCAAAGACGTGAACGTCGAACATTCTGACCACCTGTTCCTTCGGCGTATCGGAAATAGGACCGGAAATTCCAAATCCGGCATTCGAAAACAGCACATCAAACGAGTCAGTCAACTCACCAATCTGTGAAAAGGCGTTATTCAATGATTTTTCATCCGTGATGTCACAGGCGATCTGGTGGAGCGTCCCTTGATTGTTAAAACTCTCGCGCGGATGCACCGTCCTCGATAGACTGAAGACTTCACATCCGTCTTGAAGCAAAAGATTGACCAATTCTTTGCCGATACCGGAACTTCCGCCCGTTACAACTGCCTTCTTGATCTTAAACATCCGAGACCTCTCTTCCGTCCATCATCCTTAAATATGTTTAAACCATTATATCCATCTTTCTAGATAACAGGATCATCCCCTACCGCGATCATATGCGGGAACGAGGAGGAAATGACAGAATTTACGGCGGATTTATGACTTTACAAATATTTTACATTATTAACATCATCAGAAAATAGAGCTTTTCTACGATAAAACCGTCAAGGAATGACAAGTATAAACAAATCGAAAAAAATATTTTGGAGAAAGTAAGGAAGAATGAAAATGAAAAAACAACTTATGACCATTCTGACAGTCGTGCTGGCGCTTGCGATGATTTTCACGCTCGCAGCTTGCGAAAAGAAACCTGATCCAAATGGATCGGAACCCGCACCTAATAAGACGGACCCCGCACCGAATAAGACGGATCCCGCACCTCCGAGTGGCGATACGACCATTCACGTCTACACACGCGACTCCTCATCCGGAACACGTGAGGGCTTTGAAGCTGTCATCGGCTTCAAGGGAGAGCTGACTGAAAAGGCGAACGAAGTCTCTTCAAACGGTACCATGGCACAACAGGTCGGACAGGACGTCAACGGCATCGGCTACGTCTCGCTCGTCACCAACTTTGCAGAAAACAACCTCAAACCACTGAACTATGAAGGCGTTGAGGCAACCGAGGCAAACGTCATCAACGGAACATACACGCTCAAGCGTCCGTTCTGTTTCACGACACGTGCCGCAGATGACTACAAGAGCGAAGAGCAAAAGCAAATCGTCGCAGCTTTCCTCGCCTACATGGCGGACTCGAAGGAAGGCCGTGAGGTCGTTGTCGCTGCGGGCGGTATCACCGATGTTGAAGGCGGAAAACCGTGGAACGAGATTAAGAAAGACCATCCGATCGTTGACAGAGACAACAGCGCGCTTACGATCGTCTGTGGCGGATCCACCTCAGTCGAGAAATGCGTAAAGGCGGCATTGGAGTCATTCCAAGGTATCGCAGGAAACGTGCAGTTCAAACTCGACCAGACAGGTTCCGGCGATGGATGGACTCGTGTGCTGGGCGATGAAAAAGATGGCCCGAACGCTTCTGACATCGGTTTCGCATCGAGAAAATTTAAGGAAGATAAGGAGCCCGTCGGCACGGCCATGCGTAGCGAGGCATTCTGCCAAGACGCCATCGTCGCAGTCGTTCACAAGGACAATCCAATCAGCAACGTCACAAAAGACGATCTCTACAAGATTTTCACCGGCGCTACCGCGACATGGGACGACGTAGGGAAATAGCGGCGAACATTGAACTATAGGACAGAGGGCGGAATTATTTCTTCCGCCCTTTCACTGAGTTGCCGTCCTCAATGTCGACAATATTGGAACAAAAACAGAACTACCGCAATGCCGACCGGCAGATATTGATCAACGGGAAGTCTGTGAAAACGATTGACGGTGTAGTCGATTAATGTAAATCGTCTGCACCGTCATCACGTCAAGGAAACTTAATCTTAGAATAAGTAACGGGCAAAGTATGGAAACCGCTAAAGATTTTTTTACATCTTCAGATGTCAAGTTCGCTGCGATTCGCAAGAGGCGTCGAAGAACTGACGTGCTTTTCAAAAGTTTATTCAGAATTGCGGGGATAGTCGCCGCAATGATGGTCATCCTCATCATCATCTTCGTTACATCGAGGGGGGTACGCCCTTTTCTTGGAAGTGCGGAAGAACGTGTCGACCTCAAAGTATTTTTGACGGGGTCGCGATGGCGTGCCGACCAAGGAATTTATGGACTTGGATTTGTCATTATCAACACGCTAATTGTTTCCGTCACAGGAGGATTGCTGGCGCTGCCGTTGGCGATTCTGAGCGCTGTACTCATCACAAGAATTGCAAAAGGCAAACTCAGCGTTTTACTCACAACAATCGTGGAGACGCTCGCCGCGATCCCTTCAGTTGTTTACGGAGTTTTTGCAGCAGGGAAAATAACGGTACTCGTCAGAGATCTCGGAAATATATTCGGAATATCCACATACGGAGGCAATTCCTCCTTCGCCGTCATTCTCCTGCTCGCCATCATGACATATCCTACGATGACAACACTGGCTGTTTCCGGCATACGTGCCGTGCCAAAGGAGCTCGACTTCGCCTCTCTCGCACTCGGCGCCACACCAACGCAGACGTCATTCAAAGTGATCGTTCCCGCTGCCCGATCATCCATCGCAACAGGGTTCACGCTCGGACTCGGACGTGCGTTCGGCGAAGCGACCGCTGTCTCCATGATTGCCGGCAACGCATTGACTGGACCGTCTTGGAATCCCTTCGACATTACGAGGACCTTGACCTCGACGATGTTAACGGGTCTCCATGAGACGACAGGATTAGACTACGAGATACGCTTCTCCGTCGGCGTCGTCCTTATGATCGTCATCGTCTCGATGAACCTTCTCGTGCACGCCGCAAAACGAAGACTAGAGAAGAAAGGAAGCGCGATCTCATGACACGTATACGCAAGATAAAAGATACCGTGATGCAATCGCTCACTTGGCTCGCTTCAGGTATATCGGCTTGGGTTCTTGTCGCGATACTCGTCTTCATTTTTTCAAACGGATGGAAACTACTCGATCGAACCGTCCTGCTAGGCGATTACCATGCGCGAAATATTGTCTCCGGATTTGACGACATTCAAACAGCCGATGTAGTGTTTACCCCTCCCGCCTCACTCGGGGACGATGAAGTCGCCTCCACGAGATATGGGTTCGCCGTTCGCGACGAGATCGATAAAGAAAAGAACCACGTTCACACCATCACATGGGTCGACGACCGTTCACCTCTCCGCAACGGGACGATTACGACAGCCGGTCCTACACAAGGACATAAGGCGCCGTTCGACGCCGGTATGAACATCAACAAGCTCGTCTTTATAGATGCCTCCGGCGAGGAAGTCTACGTCGGTCGATTCAAACAGCAGACTCCGCAGGAGTGGATTCCGTTGCTCGACAGTGAAGCAAAACAGATCGCTGAATTTCACGGTAAGGTCCCGGGCGGCGGTATGCGCGGCTCGCTTATCGCGACGCTCATGCTGATCGGATTGTCACTTTTCTTCTCAGTACCGATCGGCATCTTCGCTGCGATCTACCTCTATGCCATCGCCAAACAAAATCGCTTGACGACATTCGTTAGGTCGTCCATCGAACTCTTGGCAGGTGTCCCCTCCATTATTTTCAGCATGATGGGGATCACGCTTATTTTTCCCATCATCAGATTATTTGGTCTGAGCGGACAGAGCATCATCCTCGGCAGTCTCACGATGGCGGTTCTCCTTCTGCCAGTCCTGATAAGACAGACTGAGGAAGCGTTGCGCTCCGTTCCGCCCTCCTACGCGCAGGCGAGCCTTGCACTGGGCGCGACACAGACGGAAACTCTTTTCCGCGTCGTCTTGCCAGCCGCCAGGAACGGTATCTTCTCCGCCTGTCTTCTCGCTGTCAGCCGGATCATCGGAGAATCGGCAGCTCTTATATTTACGATGGGTACGGCGATACAGGATTCGCCGGCGGTCACGTCGGGCGCAACCTCGCTCGCCGTTCAGATCTACGTTCTGATGGGAGGCGAAAATCCGAACTTCGAACTTGCCTCCGCCATCTCAATCGTGATTCTCATCCTCGTACTCGCACTCAATCTGACTGTTAAAGTCGTTTCTGCTCTGTCAGATAAGAAAGGAAAAGCATAGTGTCCGCATCTAAGTTTCAAAAATTTATGAATCGTGCCGGCGGAGCAAAGAAGGAAACCATGGCGAGCTCTTCGGAGTCTTCCCGAGCATCTCGGCGCGACAATGTCGCCTTTGCATTGGAAGATGTCAACTTGTACTACGGCGACTTCCAAGCACTCAATGACATTACGTTCGACTTGCCTACGCATCAGGTGACTGCCTTCATCGGTCCTTCCGGCTGCGGCAAATCAACACTCTTAAGATGTTTCAATCGCATGAACGACCTCATCGATAATTGCCGTGTCGAGGGTGCCATCTATCGAAATGGCGTCGATATCTACGGTGACTCCGTCGACGTCGTCGACCTTCGCACGCATGTCGGCATGGTCTTCCAGCAGCCTAACCCCTTCCCGAAGAGCATTTACGATAATGTTGCATACGGTCTTGTCTGCCAAGGCGTGAGAAGCAAGAAAGTATTGGATGAGGCAGTTGAATCGTCACTTAAAAAAGCTGCCCTGTGGGACGAAGTTAAGGACCATCTCAGACGAGACGCGACACAACTTTCAGGCGGTCAGCAACAACGCCTCTGTATCGCTCGCGCCATCGCCTTGCAACCCGATGTCATCTTGATGGATGAGCCGACATCGGCGCTCGACCCGATCGCAACGGCTCGCATTGAGGACTTAATCACACAATTGAAAGAAGAGTACACGATCGTCATCGTGACTCACTCCATGAGTCAGGCGGCCCGTATCAGCGATAAAACGGCTTTTTTCCTCCTTGGCGACCTGATTGAATTCGGGCCGACTGACGATATCTTCCAAAACCCGCGCGACAAGCGTACGGAAGATTACATCACGGGTAAATTCGGGTAGGTATCGTTCATCTCCCGAATATGTCGGGGGATGAGTGATACCTCCGAAAAAAGATCGGACGTTCGGACTTTCCCTTTACAGAGGAAAGCGAATGCATACATAATATATATAAATAAAAATAGGAGTAATCCGGTATGGTAAACAGACTCGAATTTCAAGAAGATTTATCAGCGATCCATCGCGACATGATCCGTCTAGGGTCGATGGCGGAGACGGCGATCAATAAAGCGATGCAGGCTTTGCGTGAAAGCAATGCCGTTCTCGCTCACGAAGTCATTCAGGGTGACGATGCCATCGATACGCTCGAACGTGAAATCACACAGGAATGCGTCAGGCTGATCGCAAGGCAACAACCAAGAGCAAGCGACCTTCGCGATATCACCGCCAACATGAAACTCGTTACCGACTTGGAGCGTATCGCCGACCATGCCGAGGAGATTGCGAACAGCACGCTCGCGATCATCGACTCGGGCTTGGCCATTCAGATCCCTGCCGATTTTCACATGGTGAATGATCTTGTCACACGCATGTTGCACGAGGCTCTTGATGCCTACGTCTCACGCGATCTTGCATTGGCATACCACGTCATCCGCACGCGCGACCGCATCGGATTCGTCGGCCAAGGGCTCTTAAAATTGATCGTCAAGACGATGCAAGAGGAACAGGGATCGATCCCCGCCCTCGTCCAGCTCATTCTCGTCACTAACCACCTTCAACGCGCCGCGGATCATACGCAAAATGTTGCCGAGTGGATCGTGTATCACTTGCGCGGAACATATGTCTCGGAACTCAAAGATCTGCCCGATGAAGACCTTTCTGATACGCGCATGCCAACTGTTGAGCAGGTGAACGAATCGCCGTCGTCATCCGATATGGACGGTGAAGGATAATACTCGGGCGCTACATATTTAGGGAGTGGAAAATGAATAATATGAAACCGACAGACTACCTGAACGAAAAACCGCGCATTATCTGTCTCGTCGAGGACGATGACTCGATTCGTGAGCTCCTCGTATTTAACTTGGAGAGCGAAGGATACGACGTGCGCTCGTTTTCACGAGGACAGAAACTTTTTGATATGCTCATGTCGTTTCCGGAAGATCAATTCATTTCGCTTTTCATTCTCGATATCATGCTCCCCGATATGGACGGGTACGAGATCCTGAGACGTTTACGAAAGGATCCGCGCTTTGAACTCTCCTCTTTCCTCATGCTGACTGCCCTCTCGGCGGAACGCAATAAACTGAAGGGGTTTGATGAGGGAGCCGATGACTACTTGACGAAGCCCTTCGGAATGGGTGAGCTTATGGCGCGTACGCATGCGTTGCTTGCAAGGAGCGATCAGCGTCTAGTTTTAGCGGGAAAACTAAAAAAATCCGACAAGATTGACCGCAAGGATGCTATCGAAGAGCGCATCATCCGCCAAGGGAACATTGTCGTCAACGAAACACGCCACCGCGTGTGGTTTAACGACCGTGAGGTGGACATGACGCGCATGGAGTACAATCTCCTCGTTTTTCTCCTCGAGCATCCCGGATTCGTCTTATCGCGCGATGTTCTACTCGCACGCGTGTGGGGCTACGACTACGAGGGTGAATCAAGAACGGTCGACGTCCACATCCGTGGTCTGCGAAAAAAACTCGAGGAGAGTGATTTGAATCCCGACATCATTGAAACGGTGCACGGTGTCGGTTATCGATTGAAAGAGGCTGATCATGCGTAAGAAAATCACCTTGATTGTCATTATTGTTCTCGTTATTGCCATTCTGGCTACGTCAATTATGGCGGTCAGTGAAGCGCGCAAAATGAACCGAACGACGACACGCAATCACGTCATTGCGATCACCAATTGGATGACGACTGAATTTTCACAAACAATTGATTTGAGCAAAATCGCCAAAAGGCTTGTCAGCCAATATGTGGCGCGCGATATTCCGCTCCGCGTCACGCTCATCAAGACGTCGGGAGATGTCATCTTCGATTCGGAAGCTGAAGATTTGGAGAGCCATCTCATGAGACCCGAAGTCCAAAAGGTTTTAAAAAGCGGCCAACCTGCCGAGGAAATACGCTACTCGAAGACGTTGGGATATGACCTTTACTACTATGCGGCGCGTATCACGGATAGCGATCTGATCGTTCGCATCGCATACCCGCTCTCTCTTGAAGACGACACCGTACGCTCCGTACGCACACACGTTCTCTTGATCGGACTCATCTCCATACTACTCATGGGGGGAACCCTCGCCTTCGCGATTCATAAAATCACACAACCGATTGAAACGATCACGGAATCATTCGAAAGCCTCGCGAGTGGCATCGCAGCCACTCGCATTGAGGAGGTCCATCAAGTATATCCCGAGATGAGAAGGCTTTCCGTTTCTTATAATCGAATGGCGGATACGTTGGAGGAACAACAGTCCTCGCTTAGGCAGAAGCAGAGTTTCCTTGATGCGCTAGTTGAAGGACTTTCATCCCCGATTGTCGTCGTCGATGATAAGGCCGATGTGATTTTTATCAATGAACGGGGAATGCAGACGTTTAGGCGCTTTATCGATCCTGTCAAGTACCCTTATCCGCTATTCCTCTTAACTCACGATGACAAGATATCCGAACGTGCGATCGAGATTATGAGCGGACAGACACAGGAGCGCGAACTCGTCAGAACGCTGACGACCTCGGAGGGAATGCGCAGTTACCATCTGACTCTCTCTCCTCTGTACGATCATCGCGTTGCCATTCTCTTCCACGATCGCACAGCAGAAGAGGAAGCCGCACGCCTACGTTCCGACTTCGTCGCGAACGTGACGCATGAGCTACGCACTCCATTGACTTCAATTCGAGGCATGATCGATACCTTGCGTTCAGGGCGCGTGATGAAAGAGGAGCAAACGGAGCGATTCCTACAGCTGATGGACGTCGAAAGTGAGCGTTTGGAGCGTCTCGTCTCCGACTTGCTCGTCCTTTCTGACATCGAACAAAATGCGGTCGATCTGAACGAAGATTATTTCGATCTCACGGAACTTGCGAATGAGGTGATGACGCAATTAGAACCTTACGCAACGGAGCAGGAAATCTCGCTGAAACTCTCGGATAGCAAGCGCCTTCGAATCTCGGCCAGTCGCGATCACGTGAAACAGCTACTCATGAATTTGATTGACAACGGCATCAAGTACAATCGACCCGGTGGAACGGTCACCGTGAGTTGGTCAGCCTTTGACACTCACGTAAAAACATTTGCGGACAGACGGAACATTTCGCGTCTTACCTTCTCCGTAGAGGATAACGGAATCGGAATTCCTGAAGCCGATCAAAGTCGCATCTTTGAACGTTTTTACCGCATTGATCGCAGTCGTTCGCAGGAGCCGAAGGGCACGGGGCTCGGGCTTGCGATCGTCAAGCATATCGCTCTCCTATACAACGGTGAAGTCAGTGTGAGAAGCAGGCTCGGCATCGGAACGACTATTTACGCATCGCTCATCATCCCGGTCGAGAATCAGGTTTGACGATTCACCGATCGTTGCCCAAATAAAAGCGGGGCGGCTTCGAGAAGAGCTGCCCCGCTTTCTGTTGTGTGCTATTTCAACCGATCAGCCGAACAGTGAACGAATCCAGTCGAGAAGATTGAATCGAGCAAAGACGGAACCCATGACAAGCGATACGACCGACATGATCTTGATGAGAATGTCGAGGGACGGTCCGACTGTGTCTTTCAGCGGGTCGCCGACCGTATCGCCGACGATCGCAGCGTCGTGCTCAGGCGAGTCTCGATCAACGCCTTTAACACCTCCGACTTCGATATACTTCTTGGCATTATCCCATGCACCGCCAATGTTGCCCGTAAACAGCGCCAGCATGACGGCTGACAACGTCGAACCGAGCAAAAGCCCCGCGACAAAGATGGGTCCGAAGATCAATCCGCTGATGACGGGAACGACCACGGCAAGAAGAGCCGGCGCTCTCATCTCGCGCAACGCGCCTCTCGAGGCGATGGAGATACACGATTCATAGTCGGGAAGCACTTCTCCCTCAATGAGTCCTTTAATTTCTCTAAACTGACGACGCACTTCGACGACCATGACACGCGCCGTCTTCGTAACTGAGTCGATCAACATGCCGGAGAACATCCATGGGAATGCCGCGCCGACGATCATCCCAACAAGCGTTAATGGATGAATTGCGTTTAGGAAAAGTTCCGCTTCCGCAGGTGTGAAGGAGTAAAGATACGATGTCATCATGGAAAGCGCCGCCAGCGCAGCAGATCCAATCGCAAATCCCTTACCGATCGCCGCCGTCGTATTACCCACAGCATCGAGCGTATCCGTAATCTGGCGAACTTCATCGTCGAGAAAGCTCATCTCAGCGATACCTCCCGCATTGTCCGCTATCGGCCCATATGTGTCGACAGAAACAGTGGTCACCACAAATGACAACATACCGGTCGCCGCCATCGCGACGCCGTACATGCCGGCGAGCAAATAAGCACCCAAGATGGCTACGCCGAGCGTGATGCTCGGGTACATCGTTGATCTCATTCCAACCGACATTCCTTCCGTAATCGTCAGGCCGACACCTTCGCGTGTCGCCTCGGCGATCGTTTTCGTCGGTTTAAAAGAATAGCTCGTGTAATACTCGGCAAAAACGCCGACAACAATCCCGCTCAAGACACCCATGGCCGACGCGAGCAGGGGTGAAATCCAACCAGCTGCAAAACCGGCCTTTTTCATATCGATCACGTCAACCTTTGAGAATAAAAGCCATGCCATCAGAACACCGAAGACAATAGTCAACGTCGCTGAAATCCATGTAGAAAGGTTGAGCTCGCGGTGCGGATTATCAGAGAGCTTACGCTTGACAAACAACGAAGCGATCCCGAGCACACAGGCGACAAGACCGCCCGCAGCAAAGATCAGCGGAAAGTGAATCATCGCGCGGACGAGGTTTTCGCTGACGATAACATGAACATCGCGAAACACTTCCAAAGCGAGAATGACTGCAGATAAAATCGCGCCAACGTATGATTCAAGAAGGTCTGAACCGAGTCCGGCCACGTCACCAACATTATCTCCAACGTTGTCGGCGATTGTCGCAGGGTTGCGCGGATCGTCTTCCGGAATATGATATTCAGTTTTTCCGACAAGGTCGGCACCCATGTCTGCGGCTTTCGTATAGATACCGCCACCAACACGGTTAAACATCGCGATGATGGAACAGCCGAGCGCATAGCCCGATAACGTCACTGTGAATGTCACGGGTAGCCCCCACCAGTTCTCAGGCACATTGCCGGCAATGAGCGCGTCCAGCTGCCCCATCGCCTGGCCAAAGACGAGATAAACAATGATGATACCGAGCATGGCAAATCCGCCGACGCTCAAACCCATCACCGTACCGCCACGGTAAGCGACCTTCAGAGTCTCACCGAGATTACGCGTTTTCTCCGCCATGTTCGTAACGCGGACGTTCGAGTACGTCGCGATTTTCATCCCGACGAATCCCGCCGTGCCACTCATGATGGCTCCAATAACAAATGCGACGGCCATCTGCCAAGAGATGAGGACTCCAAGTATGACGGCAATGACGGCGGAAATCGCCGCAACCACACGATACTCGTAGTTGATAAAAGTAGAAGCACCCAAGCGAATGGCGGCGGCGATTTGTCGCATCCGCTCATTTCCTTCATCCAAGCGCTTCACTGTGAAATAATTTATGGCAGCGTATCCGAGTGTAAGGACAACGCCGAACGCCATAATGATCGTTAAGACAACTAGACTCATCTTCTACAACTCCTTGTATTTTTGTATTTTTCAAAAATGCAGGGAGAACATTCCCCTGTTCTGTCACCTTATCGATGATAACACTATTTAAGAAATTGACAAGCACATAAACGGAGGCGGCAGACGCCACATAGGCTATCAAAATGTACAAACAAATCGAAAAACCGTCCGGTAATACGGAAAATGGACGAAATTTCATGACTTTCACAAAGATCGGGGGCATTATTCCTCTTCAGGTATATCTGCCAATTGTCTACGCATTGCCGTATTTCTACGCAAGGATATGCCCGATATAAAACGAGACTCCAGTCCTTGAGCCGTCTGATACAATAATCGTTATAGATTCACCAGAGAAAGAGGCTTACCGAATATGGATTACAGATTGGCGACACTTGAAGATATTCCCGGCGTTGAACGGTTACAACAGCGATATCACGTGTCCACGATTTCTGACGAAGACCGACCTGACGGTTTCGTCACGACACTCTTCACATCGGATCAATTCCGCCATCTTATTGAGGATGAGAGAGGCTTATCGATTGCCGTCGACGGCGATGAAATCGTCGGATACGCCATGGCGGCATCTTGGGACTACTGGTCCGAGTGGCCTCTTTTCCAACACATGATCGCCGACTTGCCCAATATGACGTACCTCGGCGTTACTCTCGACACGGAAAATTCCTACCAATACGGGCCCATCTGCGTCGATAAAAAATACCGTTCGACAGATGTTTTTCCGAATCTTTTCGAGTTTTCACGTCGTGAAATGAGCCGCCGCTATCCGATTCTCATCACGTTTATCAATCAAATCAACGGTCGCTCTATGCGCGCACATGAAAAGATCGAACTTGACATCATCAAGCCGTTCGTATTCAATCGAAACAATTACTACGCACTCGGATACGATATGTCGAAGCGCACACCGGGCTCAACGATTTGACGCTCCTCCCCCAGTCATCCGCCCGTCATGTTCCCGACACATAGACAGGCGCTAGGAGTCAACGCTTGGGTATGGATTCAACATTTGAACAACACAAAAAGAAGCGATACGAGCAAAATGGATACTACATTTCGCAGTTTGTTTCTGCCTTAATCCAAGCTCTCTTACTCTCCCAAGCTCTCTTTTTGGTCATTGCAGGTCATGACGCCAACTTTGATGAATCCGGGAAAATCAGCACGTTTCACTGCGCGTTCATCATTCCCGCAGTACTCTTTTTGACCGCCTTCATTCTGTTTGCCCGATATAAAAAACTTCGCGTCGTCAATCGTCTGACATTCCATGCGTGGCTGATTTACGCCACAACCTTGGCGGCAATGACTCCACAGGCGAGCGTCGTGCTCGGCGTCTTTCTCATCACGGTCGCCGTCGCTTTTTATACGAGACGCGGTGAGATCGGCTACCTCCCTTTTTACGTCTATTTCATCGTCATGTTCACGGCGCTGATCTTGCGCGACGGAAATGAGTTGCCATTTTACTTGCAATCCCTCCCGAACTTTCCAATCGTGTTTGACGAGACGATCATAAGTCTGATGATCCATCTTCCGATTATGAGTATCGCGTTGGCGTGGCGCGAGCTGGATCGCTCAGTGAAAAGACCCGCACCCTTGGGTGAAAGGATCCCCTTGCACGTCTATCGAATCCTCCTCGTCGTCTTTTTGCTCTTTCATGTCATAGCGCAGGGATGGCATTTGGCATTGCGGATCCGCGTGTTCGCGTCTTCGACGTACGATATGGGAATTTTCACGCAGATGTACCATTACATGAGCAGGACCGGTTTGCCTTTGACGACACTGGAACGCGATATGCTTCTCTCACATTTCAAGGTTCACTTATCACCGATTCTCTATGCGCTGCTGCCGCTTTTCAAGTTGTTTCCGAGCTCATGGACAATCCAAATGGCGCAAGTCTTTCTCACGGCATCAGGGATTATCCCGGTTTACCTGATGACAAAGCAATACGGTCTGGGCAAAAAGGCGCGTCTCGTATGGGCATCGCTCTATCTTTTGTTGCCCGGTATTTTTTTCGGAAGTTTTTACGATTTCCATGAGAACGTCTTCCTCGCACCCATTCTGTTATTTCTCGTCTACTTCATCGCAAAGGGCAGCCTTGCGGGAACTGCTGTTTTTACTCTCTTGGCGCTGATGGTCAAGGAAGATGCTTTCTTGTATGTGGCTGCCGTAGCCTTGTCGCTCTTATTCGGCTCTAAGGATCGTAAAATGACAACCTTTGCTCGGAAAAAGGCGACTGCGTTAGCGATCGGCATGTTTGTCGTCGGCGCCATATGGTTTACTACTGCGCTCATCTATCTCGCAAATCACGGAATGGGAGCGATGACGAGCCGCTTAAACAATCTCATCGGCATACCGAAGTTGGGGCTCCTGTCGGTCATACCGACTGTTTTTTTAAACCTGACGCTTTTCATGGAGACTATTTTCGTGAAATCAAAAATGGGATACATCATGATCGCGATGACATCCTTGGGATTCATCCCGCTGCTCAACAGGAAGTTCCATCGCCTCTTCCTTTGGATCCCTTTCATCGCGATCAATCTCATGAGCAATTACGAATATCAATACTGCGTGGATTTCCAATATAACTACGGAAGCCACGCATTGCTCTTTGTCCTGGCACTGCTGACATATGCCGACTACGTAAAGGAACTACAAGGTAAGCGACAAATGCCGCGACACGGGACGGCATGCATACGTAATCCCTCGCTTACGAAACAGCGCACGCCCTTATTGAACTCTTACCCTAGGATACATACATCGCTCAAGCGAACAGCGGTCTCATCCCTCCTGTTGCTTGCACTCGTCGCTTCGTCGGTACAGACAACTCTGATTCTGAAAAAGCAAATGAAGCCGCTTAATCGCATAGCACGACAGTATGCCCCGTCCTATACCGAGACACTGGCGCTCCTCGATCGGATTCCGCGCGACAGCATTGTCGTAGCGGACGGACTCCTTACCGTCCATCTTGCTGACATCGAGCAGCTGTATGACGCCATATACTATGACTGGGAAAAGGACCGCCCTCTCCCCGATTACATCGTTCTGAGACGCGGAGCTATGTACTACTATGAACATTACGACACGATGCTATTGTCCGGCTTTAGAGAGGTTGAAGACATGTCGTCTGCGTGGCTTCTCGTCATGAAGCGCGATCACTAGCGTGAAACCATGTAATCATCGGAGCTCATATCTTGCAGATAACTCTTCTTGGTCGCCGCGGCGTGCTCAAAAAGCTTGTACCCCTCTTCGCGGCAGGCATGACAGGCTTTGCGCGGGATCGTAATCCCCGCCATGCTCGCCCCCCGATCGTTATACGAATGGACGGTGTTCACGCCGGGACATTCACTACAGACCTTGAACTCCTGTACCTGTATTTCCATGATCCCCGCCGTGTCGTAGTAGACTTGGCGGCGACGCGTGACTGTTAAACGATCGCCGTACTCGCGCTTGGATAGCTCTTCTCGCTTGAGCCATCGTTCATTCACCTGCTCCGCGATCCTCCGCACATGATCGGTTACCCGCTCCGATTGCCTCCATTTCCCGAGATGGTAATCGGGCTCAACGACACCCGAGTAATCTAGTCCGGCCATGGCGAGTATGATGCCCGTATTCACATAGGGCAACGCCCCCTGAATCGAATATCCTCCCTCGAGAACGGCGATATCGGGATTGAGGCGCTCATTGAGCGCCGCATAACCTTGCGCCGAGAAATTCATGTTAGTGAGAGGGTCGGTGTAGTGGTTATCCTGACCCGCAGAATTGATGATGATATCCGGTTTATAATCTTCCAAAATCGGCATAACCGTATTTTCTAAAATGTAATGAAACCCCGCATCCCCAGTATTCGGTGGGAGCGGAATATTGACGTTGTAACCGAAAGCGCCGGGACCGCCGAGTTCATCGATATCGCCCGTTCCGGGATACAGCGTCCTTCCGTCCTGATGAAACGAGATAAACAGCGTATCCGGATCGTTCCAGTAGATATCTTCCGTGCCGTCGCCGTGGTGGCAATCAGTGTCGACGATGGCGACGCGCATGTCGCCGTACCGTTGCCTCGCATATTCGAGACCGACCGCCTCGATATTGATAATGCAAAAGCCTCGATCGCCGTACACGACACGTTGGGCATGATGCCCCGGCGGTCTGACAAGCGCAAAAGCCTTGTCAGTCTCACCGCTCAGGACAGCGTCAAATGCTCTCATGACACCTCCGGCGGCAATCAGATGTGATTCCGTCAGCAGGCTTTGCGCATCGGGAAAACAAAAGTGTACGCGGTTAATATCGTGTAACGTCGCCATCCCGGGGTTGAAAAACTCGATACCCTCGATGTCTTCAATTCCCTCTTCGAGCAATTGATCCTGTGTGTAAAGAAGTCTCTCCTCGCGCTCGGGGTGGCTCCGGGAGATCGCCCAGTCGAACGCCGGGAACAAAATCAGACCGAGTGTGTTTTTCGCTTTCATGTCAGTCACTCTTTCTCAGTTTTTCGAGGAGACCGGGCTTGATCTGCGCTTTCACTCGAATATTCCTGTCAACACGTCCGCCGTAGCCCTTTACCATGTTGAAGGAGCTCGATTCAACAATCTCAGCGTCAAGTTGATCCTCCTCAAGGCCGAGCGCCTTCCCTGCGTCCCTTACTTGTGATAGGGCGAATTGTTCCGCCTCGCGCCAATTGAACGTGCGATCGATCGGCATGTAAATTCCTCTCTCCGGAATGGACATCTTCTCTCGCTCCGTATCGGCGATCAAATTGATCTCAAGAGTCGGCTTCGCAAGCGCCGCACCGATCGCGTTGGCAATTTCATGGTGAAGGGGACAATAAACGGGCAAACACAACGTTTCCTCCAAGTAACCTGAAAGCGAAGCGGCGGGTCCTCCGATGATCTCCACAGCCTGCGGTCGAATCGTCCGATCGCGCAGCAACTCTTCAATCGTATAGACGGGACTCGCGTTTAACTTGTCGAGAACGCGTTCAATCGCCTGACGTATCTCTTCACACATACGCCTGACAATCATCTCGGCAAGTGCCACCCCCTCGAAACCATGTTCTGCTGCCATCCGCTCGACCGCCTGCAGGCATTTATCACGATAAGCCCCCTCTAATTTCCCAAGATATACGAGAGCATCCGTCGGGGTCATCGAATCACCGCCAAACGCGATTGGAAGTCCATATCGTCGAGGTCCGATCTTTAACGCACCTTCTTCAAAACGCACGTGGCTGTCTCCGCCGATCCCGATCGATTGACTGAACAGCGCCCTTACGAGCGTCTTCCGACCGTCAATCTCGATGCCGAGCGGCTCGAATACGGGAACACCGTCGACAAGAAAAAACAAGTCGGTTGTAGTGCCGCCAACATCGATTAAAACGCGATCCGACCGTTCATCGTCAACTAACGCCCGCACCCCCATGAAACTCGCTGCCGGGCCGGATAGGATCGTCTCAACAGGCTTTGACATGGCCCCCTCAAGATCAACAGTCCCTCCGTCAGCCTTCAGAACAAAGACAGGCGCATCAATTGAGCTTTGACGAAGCGCCTCCCGCATAGACTCTGCGAAACCTATAAACGTCCGGCTGACTGCGGCATTCAAGTAAGCAGTCCTAACGCGCCGAGGGAAATTCAATTTTCCTGACAGCGTGTGCCCCATCGTGATCTCGTTATAATCGCCTTCAAAATACTTCTTGATGCGCCGTTCAAATTCGGGATTTCTCGTCGAGAATTTAGAGATGACCGCCAATGCGTCAACAGGGTTCTCAAGCAATTGCTCGCGAGCATCGTCGAGTTGTGTCATGTCGAGATTGCGAACGAGAATGCCGCGGTGGTCGACACTGCCCGACAGATAGACGATATGTTCGCCCATCCGCTCAAAATGCCATTGCAACCCCGGGCCGGTTTGTAAGATTAAGGCGACATCGGCGAGTCGCCCCTCGATGATGGCGTTCGTCGATATCGTCGTGCTCAAATGGATGCGCTCGACAGCATCCTTGTCGACTTGGCTGAGCAAATCCTCAAGACATTGCCAGATGCTCGCAAAATAATTGCCATGATCAACTTGATGTTTGACAGAGGCGATAAGAACGCCGTTCTCAATCGCGGCACCGTCGATATGAGTGCCGCCCATATCAATGCCGATAATCATAGAAACCTCCCGTCTTCACCGTAACACACATCGGCGCATTACGGAGTCAGGCGACATCGGCACCTTGCGACACAATACTAAAGTGAAGGCGGTTCAGTCGCCCAATCGCCGTTTACCAATACGGGAACAGACGTTCCGTCTTTCCTGAAACCGGTCACCTGAAGATCCGGTCCGCCGACCATAAAGTCGATGTGGATCATCGAGTCATTCGCTCCGAGCTCCCTGCGCTCCTCTTTCGTCATGATACCGCCGCCGTGAACGGCTTCGGCGTACGATTTTCCGAGAGCGAAATGGCACGAAGCGTTCTCATCGTACAACGTGCTGTGAAACAATAAGCCTGATTGTGAAATGGGGGACGAATGCGGTACGAGCGCTATTTCACCGAGGCGTCGCGCTCCCTCATCCATCCTGAGTAGCGTCTCAAGCACATCGCGGTTCTTGCGTGCTTCAAAGTGGATACATTGTCCTGCCGCAAAAGTAAACGAGAAATCTTCGACAATTTTACCCATCACGGCAAGAGGCTTCGTCGCTTTGATCCAGCCTACGCAGTGATCGGCATGAGGCGTGGTGAAGATCTCTTCCGTCGGGATATTCGCCATATACTTGACGCCGTCAGGCGTCTCAGATGAACCGCCGACCCACTTATGTCGATCGGCAAGATGAACATGAAAATCCGCGCATGATCCCTCATAATGCAGGCGCTCAAAATCCTGCTCATTGAGCCATCTTTCGTACGCTTTCAAGCGAGCATCGTGTTCCGCCCATGCAGCAACGGGGTCATCGCAATCAATACGACAAATAGAGATAATCTGCTTCCAAAGCGCGACCAAAGCGTCATCGTCCGATAGATCGGGGAACACTTTGTTTGCCCAACGCACGGACGGACAGGCGGCGACAACCCATTTGATCTCACCGGAATCCATGTATTTTAGGATCGGTTCGAATGCAACGTTCGCCACCTTCTGCGAACGCTGAATCTTCTCCTGGGCGATATGCCCGAGAAGATCGAGAGACGGCGCTCGAAGCGAGATGCGATGGTATTTCTCCTTCAGCATGCTCTCGTGGTAAGCGACTTCAAAATCGGGCAATACATCGAAAACTTCGTCGCGTCCCTCTTCATAACGAGCCAGAGTCATCTCGTCGTCTTTAATGATCGTGACGACATCTCTCGCGCCGCGTCTCCAACATTCGCGAACGACGGCTCGAGAGAGCTCAAGCATTTCGGTACCGGTATTGACAAGTACGTTGTCGCCTTCCTGCACGTTGACACCGATGCCGACGATGACCTCGGCGTACTTCTTAATTAAATGTTTATCCATAATAATGTCAGGCCTTTGCCTTCTCCTCCACAATCTCTGTCGCGATTTCAATAGCGCGATTGACGAACTCCGAGCATTTCGGCCGGCGTTCAGGAGCGTCCATGTCGTCTGTTCCGAGATGATTCATTCGCAAATCACGGCAATTGAATTCGCCAAACTCTTCCTTAAAACGATCAAGAAAAAGCTGCACGACTTCCTTGGAAGAATCTCTTGAACCGCTCATATCGGTCCTGCCATATGCCCAGCTAAGAGCCGTGGTAGCTCCGAGAACTGCACCGCAGACGAGGTTGCGTTGAAGTCCGCCCCCCAGTCCCGTCAACGCGCGAACGTGCTCGCGCGGTGCATCGACGATACCGTTATCGACGAGAACACGAAAAACGGTCTCGGCACAATTAAAACCTCCTGAAACGAAATAATCGCTCGCACCGGACATATCATCACCTCAAAAAAATAATATACATTTCAATATACCGATTCATCGGTTGTTGTCAAATAAACTCGCGCCTTTTGAACGAGCCACTCGGCAACTATCATCATAGAAACAGTAATACAGTCAAATCGTCAAAAATGATCATTTTTTACTGTCATTTTACATCCAAAGTCCCCAAACGACCCCGCTTTTGAAAAACATGTTTCGTAATCTATCATAGAGGCAGGAGGATGTCCATGCATAGGGAACAGGATATGGCTGAACGCGTCTACGCCGCTAGGCGTGACCCGGACTTGACGGACGATTTCATCTACCAATACCTCCCCTTCATCAAAGCTGAGACAACTCGCTTCCTCAAGCGTGCTTGCGATGATCAGGATGATGAGCTGAGTATTGCGATGATCGCGTTTCATGATGCCATGAATAACTATCACCGCGACCGAGGCGCTTTCATACCCTACGCATCACTTGTAATTAGAAACAGATTGACCGACTATGTTCGCAAGGAAGAACGACACAGAAGAGTGATCTCGCTCGAAGCTCCGCTCGATGAGAATCTCACACTTGGAGATACCATCGCCGTGGAGAACCATGACCCTCTTCAAAACGAAGAACTACAGACAACGATTGACGAAATTATGGAATTTAAAGAACAGCTCCGATCTTTTGATATCACGCTTGAAGAGCTCGTGGAGCAAACGCCGAAACAGCAACGAAGTCTCGACACCTGCAAAAAAGCTCTCGCTTATACGATAGAGAATCGCACGCTGTTACAAGGAATCGTTGAAACGGGAAGGCTACCGTTAAAAGAGATCGCCGATGGAGCACAAGTATCACGCAAGACGCTTGAACGTCACCGCAAGTACTTGGTGGGAATTTTTCTCATCTTCAGTAACGGTTACGCATACATGCGCGACCATCTGAATGACATGTTATTGCGATAGGGGTAAGCAATGAAGTACTTAGTGTTAGAAACTCATATAAAGTATGCCATCGTACTCGATGAGGAAGGGCGCTTTTTGAGGGTCGTCAACAACGCCTACTCGGTCGGTCAAAAGATTGATAAGGTGACGATTTACCATGACTTTAAGAAAGCCCGGACATCGAGGCAAGCGTGGATTCAGCGTATATCGGTCGTCGCTGCCTGCTTGGTCATTGCCCTCATCTCCTACTTCCAAATCTTTCTTCGCCCCGTTGCCGCCATGCGTCTGAGCGTCAACCCCGCTTTCCGCATTGAGTGGAATCGTCTTCAAAAAGTAACCGGCGTTCACGCGGAAAATGCCGGTGCGATGATTATTCTCGAAAACTATTCTTGGAAACAAAAGAGTCCGACCACCGTCGTGCGGGAACTGATCGGGCTGTGCAACCTGAAAGGTTTCCTCAAGGGTGAGAAGACAGTCACCATCAAGATGGAGCCGGGTGACAAAAATGCGACGAAGAAAGTCTGGGACGAGCTACAGACTAAATTGTCATTCCAATTGTCCTACATCGATCAATTAACGCTGAAATTTGAAGACGACAGCCAACATGATCTTACGCCGCCAACATCGTCTCAGCCTGATGAGACAACTATGCCTACGTCCGTCGGGGATCCAAGCTCGACAACACGATCCTCTCCACGCGCTACTCGTCCCGACGGCACGCCTATTGTCGACGATAGTGATTACGATGATAGTGACTACGACGACAGCGAGTACGACGACAACGGTTATAACGATGATGACGACGGCTACGGCGATGACATCGATGATGACGACGGCGACGATGATGACAGCGACTACAGCGATGGCGACGGCGACGACGATGACAGCGATGACGGCGATGATGACGACGGCGACGACGATGACAGCGACTACAGCGATGACGACGGCGACGACGATGACAGCGATTACAACGATGACGATGGCTACGATGATGACAGCGATTACAACGACGATGACATCGTGTAGCCGTCTCCACGACTGATTTTTATACTTCAACTGAAAGGGACTGTTCAAAGGAGAATCAGTCCCTTTCGTATTCAAATGACGCTTTCAATCACAGAAATTATTTTACTCACAAGACAATCCCAGCTACATGATGCAATTTTGTCAAAGGGAAAATCTCCCGTTCCGCCCTCAGTCTTCAGACGTTCAATTTGAAAACAGATTGCCTCGGCAAGCGATTCAATATATTCATGGCGTGCGGAGTCAACGATCTCATCGAGATTCTTCAAGGGCGGCAACTCGACCCAAGAGATAGCGGGATCTTCAACGAGTTCCCGCCCGAGCTGCTCTCTCAGCCCCGGCAACATGTTCGATACGAGATGAAGACCCGATGCCAATGCCTCAATGGCGATAAGCCCCATCCCCTCGTAGTAGCTGGGAAACACGAACAGATCACAACACCTCATATGATCGGCAAGGATGACTTGTGACTCGACGTCAAAGAGATGAATCGTCGGATCATCGCCGCTCAGCTCCTTTATCCTGTCGAGCGTCTCTTGATCTTCTCTCCCCACGAGATCGAGCGTCACGTCGGGGTGGGTCTGTCGTACTATCCTATAAGCTGCGACAAGCTCGAACACTCCTTTTGAATCAGTTATCTTGCCCGCATAAAGAAGACGAAACGGAGAAGCGGGCACGCACTCTCCACTGTTCTTACCCGGACACGCATAAAAGACATCCGGATCGTAAGCTCCTCCCGTCACCACAATTTGCTCGCGGCTGACATCGAAGAGATCGTGAATGCTCTCGATATCCGATCCGCTCAAAGCGAGAACCTTTCGCACGTTCCTCAGACTGCCGACATGCTCTTCCGTCAAGATAGGATTGTGTCTCGCTTGCCTTATATCGGTCCCGTGTGAAATTGCGATGACAGGGATGTCAGGGAAAACATCAAGCACTAACGCGCAAAGGATCCACAGATGGTGACAGACGATCACGTCGGGCTTAAAATCATCTTTGATCTCGATCAACTTGCTTGTAAAAGCGCCTTTCCACTGCTCCATCATGTCGGGAGTCATCCGAGAATAAGCAGTCGAATCATAGGGCATTTCATCGCTCATTCCCGCAATGGGAAAGGGTAATTCGTCCGAATTAAAGCGGATCGGATAAATATAATCAAGATCCAAGTCCAAACATCGATTTTCGCCATTGAGCGCGTAAAGACCGGCCTGCTTCCAGCCTCTCTGCTTTTTAATTTCTCGAATGAGATTTTTGTAATAAACTCCACTTCCCGTTCTATTAGGGAGTTGCGCCAGACAATGTAAAATCTTCATATGGATTACATAAACCCTATCTATCTTTCTTAGAAGAACATTCTGAAATCGCCACCAAAAACAAGATCACCATACCGCATTTACTATACAACAATACCATCTATGCTCCTGCATGGCGCCAATCGAGCTTTGAGCCTCTCGTAATGCGGAAACTGTTCGCGATGCAAATCAAAGTCACGCCGACATCGGCAAAAATAGCCGCCCACATTCCACCGATACCAAAGAAGCTCAAGACTACGACGGCGACTTTAAGACCCAATGCAAGGATAATGTTCTCTACGGCGATCCGCTTCGTTTTTCGGCTAATTTGTAGCGCTTCCGGTATCGCCGAGAGCTCGTCGCGCGTGAGCACTATGTCTGCGGCTTCAACGGCGGCGTCACTGCCGATGGCTCCCATCGCGATGCCGACATCGGCGATGCTTAGGGCGGGGGCGTCATTGATTCCGTCCCCCACGAAAGCGACGTTCATATTGTGTCTCTTTTCCGCGATGTCATCTTCTAGACGTTGCAGCTTACATTGCGGAAGAAGTTCGCCTTCATAACGGTCGATCCCCAAAACCTGAGCTTGTCTTTTTACGACGGACTTACGATCACCTGAGTACATGGCGAGCTTTTTTACGCCAAGCTTTTTCAATTTTCGCAAGATGGCGGGGATTTCTTCCCGTACTTCGTCTTCGAAGAGAAAACTTGCGAGAAGATCAACATCTGTCAGATAACCCAATACTCCCTCTTCAGTCCTCTCACTATCTCGCTTTTCTTCCACTCCACTACACATCGCAAAGAAAACGACGCTGAGACTCTCATCCGTTTCGGGTACAACAAGACCTATATCAGACATTAAGCGGGTGTTGCCGATATAGAAGACAATGTCGTCGCGCCTGCCCCTTACCCCACGTCCGGGCAACTCTTCCAAATCCTGAACCTCCACCGTGGCGACCGTCTCGCCTCTTGCCTCCAACTGCTCGGCGAAACGACGTAATGAATCGGCGACGAGATGCGTCGATCCTCTCTCAAGAGCGAGCGCGAGGGCGAACAATTCATCTTCCGAAAAATGGTCCGTATAAGATTCGATCCGGCTGAGTTCCAGTTTTCCCGTCGTTAGCGTGCCGGTCTTGTCAAAAACAATCGTCTCAACTTGCGCAAAACGTTCAATGACATCTCCGCCCTTAATGACGATGCCGCGTGTTGAGGCCAAGCCTAAACCCGAAAAATAGCTGAGAGGGACCGAAAGCACGAGAGCGCAAGGACAAGAAATGACGAGGAGATTCAACGTCCTTTCAAACCACATCGAAAAAGGATCGCCCGTGATGAGAGGCGGTAGAACGGCAAATAAAAACGCAAGAACGATGACAATCGGCGTGTAGTAGCGGGCAAAGCGTGAAATAAGGCGCTCCGTTTTGCCCTTGCGAAGTGACGCCTCATCGCTAAGCTCGATAATCCTGTAAAGGGTTGAATCATCTACAGTCGCATCGACCTTGGCACGCAGAACAGTATTTAAGTTCAAGCTGCCGGACATAATTTTGTCGCCCACGTCAACGGCGACCGGCAAACTCTCTCCCGTCAGCGCTGAAGTATCGATCTCCCCGCGACCTTCAATGATTTCGGCGTCGAGCGGAATGCGAGAGCCTGCGGGAATAAGAATGATTTCACCGATCTCGACTTCGCTCGGATCTACCTCAACATGTTCACCATTGCGTTCAACAACGCAAATATCGACGGATAAATCGAGCAAGTCGGAAATGGATTTTCGTGACCGAAAGATGGCGATCGATTGCGCGTATTCGCCGATCTCGTAGAAAATCATGATCGCGGCCGCCTCCGGCCACTCGCCGATGGCAAGCGCGCCGAGACTGGCAAGCGACATGAGAAAAAATTCGTTCATCCAGTCCTTTTGCGTCAGCTTATTCCAAGCCGTACGCAAGACAGAAAATCCGGCAATGCCGTAAGCGATGAGAAAGGTTGATTTTGTTAAAAGTTCAAGAGGAATATGCCATTCTATGCCGCGAATATTCGTTATTAGGAGGATCACCAACCCGAAAAGAAAGAGCGTTAAGGCGACCTTGATCTTTTGCTTGTCATCCTGAATAAGTCTTTTGATCTTCTCCATGGCGGACACCGAGACTAGATTTGAAATTGCGCACTCGGTTCAATACGATCAAAAATAGCCTTACTCTCTTTGAGAATGCTTTCCTTCTTCTCGGAATCAAGCTTGATTTTCACGAGCCCCGTCATGACACTGATACTCACATCGCCGACACCGTTCAATTTTCGAATTTCATCCTCGATCTTAGCGCAACAGGCGGCGCACGCTGTCCCCGTAAAACGCAGACGTATTGTTTTCATACTCTCTCTTACCTTCGATACATATTCTTTCCTAGTAGACGCGTTCTTCCAAAATGTGCTCCAGCCCCATGTCGATGATCGTCTCGACGTGCTCGTCCGCCAAACAGTAATACGACAGTTTGCCCTCTCTTCTATAGCGCACCAAGTTATTGGCGCGAAGAGCTCGCAGCTGGTGCGAAATCGCCGACTGCGTCATGTTGAGAATCTCCGCCAAATGCATGACGCAGAGTTCTCCTTGCCGTAGCGCAGACAAGATCGAAAGCCTCGTACTGTCACCGAACATCTTGTACAGGTCGGCTAGATCAGTCAGAAGCTCAGGGGGCGGCAAATTCTCTTTAATTTCAGCGAGCATGTCCTCCGTCATCTGACACGTGCTCTCCTCCCTCGCTTCACATGCCATCTTTTCTAATACCGTCATCATCATCGCCTCCTCAAAACATTGTGAAATATCATTTCAAACAAACACATGAACACTTGTTCATATGTTAAACATCTTCGTATCGCTTGTCAAGTGTTTAAGACAACTAGAAAAGTTTACTTTACAAAGGCTCGGATTCCCTAGATTTTATTTTACTTGTTGTCTAGGCACAATTATCTTGCCTTCGCGAATATTCCACCCGATCTAGACAAACAAATCATCAATGCTTAGTAAAAGAGTCCCCTCTCTCTTGGCTCTTGCCTTAACGGGTTCGGAGTACTCTCCCTTGCTAAAGAAAATCATGTGTTTTTCTCGAACAGCTGGAAAGGCTTGCATGGATAAAACTAATTTATCGTAATCATCCATGACCACCGTCTTGTTTCTATATTTGCATTCACAGAAGATGCCAGCGTCTCCTTTTTTGTTTAGAGCTAGAACATCGACGTCATCTTGCTTTTTGGTGGCAGGGTTGTTGCCCCACCATTTACCGATGCTATAAGGCACAAAGGGAAGTTCTCTTTTCATCGCTTCTAGCATTAGGTACTGCTTACAAATGTCTTCAAAAACCGGTCCCATATAATTTGAAAGATCCTGCATAATTTCATTTGCTGAATCGTCGACACCCAGCATTTCATAATAGCTTTTGTTAGTGAAAACATAGCGGTACCAAAAGCTATAGAAGTTGTCAGAAATCTTGTAAATCGCCCTTCGACTTCTTTCTGATTCACCGCAGGGAACCCATCGTTCCAGAATGCGTATTGTTTGCAAAGTTGAAAGATACTTTCCGACTTTTGATCTGTCTTCATGGATGCGGTCGGCAATTCGACTGGGGGTATTGCAACCGCCGGCAATGGCTTCCAAGATACTATTGTATACTGCAGGTTCCCGCAATTCTGTACGCAACAATATCTCGGGCTCATCATTCAAAAAGGCGCCATTTCGGAGAATCTCTTCAGCAATATTATCTTTAATACTCTTAGAGTCAGTAAAGGCGTTTAGGTATCTGGGAATTCCGCCCAAAATGCCATAAGCGATCAATTTATCCTCATTGTCATAATTAGGGAAAAAATCCGCACTCTCATAAAAATTAAAAGGTAGCACTTCTCTAGTCCCGGTCACTCTTCCAAATAGAGGACTTTTCTCCCCCATGACATCTCTAATCATGAAGCTGACACTCGATCCGCACAAGATCAAAAAAATTGGCATGGCTGACCAATGGTGATCAATTTCATGCTGAAGAGTACTCTTAATCGCAGGGTTGGTCTCGGCTAAAAAAGGAAATTCATCGATAATTAATGCAATTCTTCTGTCACCACCCTTTCGGGTGATATAGGAAAATGCATCTCCCCACGTCATAAAAGGAGCGATGAAATCACCGTCAAAATATCTTTGAAGGACTCTGGAAAAATCCAATAGATTTAAGGCATCATTTTTTTCCTGACAGGGGAAAAAGATGAGATCGTGCCGGCTTGCAAATTCTTGTAAAATCGTCGTCTTGCCAACTCTTCGCCGCCCATACATGACCAAAAACTCGAATCGATCACTCTCATACATATTTTCCAATTGATTGAGCTCATTTGTTCTTCCAATCATAGCGGACTCCTTACACAGATTAACGCCAACAATATACTTACGAGTATATAACTTACAAGTAATATACTCATGAGTATACTAAATCAAATAATGCCTTATTGCAAGTTGTGCGAGAAGAATGAATCCGTCTACGCCTGTCCCGCAAGATACATCTCGGCATAGTATCCGTTTTGCTCGAGCAATTCGCTGTGCGTCCCGACTTCTACGATTGTGCCGCTATCCATGACGATGATCCTGTCGGCATCTTGGATGGTGGAAAGACGATGGGCGATGATGAAACTTGTGGAATTGGCCGCCAGCTCTTTCATCCCATGCTGAATTAATAATTCCGTACGCGTGTCAACCGATGACGTGGCCTCGTCCAAGATAATGATGGGAGCTTTCTTAATCATCGCTCGAGCGATCGTTACGAGCTGAACTTCTCCCTGACTTAAATTGGACGCCCCTTCCGTTAAGACCGTGTCGTAACCTTGAGGCAACCGCTCGATGAAAGAATCCGCTCTGGCAAGCTCTGCAGCCTCTTTGATTCTTTCAAAATCGACATCCGCTAAGTCTTCGTTATCTGAAAGGTCCGCGCCGTAGGCGATGTTGTCCCTAATGGTGCCTGAGAAAAGCCACGTGTCCTGCAAGACCATGGAATATGCTTTTCGCAGCTCCTCGATCCGATACGTTTTGGCGTCTTTACCGTCAATGGAGATTTCCCCATCGCTTATCTCGTAAAAACGCATCAGCAAATTGACCAAGGTAGTCTTGCCGGCCCCAGTTCTGCCGACAATGGCGACCTGCTCTCCGGGCAAAACGCATAGATCAACCCCATCGAAGAGCAAGGTTTCAGTGTAACCGAATTCAACTTGACCAAATTCAATCTCTCCCCTAACCTCGCGCGCGTCCATGTTTTCATCGCCCAGTTCGACGATCTCGTCGGCATCGAGAAAATTGAATACCCGCTCCGCCGACGCCAGGGCGGACATGATCGTATTGAATATCCCGAGCACCTGATTGAATGGACTGCGAAGCATTTGCGTATATTGCAGAAAAGCCTGAAAGCCACCTAAGGACAGAACACCGTTGAGAACGTATCGTCCGCCTATGATGGCGAGCAATACGTAATTTGAATTCAAGATCAAATCGCCGGCAGGTCTCGTGATAAAAGAAACTAAGGAGGACTTCCATTCACTGTCGTACAATTCTTCGTTGATTGCAGAGAGCTCGCTTTTCAACTCATCCCCGATATTGTAATGTTTAACGATATCTTCTCCGCGATAAGCCTCCTCAATCCTTCCGTTAAAAACTCCTGTCAATTTGGCATTTTTCTGAAAGAGAGGCTTCGCTTTCTTGACAAGAAACTTAACCATGAAATATGAGACCGGTATGACGATCATGGAGAGGAATGCCAGCAAGGGATTGATGCTGATCATCATGATGACAACGCCCACCAAAAGAACGAGCGCCGACAACGAACTCGTAAGTCCGCTCTGCAACGTATTCGCCACGTTGTCCAAGTCATTGCTAAGAAGCGAGACCATATCTCCTGCCGAAGAACGGTCGAAATAACTTAATGTGAGGCGATTGAGCTTGACCTGCATTTGATTTCTTAGGGATCTAATGACCTTTTGAGTGACCCGAACCATCAAAACATTTGAAAGGTAATTGGACACGAAATTCAAAACGTATAAAGCCAAGAGGAAGAGACCTATGCCTCCCAAAACCCTCCAATCGAGAACAGCCTTTTTCGTCAATACCCCGGTCAGAAGATTGATGATTTGCCCGATCATTCTCGGTATCATTATTTGGGCGAGCGAGGCGAGTAATGTGAGCAAGATTGCCGCCAAGAAAATCCACTTGAACGAGGCTAAATTTTTGAACAGCCTAAACAGCGTACCCTTGGCGTCTTTTGCATTACCCGACGTCAAGAGACCCGAGACGCGTCCCGCGCCGCCGACTCCTCTGGAAACTCCGGGCAGTCCTTCGTCTTTTTTATCGCCGTTATGCCTAGGTTCCGCACTCATCTGATTTCCCCCTCTTGGGATTTCAGCTGTGAAGCGAGAATTTCTTTGTAAACCTCCGAACATTCCGCCAATTCCTCGTGGCTTCCGCGGTCGAGAATTCTCCCTTGATCGAGAACAAAAATTTCATCAGCATGTCGAACGGTCGCCACGCGCTGAGCGATCACGAGGACTCCACGATCCGCCAATTTCTCTTGGATGGCTTGCCTGATTTTCCTTTCGGTTGAATAGTCCAAAGCGGAGAAACAGTCATCAAATACATAGAAATCCGATTCTCGAATGAGACCGCGGGCAATTGAGATTCTTTGCTTCTGCCCACCCGACAAGTTGACGGCGTTTTGAGCGATATGTGTGTCAAGTCCGTCTTGGGATTCCCGGAAGAAATCTCCCATCTCTGCCATATCCAAGACTTCCCAAATCTCGTCATCCGTAGCATCCTTCTTGCCCGTTTGAATGTTTTCTCGAATGGTACCTGAGAACAAAAAACTTGACTGTGGAACGAATGTAACGATCCGACTGATCTCTTCCCTCGGAAGGCTTTGAATATCATTACAGTTGAGGCAAATCTGTCCTCGATAGGCATCATAGTCTCTCAGTAACAATTTCAAGATGGTTGACTTACCGCTTCCCGTTGAACCGATAAATGCCTTCGTCTCGCCTTTCCTGAGACAGAACGTGATGCCTCCCAAAGCCGCCCTTCTGGAGCCGGGATAATAGAAATCAATATCCTCGAAACTGATTCCCTTTCTATCGGTTTCCAATACCCTCTCTTTGATCTCCAGAATCTCTTCTGTAGACAGAACTTCCGCGATTCGATCGATCGACACTTTCGACCTGGGGATGATGGTAATGATGGATGCGAATTGCTGAATGTTATTCAAACTGATCGTCGCGTATTCAATCAGGCCAATCAGAACGCCAAGCTTGATCGTGCCTATTTGGACTCGCCCGCCGCTCAAAAACAAGATGATGAGAATGAGAACATTGGTAAGGAGCAAAATGAGAGGGCTCAACAGCATCATCGTCGACTCCGATTTGACACTGGCCTCATACGCTTCTTCGGTCGCTTTATCAAACTCTTTTATCTCGTAATCCGACTTGTTAAAGGCCCTAATGACGCGGATGCCCCGTATGTTTTCTCTGAATAGTTGATTGATTCGGTCAATCGAAAGGCGAATGCGGGAATATTGCGGGAGGGCTCTCGTCGTCAGGAGTAAACCTATAACCAAGATTGCCGGTATGACAATCAGAATGATTGAAGCCAACTTGGCATCGAGTGAAAAGGAAACGACAAGCGCCCCGATAACCGTAACGGAAAGGGTGAATATTTTCCTTAAAGATAAGTCAATGAAGTTCGCCACTTGTTTAACATCATTGACTGTTCGCGTAATCAACGTGGAGTTGGAAAAGCCCGTCCTCGTCTCCTTGGACCAGTCGACGATCTTTTCGAACAAATCACATCTTAGATCTCTCGATATCCCCGCCGTGACCTTTGTGAGGAAGTAGATCGAAATCAATAACGACACGATGTTTACAACGGTCGCCGCTAACATCAGCAGTCCACGATGCACGATGGCATTCATGTTCCCCGCCATGATTCCGGAGTCAACAATGTCCACCATCAAGCGCGGTATGAAGAGCTGTGAGAATACCCAGATGGTCGCGAAGAACAGCTGTCCGGCAATATATCTCGTGTATTTTTTAGCGTATCGTATCAGCACTTATACTTTTACTTTCGGCAATTCATTAATACATGAATCTCTTATGCGTCCATCATACCACCGCAGCGTCGCTTCATTACCATCGTAACGTTACAAGGCTCTCCGAATCTAAAAACTGAACACTTTTGAGAGGCAAAGAACGTTAGAATATCGTTAAAATCTAATCGGAATGAGCTCTCTCAGCGCCCCAAAAATTTTACAAAAGAAGAATTTATCAATTTGATCGCTATGCTAGAGTATTTTGCAGAAGACATGCTCGTACGATTGCATATAGAACAGGACAATGTGATTCGTGAAGAGATATTTTCTATCCGCGGAAGAGTACATTTTATTAATAGCCGAAAGAGATGGAGCAGACAATGTAATGTCTGTGTAAGGAGAAACAACATGGATAATCAACAAGGTAAAAGAATCGGCGTACTGACCAGCGGAGGCGATGCTCCCGGGATGAATGGTGTCATTCGCGCCGTGACAAGAACCAGCATCAATTCCGGCGTACAAGTGATGGGAATCAGACGAGGATACCACGGTCTTTATAAGGGCGAAGTCGTAGAACTGAACGCTCGTTCCGTATCCGGCAAATTGAGTCAGGGAGGAACTTTCCTCAACACGGCACGAAGCGAGCACTTTATGACGGAAGAAGGGCTGGAGCAAGCAGCAAAGATGACAAAAGTCTTCGACTTGGACGGCGTTGTTGCCTGTGGAGGTGACGGTACGATGAAAGGCGCTACCGCTTTGGCGAGAGTCGGCGTTCCGGTTATTTTTATTCCGGCAACGATCGATAATGATGTCGGTTGCACCGACTATACCATCGGTTTCGATACGGCTCTGAACACTGCCATTGTAGCTGTTGATAAATTAAAAGATACGGCCTCTTCGCATGAACGCTGCTCCGTCATAGAAGTGATGGGTAGGGAAACCGGTTATCTTGCATTACATGTCGGGATAGCTACCGGCGCTGAAATCATTTTAATCCCGGAACATCCGGTTGATCGTGAACGGGACGTATTAGGAAAAATTCTTACTGCCAGGAACAGAGGAAAGCATCATTATATTGTCATTGTTGCGGAAGGCGCTGTTGAAAGCTCAATCGAAGTTGCCAACTATATAGAAGACAAAACGCAGATTGAAGCCAGAGCGACGGTACTCGGTTATTTTCAAAGAGGCGGTGCGCCGACGTACTTTGATCGATATATCGCTTCGATGATGGGGATTAAAGCTGTGGAATGTTTGATTTCCGGAAGGCAAAATCGTGCGATCGTCTACCGAAACGGTCAAGTCCTCGATGATGATCTGTTTGAATGCCTCAACATGACAAAAAAAATTGATGAAGTTGATTTTCAACAGGCGAAGATTTTATCCATTTAATTATTTTAGATCTTTAAGAGCAAAGAGTGATTCGATTCCATTTTAGACGAGTTATTATTTGTCATTAAACGACTGTATCCCTATACTTAATTTATCTATACCGGCATTCTTCAAATTGATTGTGTTCAAATAATTCTGCGACCTTAGCTGTTAATAGTAACCTAAATATCCTTTATAGGACAAACAAGGGTGTCTTCCGCAAGCAGGTAGTACCTGTCCACTTGGGCAAGAACGGTTTTTGGACCCACCTTATAGCCTTTCGCTTTTTCCAGCACGGACATGTGTTGCGTCATTTTTATATCCGGAGCAGCGGATTGCTTGATTTCTATGGGGTATAAAACACCCGATTCTTCAATAATCAAATCAATTTCCTTTTTATCCTTATCCCTGTAAAAATACACCGGATAATCTATAATTCCTTGATTGCTGTAAGATTTAATAATTTCGGAGACGCAGTAGTTTTCCAAAATAGCACCTGAATATGCGCCGTGTTGCAGTACTTCCGCAGTCTTCCATCTGCCCAGATACGCCGCCAACCCGGTATCAAAAAAATACAAAACAGGTGCTTTTGTAACACGCTTCAGATGATTGTTCGAAAAGGTCGGAATTATATACACCATACCGCTTGCCTCTAAAACGCCTATCCAAGATTTTATCGTCTTCTGATCCACCTCAACCTCTTTGGCAATTGCGGCATAATTTAGTTCCTGACTCGTTCTTGCCGCCAAAACCGTAATGAAACGATTAAAAAGCCGCAAATTCTGAACGGCAGTCAGCTGTCTTACGTCTCTTTGAACAAACGTTGATACATAGGAGGCATAAAATGCTTCCGTATTCAATTGGGGGCTTTTGTACAGCTCCGGCATAGAACCGCGGTGAATGATTTTCCAAAGTTCACCGTACGAGATATCCGACACAAGTGATTGAAGCAGCTCAACAGATGGCTTAAACGGAGTATTTTTTTCTTGTTTTAAAATCTCGCGGGTCGATAAAGGCTTAAGTTCCATAATTCCAACTCTGCCTGCCAAACTTTCGCTTACGTTCTTCATTAAAGAAAATGTCTGTGAACCTGTCAATATGAACTGCCCTGTCTCATCTTTTTCATCAACGATCCGTTTCAGCTCAACAAACAATTCCGGGCAATATTGAACTTCATCTATAATCAGCCTTCCCGGGTGATTGATAAAAAACAGTTTCGGGTCGTTTTGCGCACTCTGAAGATTGTTTATATCATCTAAAGTAACATAGGCATAATCATCCCCGCACAACTCCTTTAACATAGTCGACTTTCCGACCTGCCGGGGACCTGTTATAAGAACAATTTTAAATGACTCTGCCATAATTTTTACGGCTTCTTCTACTTCGCGTGTAATATAACTCATAAATCTCGTCCTTTCCGGAATATGATTCCATTTTAGACGAGTTTCTGTTTTATTTCAAGCTAATTAGGGTCCACTGAACGAATCAGCTGTTAGAATTTTATTACGCTGTCGCAACCAATATCTGCCGTCTTTTTGCGAAAAATCGCATGGGAAAAAAGAAGATAAAAAGATCTCGCAGGATCTTCTGTAAA
>JAAZKT010000133.1 GCA_012799695.1 Clostridiaceae bacterium
AACGGCGCGGGCAAATCAACTGTCTTAAAAGCTATTTCCGGTGTCTTAAAACCGCGCTCGGGGTCCATCCGCTTCAAAAACAAAGACGTCACCGGTAAAAAGCCGGAGCAACTCCACAAACTAGGAATGGCACTTGTGCCGGAAGGCCGTGACATATTCCCGACGCTGACCGTTGAAGAAAACCTTCGCATCGGCGCCTTCGGTCGCTATCATCAGAAACAATATACCTCTGACCTTGAGGACTTTTTTCAACTCTTTCCTATTCTGAAAGAACGCTATCACCAAGCCGGAGGATTACTTTCGGGTGGCGAGCAACAGATGTTGGCTATCGCACGCGGACTTATTTCGCGGCCGGATCTCCTCATGCTGGACGAACCGTCTCTCGGTCTGTCGCCGACCCGTGTCGACCAAGTGTTCGATTTGATCGCGGAACTGAAAGCGCGCGGGATGACAATCTTGCTCGTCGAGCAAAATGTCACGCGGGCACTCTCCCTCGCCGACCGCACTTATCTGTTCTCGAACGGACATGTCGAATACGCCGGTCGACCAAGCGATATGACTCGTGACATCAACGTGGAAGCTGTCTACCTCGGAGGCTACGAAGGAGGTTCGGAATCATGAATTTGGATATTCTGATTGAATTCGCCATCAATGTCCTTAGCATGGGGAGTCTTTACGCACTGATTTCGTTAGGACTCGTCTTCATCTTCGGCATCTGTCAACTGATCAACTTCGCTTACGGCGAATACATCACGATCAGCGCCTACGCATTTTATTTCATGAGCGTGTTTACGAACATTCCTTGGCCAATCATGTTTTTGTTGATCATTCTCGTTGGCGTCGGTGTTGGTTATTTAAGCGAACTCGTGGCTTTTCGCCCCTTCCGCGGACGATCACTCGACGCGCTCCTAGTATCTTCGTTTGCGATCAGTGTCATCTTGCAGCGTATCTTTCAGATTGGCATCAGCCCGCGCTCGAAAGCAGTATCAGTTCCGGCATTCTTCAACCTGAACGTCAGCTTGTTCGGTGTAATCACACCGCTTCGCAACCTCTTGCTCATCGGCGTGACGCTCATCCTTCTCGTCGTCCTGCTCATCATCATGAAGCGCACACCCCTCGGCATCGCCATGCGTGGCGCATCAGAAAACTTCGTGACCGCACGGTTAATGGGCGTTCCGGCTAATCTTGTCATTTCCGTCGCCTTTATTATCAGCGGTATCCTTGCCGCCGTTGTCGCCGTCTTCTGGTCGGTGCGGACGGGATCGGTCGAACCGTTCATGGGAGCGACACCCCTCTTGGTCGGCTTTATCGCCATCGTGATCGGGGGAATGCATTCCCTAGTGGGCTCCGTGATTGGAGGGTATCTCTACGCTCTGGTCGCCAATGTCCTGTCGTTAGTGCTTCCAACTTCGCTCCTGTCATATAGAGACGCCATCATGTTTGTCATCGTAATCTCGTTCCTCGTGTTGAAGCCTGAAGGATTAGTCAGAGGAAGCTATGAGGAGGAGCGTGTCGGATGAGTGTTCTAAGTCATAAGTCCCCACAGGGCAACGCATTAAGCGTCATTTCTATAAAAAAATCGGAAGCCTATTTCAGTTTTGCCAACAAATGGTCAACAGTTGTTATTTTGGTTGGGATTTTGGCCATCATCGGATCCTTCATCTGGTGGCTGAACATGCCTCTCATCGAGGATATGTTCACCTCAAGCACAATCACGCTGATCATGGTGCTCGGCTTCCAGCTCTACATGGGCAACTCGGGAATCCTGAATTGGAGTTACGTCGGGTATATCGGCATCGGAGCATTCGCGTCTGCGATCTTTTCGATGGATCCCGACGTCAAGGCTTTACAGCTTCCGACGATGTATCCGTTTCTTGTCGACCTTCACCTGCCCTTTCCCCTGGCACTAATCGGGGGCGCACTGTTCGCCACGCTAATCGCGGCGATCGTCGCATGGCCTTTGATGCGTCTGTCTGATTCAGTCGGTGCGATTACTCAATTCGCGCTATTGATTGTGTTCAACGTCATCCTCTCTCAATGGTCCGAAGTTACCAACGGCCCGCGCACATTCACACTCGGACATTCGCGCCAAACGACATTGTGGGCTGCCTTGGTAGTGGCGATATTCGTCATCGCAGCCGTCTATTATTACAAGGAATCCTCCCTTGGCTTGAAATTAAGGGCGACACGCGACGACAGATACGCCGCCCGCTCAAGCGGCATCAATTTAGTCGCCACGCGCTATGTCGGCTACGTCATCAGCGCCTTTATCGGCGGATTTGCGGGAGGATTGTTCTCACATTACATCTTGTCGATTACGGCGGCATCTTTTTACATGCAGGAACTCTTCGTCGTCCTGTCAATGCTCGTCATCGGAGGCACGATGTCCGTATCGGGAGCATTCTTCGGCACACTCGTCGTCACGCTTGCTCGCCAAGGTTTGCGACAGGTCGAGCTCGGCCTCACGAAAAGCGGTTTTGAGGCCTCGGGAACTACGGAAATCGTGCTCGCGATTTTCATGATCATTTTCCTGATCTGGAGACCACGAGGCATCACGGGAGGCAGCGAACTTTCCTGGAGCAGCATCACGAAACTCTGTCGACGCGTTTTTCGTCGGGGCTCAAATTAACAACCACTGAATCAATTTGACAAATAAGGAGGGAAAGAAATGAAATCACTAAGCAACGAGAAAGTCTTTTACGCTTTTTCACCTAACATGACACCTCAGCTCGTCGTTGAGCAGAACGAATTGTTTAGCCTTGAGACATGCGATTGTTTTTCCAACCAGTTGAGTTCCAACGAAGACACAATCGAAAAACTCAATTGGGATGCTATCAACCCGGCGACCGGGCCAGTCTTTGTTGAAGGCGTGAAACCCGGCGACCTTGTACGCGTCAAAATCGAAAAGGTTGAGCTAACCGGCCCTACCGTGATGGTCACGATCCCCGGCGCAGGACGTGTACAAGGCTTGACGAAGACAACGACTCACGTGTCGGAGATTAAGGAAGGAAAGCTCATTATTAAAACAGAAAAAGGAACTTTGAGCTTCCCGATCGACCCGATGGTCGGCGTCATCGGCGTAGCACCCGAAGAAGGCAACATCGCGAACGGCATGCCGGGCAATCACGGTGGCAACATGGATTGCAAGCTGATCGGAGAAGGCACCGCGCTCTATCTCCGCGCGGCCGTCCCTGGTGCTCTCTTTGGATGCGGCGATATACATTCGCTCATGGGTGATGGAGAGGTCCTCGTCTGTGGCGGAGAGACTCCCGCCAAGGTAACGCTGACAATCGCCGTCGCAAATGTCGAGAACCTCCCCACCCCGTTCATCGAAACAGAGATGCTGTATGCAACGGTCGCAAGCTCGGCAAACCCCGAGGAAGCTTTCCAAACAGCGATCAATGAGATGTTCGACTTTCTGACAAAAGTCGCAGGACTGGAAGAAGGTGACGCGGGGCGCCTTATGACGCTCGTCGGTGAACTAAAGTTCTGCCAAGTCGTCAACCCCGACATCACGGTACGTTTCGAATTCCCGAAATCTGTTCTCAAGGAACTTGGATTCGAGGGCCTATAGACTGTCCATAGGCGTTCACCCAAATCGAGACGGCCACGCCATACTTTTGAAGAACCATTCTAAGGTGAAATATTTACACCGAGTGTTCTGACGGATGCGGGGGAGACGGATATCCTCCCATTTCTATCAACGCCTAAAGCCATTATATCCGATCTCCTCCACTCCGTTGGGACATTACAAAACTCGTCCAGAAAAACTGCTCTCTTCACTATCTCGCATTTGTAAGCTCTGATATCCTCTATAATCGTAATAAAAAGTGATTTTCTGAGGAGGTATGATTCTATGGGCAATTATGAAGAAAAAGATTACAAGGTATTCGACCTTTTCAGAAACCAGTGGGCACTCGTAACAGCAGGAAACATGGAGCATTTCAATTCCTGCACGATTGGTTGGGGCAGCATGGGCACCCTGTGGACAAGACAGAGAAAGAACGGTGCCATCTTAACGGTGTACGTACATCCGGCACGTCACACATGTGATTTCTTAATCAGAAATGAGACTTTTACAGTCAGCTTTTTCCCTCCAAGGTATAAGAAAGCATTGGGTTACATGGGATCTCACTCCGGCCGCGATGTAAACAAAGTGGAGATGGCAAATCTCACGCCTGTCGCAATAGGTAAAAGCGTTACTTATGAAGAAGCGAGCTTAACTTTCCTTTGTCGAAAAATCTATCAACACCCGTTTGACAAAGACGGGCTAGCCT
>JAAZKT010000033.1 GCA_012799695.1 Clostridiaceae bacterium
CCGCGCAATCTTGAGAAGATCATTTATTTCGCGGCATATATCGTGATTGACCCGGGAAAGACATCGTTCGCCAAAATGCAAATCATCAACGAGCGCGATTACCGCGAAGCTGTTCAGGAATTCGGTCGCAATTCTTTCGTCGCCAAGATGGGAGCGGAAGCGATTCGCGATTTGCTCGCGGAAATCAACGTTGAAAGCCTCGCCCAAGGGCTCCGTGAGGAGCTTGAGGCCGGCGCGCGCGGTCAGCGCAAGGCGCGTATCATCAAGCGCCTTGAAGTCGTTGAGGCATTCAGAAATTCCGGTCACGAACCGAGTTGGATGGTGCTCGATGTTCTGCCCGTCCTGCCGCCTGAACTGCGTCCCATGGTCGAGCTTGACGGCGGACGTTTTGCGACATCGGATTTGAACGATCTGTATCGTCGCGTGATCAACAGGAACAACCGTTTGAATAAACTTCTGCAACTTGGGGCTCCGAACATTATTGTCCGCAACGAAAAGAGAATGTTGCAGGAAGCCGTCGATGCCCTGATCGACAACGGTCGACGCGGGCGACCAGTTACCGGTGCCGGTAACAGACCGTTGAAGTCGCTCTCCGACTTGTTGAAGGGTAAGCAGGGACGCTTCCGTCAGAATCTGTTGGGCAAGCGCGTCGACTATTCCGGACGCTCTGTCATCGTTGTCGGTCCCGAGCTGAAATTGCATCAGTGCGGTCTTCCCAAGGAGATGGCGCTTGAGCTGTTTAAGCCATTTGTCATGCGTGAAATTATGCGCCACGGCTATGCGCAGAACATCAAGTCCGCCCGGAGGCAAGTGGAGCGCGGAGGCGACATCGTCTGGGATATGCTGGATGAGGTCATAAAGGACCATCCCGTCCTTCTGAATCGCGCGCCGACGTTGCATAGGCTAGGGATTCAAGCATTTGAACCGATCCTTGTCGAAGGTCGAGCTATTCATTTGCACCCGCTCGTCTGTACGGCTTTTAACGCAGACTTTGATGGTGACCAGATGCCGGTACACGTGCCGCTTTCCGCTGAGGCGCAGGCCGAGGCGCGCTATTTGATGCTGTCATCGAATAACCTGCTAAAACCTCAGGACGGAAAACCTGTTACGGTGCCCACACAGGATATGGTTCTCGGTTGCTATTACTTGACGATCGAGAAACCGAACCCCGATGTTCCGGAAGAGGCGCCTCTGCCTGCTTTCTCAAGCGTTGAGGAAGCCGAAATGGCATATGGCGAAGGGATGATCACGCTCGGACAGAAGATCCGTGTACTCCGTAAAGTTGAGAATAACGGCAAACGCTATCGCGGCATCGTTCAATCGACGCTCGGACGTTTTCTGTTTAACAGCATCATTCCGCAGAATCTCGGTTTTGTTGAGCGCGGCGATGATGATGCGAGCCAAGTGGCGCTCGAATGTGATTTCACCGTAGGAAAGAAGGAACTTGCCGTCATTATTGAGCGGTGTATCGACATCCGCGGTATTACGGAGACAGCTGCCGTCCTTGATGAGATCAAGGAAATGGGCTTCCACTATGCGACGGTGGGCGGCGTTTCGATTGGCATTTTCGATATGGTTGTACCCGAGGTCAAAGATAAATTGATCAAAGTCGCGGAAGAGCGCGTCGAATATATCAACAAACAGTATCAGCTTGGATTACTGAACGAAAATGGGCGTTATGAAGCCGTTGTCGGTATCTGGCGCAAGACGACGGATGACATCACGGAAGCACTTAAGGAGAAACTCGGCATCTACAATCCGATCTATATGATGTCTCAATCGGGTGCGAGAGGTAATATCGACCAGATTAAGCAGTTGGCGGGTATTCGCGGCAATATGACCGACACGTCGGGGCGCACCATCGAGATCCCGATCAAGTCGAACCTTCGCGAAGGGATGAACGTGCTCGAGTTCTTTATTTCGTCACACGGCGCACGCAAATCGCTGTCAGACACGGCGTTGAAAACGGCAGACTCTGGGTACTTGACGAGGCGTTTGGTCGACATTTCGCAAGACGTCATCATCCGCACGGAAGACTGCGGAACGGAAGATTACGTCGAAGTTTCGCCTGTCATTGTGGGCGGTAAAGTCAAGCGTGTCGTCGAGAAACTCGCAGATCGTATCGAGGGGCGTTTTGCCGCCCGTCCGATCATTCATCCCAAGACGGGCGAAGTGCTCGTTGATCGCAATGAGATGATCAGCAATACGATGGCGATGAAGATCGAACAACTCAACATCGGAAAAGTAGCTATCAGAAGCAATCTCACTTGCGAGTGCGACAAGGGCGTCTGCGCAAAATGCTACGGACGTAATCTCGCGACCGGCGGTCTTGCCGTCGTCGGTGAAGCTGTAGGCATCATGGCGGCGCAATCGATCGGCGAGCCGGGAACGCAACTGACCATGCGTACATTTCATACGGGCGGTATCGCGTCGGGCGGTGACATTACGCAGGGTCTCCCGCGTGTTGAGGAGCTGTTCGAGGCGAGAAAGCCGAAAGGACAGGCGATTATTTCTGAATTGGGCGGAACCGTCCAGGTCGTCGAGACAGAGAGACGTCGCCGCGAAGTCACGGTGACGGCGGAAGACGGCCAGACGAAGACGTATTCAATTTCGATCTCAACACCTCTCATTGTTGATTCCGGTGATGTCATCGAAGCGAGCGATCTCTTGACAGACGGTTCTGTTAACCCGCACGACATCATGAAAATCAAGGGTGCGCGCGGTGTTCAAAAATACATCATTGCGGAAGTTCTCAAAGTGTATAAGAACAACGGCGTTGAAATCAACGACAAGCACATTGAGATCATTGTGAGACAAATGTTGCGCAAGTATAGGATCGAGGATCCGGGCGATACGCAGCTTCTGACCGGAAGTATCGTCGATATGGCGGAATTCCGTAGCGCGAATAAAGAGGCGGAGGAACAGGAGTTGAAACCTGCGACGGGAACGCAGATTCTGCTCGGAATCACGAAGGCTTCGCTTGCGACGGAGTCATTCCTATCCGCCGCATCCTTCCAGGAGACGACGCGAGTTCTCACGGACGCCGCCGTTAAGGGCAAGATCGACCCGCTCGAAGGTTTGAAGGAAAATGTCATTATCGGAAAACTGATTCCTGCCGGAACAGGTCTGAAGCGTTATCGCGAGATCAGTTCCGTGCCTGTCGTGCCTGCCAATATGCCGCTACTTAATGCAACGGCCGATGAAAAAATCGCTCGAACTGAATATGAGAAGCATGCGCTTGATATCGGATTTGTGCAGGAAACGAGAGAGGATTTCGAATCGTTCATGAGAATGCGCGGTATCAGACCGGAAGATTATCGCGATGCATGGTCCTTTGACTTGGATTCATCGCAGGACGACCTCGACTCGGACGAACCATACAACCCGTTACTTGAACTGTTTGACTTTTCTGACAGTACGGCGTAA
>JAAZKT010000006.1 GCA_012799695.1 Clostridiaceae bacterium
CCTTTCTTTACAGCGAGGTAGATAAAAATGAGCGCGATCACCACCATGATCAGCTTCCCGGGAATCATCACGCCGAAGAGCTCCGTATCGAAACGGAAAAGCTCCGTGACGCCAGTGCTCTTATAAAAATCTGCGAGTATGTCGAGCATAGAAGACTCCTATTTGAATGTGACAAGAAGATCGCCCGAGGAAACAACGACACCTTTGCTGGTGTGAACTTTGGCAATTTCACCGTCATGCGGAGCGACGATTTCATTCTCCATCTTCATCGCTTCAATCACGACGAGAATGTCACCGGCTTTCACCTTATCACCGGGCGCGACATCGACGCTTAGAATGGTGCCCTGCAACGGAGCTTTGACGATATCTCCGCCAGATGCTGCCACAGGAGGCGGGGTCGCCTTCGGAGCCGATACGACGGGTGCCGCCGTGGGTATAGCCTTTACAGGTCGCGGCATCGACACTGCGCTCTCCGATTTGACTTCCTCTACTTCAACAAAATATTCATCTCCATCAATGACGATACGAAACGTCTTAACTGTGGACATACGATTAACCCTTTCTCTTTATAACGAGCGCCTGAGCGACTCTTCCATCCCGGCAGCTTCCCATCCTGAAAGCCCCGCAGATTCACGATAAACACGGCGGACGACCAGCTTGACATCATCGCCCGCATAGGCCTGAATCGCTGCAGATAGCGCGGCGATTTTTTTCGGATTCATCTTCATATCAGAAGCGTCCGATATAGAAAATTCCGATACTTTCAGATCGGAAGAACTAGAATCTTCCTTACTCTTTCTCTGTTTTCTTTTCAAAATGAATGCCGTGATATCCACTAAGTAAGAGATCACGAGCAACACGATGAAAACAAAAACCATATAGATGATCGACAAAACAACGCTACCAACCAGTGTCATATTATCCGGCGTCATACTCTCACCTCTACAAAGGGATATTGCCGTGTTTCTTGGCAATTGTCGTTATGCGCTTACCGCGCAACGAGTCGAATGATGAGATCAGTCGCTGGCGCGTCTCCTCAGGCAAGATCACATCGTCGAGGTAGCCGCGTTCAGCAGCTACGAACGGGTTCATCATCGCCTCGGAGTATTCGGCAATCTTCTCATTGCGTTTTTCTTCCGGATCATCGGCGTTGCGAATCTCGCGCGAGAATATAATATTCGCCGCCCCTTCCGCGCCCATGACGGCAATCTCAGCGGTTGGCCAACCGAGCACGATATCGCCTCCAAGATGCTTTGAACACATGCCGATATAGGCACCACCATAAGCTTTACGGGTGATCACTGTCACTTTCGGCACGCTTGCTTCACTGTAAGCGTACAACATTTTCGCGCCGTGACGAATGATCCCGCCGTACTCCTGTTGCGTACCGGGGAGAAATCCCGGGACATCGACGAGCGTCAAAAGGGGCACGTTGAATGCGTCACACATACGGATGAATCTCGATGCTTTATCGGATGCGTTGATGTCGAGACAACCCGCCATCACACGCGGTTGATTGGCGATGACGCCGACGCTTTCACCGTTCAAGCGTATAAATCCAGTAATGATGTTTTGCGCATAATAAGGTTGAACCTCGAACAGTGCACCGTCGTCCGCCAGTGCGTAAATCAATTCTTTCATGTCATACGGTGTACGGGGATCCTGCGGGATGAGCGTGTTCAGCTCCCTGATCATTTCATTGGGATCGCGGAAACATTCAGTGCGCGCCGGTCTTTCGAGATTGTTTTGAGGCAAGAAGCTCAACAATTGTTTAATTTGGGCGAGACACTCCTCTTCGTTGGAAGCGCGAAAATGCGCGACGCCGCTCACGCTATTGTGCGTCATCGCACCACCGAGCGTCTGGGATGAGACTTCTTCTCCGGTAACGGCCAAAATGACCTGCGGTCCCGTGATAAACATCTCACTCGTTTCGTCGACCATAAACACAAAATCCGTGAGCGCCGGCGAATAGACGGCTCCACCGGCACAGGGTCCCATAATGACGGAAATTTGCGGAATGACACCTGACGCCTTCGTGTTGTTGAAGAAGATGCGACCGTATCCCGCCAAGGAATCGACGCCTTCCTGAATACGCGCACCGCCGGAATCGTTGATGGCAATCATCGGAGCACCGACCTTGAGCGCCGCTTCCTGCGTACGCACGATCTTATCGGCGTGCATTTCGCCCAATGAGCCTCCGATCACGGTGAAATCCTGAGCCGAGACAAAGACGAGCCTCCCGTCGATCGTACCGTAACCTGTTACGACGCCGTCACCAGGGGCGTTTTTCGTATCCATGCCGAAGTTTGTCGCCCTGTGTTTGACGAAAAGCCCCGTCTCGACGAAACTCTTTTCATCGAGAAGCTTTTCAATGCGTTCACGTGCCGTCATCTTTCCGCGTGCGTGCTGGCGTTCGATCGCCGCTTCACCGCCACCCGAAGAGAGAGTTTTCTTCATGTCAAGCAATGCATGTTGTTTATCATCAAGCAAGTCCGTATCCTCCTTTATCTTTCAAATCATTAATTGTCATTTCTTAAAACTGTCTGGGATCTCATAAAGACCTCCGGACCATTCAACAAGTTCATCGAGCGATTTCGCCGCGAGAAGGTCTTTCGTCGCGAGCGCGGGGTCGATATCCAGATCATCGGGAAGCGCCACTTTGCCGGCTTTTCTCAGCCTTTCAACCACGGCAGGACTCGCCATGTCGCCAATCGGCGTCCCTTGCGCAACGGCGCCCATCAGTGTCGTCCTCTCATCTTCACTTTCAGCGAGATAGAGGTACGCAATTCCCTGCTCCGTCACGACGTGCGTCACATCTTCACCGTAAACCATGACCGGCACGCTGTCCAAACCGGCATTCCGTCCGATTTCGACAGCGTCGAGCTCCGGGACGAAATTGTTCCCGAACCGTCCGCTGCTCGACAACATCTGGACGATGAGCTTTTTCCCGCCTATGAGGGAACGACCGGGGTTCGCCATCATTTCTTTCCACGCCGGCGATGAATGACGACGTCCTCGCGTGTTATGACCCATATTCGGCGCTCCGCCGAATCCGGAGAGCCTGCCGCTCGTCACCGTCGACGAGTTGCCAAGATAATCCATCTGCAACGTCGCGCCAAGGAACAAATCGATGCCGTAAAGTCCCGCCAACTGTGCGTAAGCGCGATTGGAGCGGAGCGTCCCGTCATTCCCCGTAAAGAAGATATCGGAGCGAGCCTCCGTGTACTTTTCCATACCTTTTTCGCCGCCAAATGCATAGATGCTCTCCACCCAGCCTTTTTCAATCGCGGGAATCATCATCGGATGCGGATTGAGTACCCAGTGACGGCAAATTTTTCCTTTCAAGCCGAGGCTTTCACCGTACGTCGGCAAAATGAGTTCGATCGCCGCCCCGTTATATCCGATGCCGTGATTGAGCGACATCACGCCATGTTTGGCATAGATCCCCTTGATCGTCATCATCGCCATCAAAATATGCGATTCGCGAATCTTCGCAGGATCTCTCGTAAAAAGCGCCTCCATCTGGTACGGCTCATCCGAGCGGACGACAATATCGACCCAGTCACCCGGGATATCAACACGCGGCAGTACGCCCTTTTCGACGATATCATTGACCTGCACAATGACAATGCCGTCCTTAAATGCGGTCGCTTCGACGAGGATAGGCGTATCTTCCGTACTGTATCCGGTGAAAAGGTTGCCGTCTTCATCTGCCATCTCCGCGGCGACAAGACAAACATTGGGAATGAGATCGACGAGCAGCCTCGCATACAATTCAAGATATGTGTGAATCGATCCGATCTTCAACTGATTGTCTTCCAACATCTTTGCCAACCGCACACTCTGCATGCCTGCAAATGCGAAATTAAGTTCACGCGCGATACCCTTCTCAAAAAGGTCTAGGTGCTCTTCTCGGGAAACGGCAGGGATCAACATGGTCAGACCGTGCACGATCGCCGGGTCTACCGAAGCAAGCGCCTGTGAAAGAAACGTCGCCTGCTTCTGGTTGTCACCTTCGAGGACAACGCGATCGTTCGGATAGACAACTGATTCCAACACAGGGACAATATTCTCAGCTTGAATGATCTTCCCGCGCATCATATGCGAAGCGCGCTGCAACCGTTCCTGCTTTTTCATCTTTTGCACATTCCATTCCATCGTCGGGACTCCTTTATTTAATCATTTGCGGGGCAGTGAAATAGATCGACACATCCTTTAATCAGATCGATTAACGACAGGTTTCCATGAACATTAGCGAGTAATTCAGCGATATAGCCACTGCCCTTTCTGACACACAAACCTGCAATGCTAAACTCACCTTAAAGCTATCACTTGAGCTGTTGAACGTCAAACAATTATCGTACGAATCTTTACAGTTTATTCGTCTCTCAGCGGAAACATTTTGTAAGTAAATTGACAAAACCAGCATACCCATCATCTAAAAAGGTTATGCCGATCGCTATAGGTCGGTTCCATGCCAGTTTGCCATCACCAGACAGGAGACCCTTATGAGTTTTATGCTTGAGTTTTCCTCCACGACATTGCCTTCTCGATAAATAGGAGCTTTCTTCTCGGATATTCCGATCCTGCGACAAAAGCCGAACAGGCGTGCTGTGCTCCCTCGACAACCCAATATTCTTTCAGCTCGGAAGAGCACGCTTCGATCAATTTCTCCGACATCCACGTCGGTACGAATTTATCGTCACTACCGTGAATGATGAAGATCGGGACAGTCGCCCTCGCCACAGCGGAAAGTGCGGTCGGATCGTGCAACTTATAACCCATTACGAAATAGAAAATTATTTTCGCAAAAAAGATGGCAGGGCCGCGCAGAATAAGATTCATACCGCGCGTAAGCCATTTGCCCTGCTCGACAAGCGATGTAAACCCGCAATCTGCGATAACGGCGACCACGTTCTCAGGGAATCGATCATCGCCAGTCGCCGTTAAAACCGTAGCGGCGCCCATCGACAGTCCGTCGAACACGTACCATGCAGGAGCGTTTTCGCCCAATCGCTTATCTATCTCATCCATCCAAGCAAATAAATCATCATAGTGCTTGCATCCGACATCAATTCTCTTCCCATCACTCGGTTTATGCGCTCGAAGCGAAGGGAGGAAAACAGAGATGCCCGCCTCAAGATATGGTCGCGCATCGAGTATTCTCGTCCCGCCTACATCGCGCCAACCATGGACAATAATGGCGCATCCGTTCTGGAACGCATGATCTCCCATTGATTCCGCAAATGCGGGAATATAGATACCTCTGAGTTTAAGGCCGTCTCGTTCAATTTCAAGTTCAATCTCATCGCCAGTCAAGAGTCCCTCTCTGACCTTCTGAGCAGTTTTGAAGTAGGCGACAGCTTCCTCAGAAACGTAAGATCTGCTACCTGTATCCTCCTGCCCTTCAGGAGGTTTCGTCGCATAACGAAACAAGACACGTCCGAGAGACAACTCGAACCATAAATAAACGAGTAGAATAGCGCCGACGGCAATCAATACGATCACCCACGGTTGCGCACTCGCACAGACAAATGGCAACGTTACCGGTTTAAGAAACATCGCCGAAAACTGAGAAATAACAGTCATCATCTATACCTCATCTCCATCTGCCTAGAAATCTGATCATAGAGGGAACTTGTCTATGAGCACACCATCAAATCACTTCATCGCTTATTAATTATAAGTAATCGTGCGGAGAGGTGCATCGCTGAACGTTCCTTTATAAACAATCCGTTCTACACGTTCGATCTATACATGCCATGGCATACGACAGCTAATGGCGGACGATTGGATTCGTATACCACTTGCCTTTCTTATAGAGAATGATACCCACAAGAATAATGAGAATATTTGAAGCAAGCATGGAAATCCACAAGCCGGTCGCTCCGAAATTGGTAAATGTTTTAAACAGGAAAATGAGCGGCAGACGAAAACCCCATAATCGCAAAATGGAAATAAAGGCGGCATACCGATGATACCCCGCCCCGCTGAAAATCCCGGAAAACGCGTTGAAATATCCCATCGCAGGAGTCATAAGCGCACTATAAATGACGTATTCCAGCGATTGCTCCCAAACGAGGTCGGCATGTACGCCCGTTTCGCGAATAAAAAGCGACAATATAGGATGGCGCAAAAACCACATCGCGGCACCGCCGATAAGAGTGAAATATGTGATATACCGGAAAGCGGCACGCGCGAAATCTCGAGCCCTCTCACGATTATCCGCGCCCATGTTCTGTCCGACAAGCGGCGTCAACGCGCCACCAATTCCGGACGCCGGCATCATGATAAAGCTGTTGACGCGGTTGACAGCGGCGTATGCGGTAATCGTCGCATCTCCGTAGGCAACAATAAGAGAATGCATGAGCGTAAACCCAAGCGCCGCACTTGATTGCCCCAATGCCGTGGGAAACCCAGTACGAGCGAGCCTTACAAATTGCATTGACGTCAGTTTGGTGTTTTTTAAACGCAGTCTCACTTCGTTGACATTTGATCGAATTGCCACCGCCCCTAGTATCATGCGCACCACCTGCGAAATAACAGTCGCCCACGCGGCGCCCGCAATCCCCAACCCTAGTCCGAGAAGATTGATAAGGGGAATTCGGGTAAATATGAACAATGGGTCGAGAACAATATTCAACACCGCAGAAATCGCACTGATTCTTGTTGTCACGCGTGTCTTACCTTGAGCTCCCAATATCGCGTAGAAGGACAGATAAACCATCTCAAACACAAAACCGGTCATCAAAATAGAAAAGTATTTTGTCGCCGATTCTCGCAAAGCTCCCGTTGCGCCCATCCATCTGACAATCGAAGGCGATAAAAAATAACCGACAATGGAAAAGAATGCGCCTATGAAAAGACAAAAATAAAAGACATGCGTCGCATACGACTCTGCTCGTTCACGCTCACCCGCGCCGATCAGTTGCGAAATGATCGCCGTGCCTGCAATCGAAATGCCGATACCCAGTGAAATAAAAAGGTAATGTGGAGGCCAAATAAAGCTCGTTGCAGAAAACTCGACAAGCGAGAGCTGAGCGACCCAAAGCCCATCTGTCAGATTGTATACTGCATTGATAAAGTTCGTAACCATCAGCGGAACGGAAACAGAAAAAAGGACCGGGACAATCGGTCCTTCCAAAATAGTTCCCTTACCGGTTTTCTGAGCATTCAGTTGAATCTGTTTTTTGTCTTCGCCCATAAGTATCTGTCTCTTGTCATTGTCGAAGTTCAGAGATTATCTTCTCTAAATACGTCGACTCATGAATTAATCCGTTCATTACATACAGATCACGCGCTTCGCAAAAAAGTTCGAGCGCCTTCGATACTTCGCCATCCGTCAAACAACAGCGCCCCTTCAATGTCAACAACGCCGCGTATGCCCTATCTGATGTACCTCTGTCGGCGTAATCATGCGCTAGCCTCAAATAGATGTCACATTCCGCCCGATCACCCAATTCAAGAAAGATCGTCCCCTGCGCGATGTAATTCTCGGCCAGTCTGGCGAAATAACGGGGCATGGATGACGACAGATAGAGCAATTCTTCACGGTAGTAAGCGATGGCACTCTGTTTATCGTCAAGAGTATGCGCTATTCTTGCCCGCTCATGCAAAAAATAGGGGCACAGATTCCGGTAGACTTTGCGTTCGCTTACGTCAAGCATTCGCTCAACCAAATGAAGTGCGTCATCAAGGTTGCCTAAACCAATCAAAGCACGTACCTCGGCCAAACGTGCAAGAGCTTTGAGAGAGGTTTTCGACGGAACTTCTTGAATTAGTTCCGACAAAAGTTCCAACGCCTTCGCAAAATGCCCGGCATCGAGAAGGCGATTTGCTTCATCAAGTTTTACTGAGTGAGAATCCATATTAGTATTTTATCACCGTTGTAGTTTTTGCGCGCGACTAATTTGTTACATCGATGATCTCATTGTTCACAATTTGTTTGCCATCTTCCTGCACTTCTACTGTACAATATGAATAGTGACAAAGGAGGGGGGCTATATTTTTTCTTCGAACAACCACTTGAAGAAAATTGTTTTTGTTGTGCTCCTCTATCTTTCAACGTAAGACTATCTCGTTGTGGCGTCACTTCAAACGCACGCCGAGAACTTCTCCGGCGCGCAATAATTGAAAGGATCGGTAATGATTGGACGTAATATCGGGAGATTTTTACTACAAGGTGAAGACTCGTTGATGATTGATGCCGCTCAGTGTGCCACCGTTAGAACTGAAAACACACTCCTTCATGCATTATTGTTGCTCTCAAGTGTCGGCTTTACGTCGGTTCCCGTTTTAGATGAATCGTCCCGCGTCGCGGGCATTATTACCATGCCGTCTATCATCAACGGTTTGCTCGATAACGAAGACTATAATTGGGATCTTCTGCCCGTTCGAAAAGTGAAAGAGGTCATGACGAATAATGTACCTCGCGTTTTCAGGGACTCCCCTTTCGAGGATGTTCTCCACGTTTTAGTCAACTCCAACTACCTGTGCGTCACGGAACGAGATAACACTTTCCTCGGTATCATCGCAAGAAAACAGTTATTGAAGCGTGTGAACAGGTTGGCGCACGAGTTTGAACTTTTTTATGAGGTCAAAGAACGAACGAAAGACAAAGTTAAAGAAGCACCATCACATGATTTTGCGGAAGATGATATTCAATTCAAACTATAAAAAACGATCAGTTTCGGAAGTCTTATTGAACATAATAGGTATAGCTACATAAAAATCGAGCGCTAACAAATAGTATGAACAAAGAAAGGGAGGTTGCTCACATGAAACGACCTCCCTTTTCCATTTGAATCGGTTATCAATCGAATCGTTACTCGATCTCGACTTCCGCACCGGCTTCCTTAAGCTTGTTGGCGGCATCTTCCGCTTCCTCGCGGCTAACCTTTTCTTTGATCGGCTTTGGTGCTTCGTCGACGAGAGCTTTAGCTTCTTTCAAGCCGAGTCCCGTAATCTCACGCACCGCTTTAATGACAGCGATTTTCGCCTGTCCTGCATTCTTGAGAACGACGTCGAATTCCGTCTTCTCTTCTTCTTCCGCTGCGCCTGCGGGACCGCCGGCTACAGGTGCCGCAACCGCCATCGCGGCAGCGGAAACACCAAATTCGTCTTCCATCATTTTCACGAGTTCATTCAGTTCAAGAATCGTCAGACCTTTTATGTCTTCAAGGATTCCGGCGAGTTTTTCGTTACCCATATTCAGTCTACCTCCTGATGTAGATCGAGTTCGCCTCATGCGAACCTCTGTTTGTTATTTTTTAGTATTACTGTCCATCATGTTCTATTAGGACAGAGTAAGGAAGCAACATGCATACGACTGCTAGTGCTTCATTGGTTCCGGAGCTACGAAGACACTTCTTCTGCGTCTTTCTCCACTTCTTCACTTGCTTCGGCGGACGCTTCTTCCGTGGCTTTCTCGGCGTCGGCTTTTGCGTCTTTCTCAGCGGCATCTGCCTCTTTCGGCTCATCCTCAGTAACGGTTTTACCGTCCGTCGTCAATAAATCGGCAACTCTCTCGACACCGGTTTCGGCACCTTTTTCCGCGATTTGACCGGCAACTTGAGCTAACGCCGTCAACGGATAGAGCATCATGAAAAGCAACTGACCGTACAAGTTTTCGCGCGACTCCACTCGTGACAGCGCCATAATGTAATCGATATCATGGACTTCTCCGCCGATCACGCCGCCCTTGATCTTAAGTCTTCTGAACTTCTCGGTAAACTCACGCACCATGCGCGGAGCGAGAACGACGTCTTCCGAGCTGTAAGCAATGGCAGTCGGTCCCTTAAGCGTCTCTTCCAGCCCTCTGATGCCGAGCTGTTCAAATGCTCGTTCCGAGATCGTGTTTTTGACGACACGATATGTGAGGCCTTTGTTCCTGAAAGCTGCACGCATTTCAGTATCTTGCTTAACGGTTAGACCCTTAAAGTCCGCAAACACGATTGATTCTGCGTTTTTCAACTCGTCGACGAGCGATGTGACTTGTTTTCTCTTTCTCTCCAGTACTTTTTCACTGGGCATGCGACACTTACCTCCTTCTAAATATTTAACACCCCTCCGCGAATGGCAGAGGGGCGCACAAAAAGTTGGTCCATCTACCTCGGCGGGACAGCTTGACCTGTTTATATCGAAAACGATTCCTGCTTTCTTCGGCGTTGAAGGTATTATTCTGTTTTGCGCCCATTATACGATGGGCGATCGTCTTACTTCGAGAGCTTCGGGTTCGTGCGAACACCGGGGCCCATCGTGCTCGCCAGCGTGCAGCGACGGATGTATTGTCCTTTCGCTGCGGCCGGTTTCGCTCTGATCACGGCATCGAGCAATGCGTCAAAGTTATCGCGCAACTTTTCCACGCCGAACGATACTTTGCCGATGACGCAGTGAATGATGTTCTGTCTCTCGAGTCTATACTCAATACGACCGGCTTTCGCCTCACTGACGGCTTGCGCCACGTCAGGCGTCACCGTGCCGGATTTCGGGTTCGGCATCAGTCCGCGAGGTCCGAGCACGCGACCGAGGCGGCCGACGATACCCATCATATCCGGTGTCGCGATCGCAACGTCAAACTCGAGCCAACCTTCTTTTTGAATCTTTTCTGCGAGATCTTCCGCCCCGACATAGTCGGCACCCGCTTCTTTTGCCTGGTCTGCCGCAGGGCCTTTGGCAAACACGAGCACTCTCATCTCTTTACCCGTTCCGTGGGGAAGTACAACTGTTCCGCGAATCTGCTGATCGGCTCGGCGCGAGTCGACGCCCATGCGAAGATGGATCTCAACCGTCTCATCGAACTTTGCCGTCGCACTCTTGATCACAAGTTCAAGAGCCTCATCCGGTTCGTACGTCTTCTGGGGATCAACCAGTTTCGCAGCTTCAATATAACGTTTACCGCGTTTCATGACAGGTCCTCCCCTCTCTTATTTGTCGTAATCGACGACGATGCCCATGCTGCGGGCGGTCCCTGCCACCATGCGCGCGGCGGATTCCACGTCCGACGCATTCATGTCTTCCATCTTGATCTCGGCAATGCGTATGCATTCCGACCAAGGCACGGTCGCAACTTTTTTTGAATCGGGTTCGCCCGATCCCTTTTCCAAGTTACATGCTTTTTTGAGCAACACGGGGGCCGGCGGAGTTTTCGTAATGAATGAATACGTACGATCCTGATACACCGTAATCACGACGGGGATCACAAGACCGATGTCTTTTTGTGTCCGTTCATTAAATTCTCTGACAAACTGGGCAATATTGAGCCCATGTTGTCCAAGAGCTGGTCCGACCGGCGGCGCCGGCGTCGCTTGTCCCGCCGGAATCTGAAGCTTCACATAGGCGGTAATCGGTTTAGCCATAGAGCCACCTCCCATTTCTTTTTGATCCTGTTAAGGATACTGACTTAATTATGATCAAGGCAGAAATCTTCTGCCGTCTCATCATCTATATCTAAAAAACAGCAAGTCTTCCGCACTCGCGGCGAAGATGCCGCTTACGGCTGGCGGATGACCTGCGTCAACTCCAACTCGACAGGAGTCTCGCGGCCGAACATCGAGACGATGACGGTCACCTTCTTCTTGTCGATGTTGATCTCGTCAACTTTTCCGTCGAAACCTGCCAGGGGCCCGTTGATGATGCGCACTTCATCACCTACGTCATAATCCATGACGGGCTCCCAATCGGAATCAAGCCCCATCATGCCGAGCTCATCATCCGTCAGCGGTACGGGATTCGTGCTGGACGGGCCGACAAAACCTGTGACGCCGCGCGTATTGCGGACGATATACCAGATATCGTCGGTTAGAATCATTTTGACGAGAACGTATCCCGGATAAATCTTCCGTTCAAATGTACGACGTTTCCCGTCTTTGATCTCGAGAACAGTCTCGACAGGGATGAGGACTTCCTGAATCATATCCTGAAGTCCGCGGTTCTCAATAATCATCTCAAGCGTCGCCTTGACGCGTTTCTCGTATCCGGAATACGTGTGGATGACGTACCAGAGCGCTTCTTGGCCGTTTTTGTCAGAAGTCTCCGCCATCATCATACTCCGATGTTCCGGACAGACTCGCCGGGATTCAATGTATCGGAAATCGCGGGAGGTTCCGTTATTTCAGGAGTAGTCGCAGGCTTCGATGAATAGAATCCCGTAGTGCGCAGAATGAATCCGATCAAAGAATCAAAAACGAGAATCATAATGGTCGAAAGCGCAATGATCAACAGGACCGTCAACGTGCTTTGCTTCAGTTTCTTTTTGTCGGGCCACATGACGCGCTTTAATTCCATGATGATATTGACAAACCATTTTTTCAGACGTGCAAAAATTGACGGCTTAGCGTCTTTTTTCGTTACTGCGCGTTTCGTTCCTTTTTTGCCGCGGTCTACCGCACTTTTTCCCTTTTTGCTCGCCATAAGATCACTCCCGTGAGTACACCATTATTTCGTTTCGCGATGAATCGTATGCTTGTTGCAGAACTTGCAAAACTTACTCAACTCCACCTTTTCAGGCGTATGCATCTTATTCTTCTTTGTATTGTAATTACGCTGTTTGCATTCCGAGCATGCAAGCGTAATTCTCTCTCGTGCACCCGGTTTTGCCATGGTGGTTTCCTCCACTTATTTCATGTATCGAGACAGCTTGTCCGCGCAAAAAAAAAGACTCCGGCGTCCGACAAGCAGAAGTATACTAACACGAAGCAAGCGACCGTGTCAAATGGGAGTTTTTTAGGAAAGCTGCTACCAGACGACCGCCCGGTCCTGTGCCTCGCGGATCGCACGCCCCAAGATAATCTCCGGCGGTTCGATCTGAAGATCGAGTCCGTCAGCCACCACGTAGTCGAATTCGTTAATGCCGAAGAATGTCGCGAGATTCCGCATCATCGGTATGCCCGTCTCAAGAGGCGATTGACTGTAATCTGATCCCCGCGTCGTCAGGAAAAACATCTTTTCGGCGCGACAGATCCCGAAAAGCCCCGCATTGTCGTCAACGTCAAAGGTAATTCCCTGCACGCTGACGTTTTCAATATAGATTTTCAAGAGAGCCGGCACACTCAAATCCCAAAATGGAGCGGCAATGACAATGCGGTCAGCTGAAGCGAATTGGTGCGCGTAGCGAAATCTAGGATGAGACAGCTCCCCGTTTGCGAGGAGTCGTTCGCGCTGCAAGAAGAAATCGCCTGTAAGAGGGACGAGAGGTTCTTCCATGAGCGTCAACCGTTCGACCGTAAAAGCCTCTCGGATTGCAAGACCGAAGAGAAAGGCCTCCCCCAATTGACGTGTACGAGATTCCTCTCCGCGAATACAACAATCAATGTATAAGACATTTGTCGTCATGTGTTTTCCCTCGAAACGACTCCATACGGTCGTTTTCCCCAAAATCATTTGTAAACGTATTATCCACCGGTACCACAGTCATTCATCGCTGCATCAGCCGAAACGTGCGAACAGCTCGAAAAGGCGGTCTTTGAATGCGTCGCGATCGACGTTTATGACGGCGAGATGCTCTCGCATGTCATACTTTTTGTCGGAATAGAGATCGGTCACCGTTTTGCCGTACGTACACGACCCTTTCGTCTCGACGCGAACCCATGCCGGGCGCGCCTCAAACATCGCACCGTCGTCAGCATATAATACGGCGGCGGGATCATGGAGCGCGACACCCGGGAGCTGATACGATTCTCCGAACTTCAGCGCTCTTTGCAGACAGTCCCGCGCAAAGGTCGCCTGCGGTGTACCGAGCTGTGCCAAGTCATCGAGCTCCTCACGTGTGAGATACGCTTTCATCGTCATATCGAGTCCGCACATCTCAACCTGAACGCCGCAATCGAAGAGCATCGCGGCGGCCTCAGGATCGGCGAGAATATTAAACTCGGCGGCGGGCGTTACGTTCCCGCCCACGGCAGCGCCGCCCATGATGACGATCCTCTTGATGAGGTTCGGAAAGTCTTTATATTTCGTGAGCGTCAGCCCGATATTCGTCATCGGGCCGACGGCGATCAGAACGAGCTCGCCCGCGTGTTGTACAGCTGCCTGATAAAGCGCATCCCACGCTGGAAGTGTTTCCGGAAAGCGTTCCGACTCCGGTAAAATGACGCCGCCAAGACCGTCCTCACCGTGTACATAGGACGCAGTAATCTGCTCACGCATCATCGGTTGCGCCGCGCCTCGATAAACGGGGTACGACACTCGGCAAAGATCGAGTACTCGAAGCGTGTTATTGGTTGTCTTATCGACCCCGACATTACCGGCAACCGTTGAAACGCCGACAACGTCAAACGAATCGAGTTGACTTAAGAGTATAAGCGCGATGGCATCATCGACGCCGGTATCACAATCAAACCACACAGGTGTTTTCTTCATCCTAATGTTACCTCCCCGTAAGACGCGACGGATTCGACAAGAAGATCAATGAACGCTTCACGGTCAATGTCCATGATGCACGTTACGTTCGGTTTTCGTCCAAGATAACCGTAAATGTCACCCACCGTCGCCCCTCGCGTATATTCGCCTATAAGCTCGACCTCTACATACATCTCACACATCGTCAGAAGATCGGGTCGCACGATCGCCACGATCGCAACCGCATCGTGAACAGGAGCGCCTTCGTATCCCAGCGGTTGATGGAATTGGTAGAAAAACTCAAGCCAGCCGGCAACGATACGTGCGATTTCATTTCCCACCGACCTGATGCGTTCGATATCTTCCGGGTGGACAAGTGCCTTTTCCGTCACATCAAGCCCCGCCATCGTAATCGGCAACCCCGAGCGGAAGACGATATCGGCCGCTTCAGGGTCGACGAGAATATTAAATTCCGCCGCGGCTGTCCAGTTACCTTTCGTAATACCGCCGCCCATCATGTAGATATGCTTGATCTTCTCTTTTAAATCGGGACGCAACAACAGAAGCGACGCGATATTCGTCAGAGGACCTGTCGGTACAAGAACGATCGGCTCATCGCTCGTCTCCAAGAGCCGTGCCATCAGCTCGACGGCTTCCTCCTCGACAATATCGCGCGCAGGCTCGGGCAGCCCAGGTCCGTCGAGACCGGTCACTCCGTGGACGCCGGGTGCGACGATCAGGTCGCAGAGAAGCGGCTTGGCTCGCCCCGCCGCACGCGGCACATCCAGCCCGATCAGCGACATGACACGACCGGCGTTATACGTCGTCTTCGCGAGCGTCTGATTGCCGCCGACAGTCGTGACCGCGAGAATAACGAGTTCCTGACGAGAGTTCGCGAGAACCCACGCGATCGCGTCGTCGTGACCGGGGTCACCGTCAAGAATTACGGGTATTTTCTTCATTTTGTCACTCCGTTATGACAGTTTTTCTTTAATCGGTTTTAGTTGGTGCCTACGGGCTTTCCGCTTGATGCTCATCGCGTAGAAAACGAGGCCGATGATCGTCACAACGTAAGGAATCATCTCGATCAAATAGTTGTAACTCGCCATCCCGCGCAATCCAGATACTTTCGTCTTCATCGCCTGTGCCAAACCGAAGAGAAGCGAAGAGAACATAGCGCCTACTGGTTCTCCTCTTCCCATGGCTTGAGCCGCAAGCGCAATAAAGCCTCGACCAGCGACCATCCCCTGATTCCATCCTTGCGAATAGTACATGGACATGAAGGCGCCGCCCAAACCGGCAAGCGCGCCGGACATGGCGATCGCAATGTATTTCATTCTCGTCACGCTGACACCGACACTGGAAGCAGCATTCGGGTTCTCGCCGACAGCGCGGATCTTGAGCCCGAGAGGCGTCCTGTAGAGAAAGATGCGCAGAATAAAGACGAAAATAAACGCCAGATAAGTCAAGATGGCATGTCCCGACAGAATTTCTCCAAGAACAGGTATTTTGTTGATTAAAGGAATGTCGATCGTGGGGATGAGTATATTAGGCGATACAAGTGCCCCCGTATTGCCTCGAAGACCGGTAAACATATAGAGCAGAAAAATCGTCCCCCCCGTCCCCAGCATGTTGACGGCAATACCGGAAAGAATAATGTCCGTCTTCAATTTGAATGAAAAGAACCCCATCATCAGACCCAGCAAGATGCCAACCAACATCGCTCCGAGAACTCCGACAACCCAACTCTGAGTCCAATAAGCAAACAGAAAACCGAATAGCGCCGTGATCATCATCATGCCTTCAAGACCGATGTTGGCGACACCCGCCTTTTCCGAAATGACGGCAGCCAGAGCGGCGAAGAGAATGGGGGCGGTGATCCTGATAATAATGAACAGAAAATCAGCTTGGAAAATCGTCTGGAAAAATTGTCCGAACATATGATCACTCTCCTTCCGTCGCCTTGAGCGACTCTGCTCTCATCAATTCCTCGCGCGTCGTCTTGACAACAAGTTTTTGTCTGTAACCTGACAGGAATTGCTCTGCCGCGAAGAACAGGAAAATTGCCGCCTGAATAATGTCGATCATCTCGCTCGGGACATCGCTGTGGGTTGACATCAATTGACAGCCCTTATTCAAATAAGCTAGGAAGAACGCCGCGAGAGGTACGAGACCGGGATTATTTTTTGCTAAAATCGCGATCGTCACGCCCGTCCAACCGTAACCGGGAAGTTCCCGCCACACGAACGTGTTGTAACGTCCGAGCACCTCGAGACTTCCTCCCATCCCCGATAACATCCCACCGATCACCGAGGATAAAACGATCGTTCCTCCGACATTCATACCGGAATAGAGGGAAAACGATTCGTTGATTCCGATCATCCTGATCGCGTATCCCCAGCGCGTCCGGTACATGAAGACCCAAATAACAAAAGAGATGACAAGTGCGATGACAAAGCCCCATGTCAGTTTGCTGTTGCCCGGGACAATCGAAGATATCTTCGCCGAGTCCAAGAAAGGATACGTCATTGTCGCACCCTTTGACCGGTCGGCAAAATGGTAATTGAGAAAATGGAGTACGATGTACAGCAACACGAAATTGAGCATCAGGCTCGTCACCATCTCGCTTGCCCCCAGCTTTACCTTGAGAATGGACGGAATCAACATGATCAAGCCACAGACGACGGTCGCCGCGAGCACACAGATAACGGCGTGCCAACCTGTCGCCATATTCACGTAGATACCGACGAGCGCTCCGACAAATCCGCCCACAAGCACACATCCCTCCGCCGCCAGATTGAATTGATTCGCGGAGAACATGACACAAACGGCGAGACCGGTGAAGATGGTCGGAATCATGGCGGCGAGAACTTGATAGAAATTCTGTGTATTGAACGCCGTGACACCGCCGTGAAAACTTACAAACGGTCCAATCAATAAGTACTTCAGCGCTGTAAACGGCTCATCCGAGCTGAGAAAGATAAAAATCGTTCCGACTGCAAGTGCAAGCGCGATTGCCGCGGCTCCGCGCACGAAGCCGAAAAGAACCATCCTTTTATCACGCATGACAAGCCCTCCTGATCTCTTCATCGCTCTGACGTTTTAGTCCGAGCATATACTCACCCATCATCAAATCGTCCCACTGTCCGTCGTCAAAGTAACCGGCAATTTGACCGTTATACATGACGATGAGATTGTCCGACAATTCCATGACTTCATTCAAATCTGCCGACACGAGAAGTACGGCAGCCCCTGCGCGTGATAACTCAACAAGTTTATTTCTGATCAATTCCGTCGCACCCACATCGATACCGCGCGTTGGCTGATCGGCAATGATGAGAATGGGGTCACTTGAAAACTCTCGCGCGACGACGACCTTCTGGATGTTACCTCCGGAGAGCATGCCAACCTCTTGAGCGCGCGATTTGCAGAGTACGGCATAGTCCATGATGAGCTTATCGCTCTCGTCGTAGAGCGATTTCATATTGAACAGCGGACCTTTATTAAAACGCTTCTGACTATAGCGGTCAGAGACCATGTTCTCTTGAATATTCGCCGTCTGGGCGACTCCGAATGTCATGCGGTCTTCCGGGACATACGAGACACCGAGTGTCCTGATTCTCGCCTGTGGCAGACCGATAAGTGATTGACCGTCGATCGTCGCATCGCCGGAATCAGGCATTTTCAGCCCGAACAGAATATCGACAAGTTCGCGCTGCCCATTTCCCTCTACGCCCGCAATACCGACTATTTCGCCTTGACGGACGGAAAAAGAAATGCCGTCGAGCATTTTTTTATCCCACTCATTGATGTAATGCAAATCCTCAACGCAAAGCACTCGTTCACCGGGAACGGATTCAGGCTTGTCCATTTTCAACACGACATCGCGTCCGACCATCAATCGCGATATTTCCTGCTCCGAGATCGAATCTGTATCATAAACACCGACCGAGCGACCTGCGCGCATGATCGTAATGCGATCGGTCAACTCCTTTATCTCCTTCAGTTTATGTGAGATAAAAACGATCGTGAAACCTTGCTCTTTAAGATTTTTCAACTCTTGGAATAACTCAACCGTTTCCTGCGTTGTCAAGACGGCCGTCGGTTCGTCGAGAATCAGCACCTGCGCACCGCGCACCAGAGCTTTCAGTATCTCGACTTTTTGTTTCATGCCGACGGCGATATCGGCAACGCGTGCGTCAGGCTCAACGAACAAATTGTATCGCTCCGAATATTCGCGCGTCAGACGAACCGCCTCTTTATAGTCAATAAAAAGCCCGCCCTTCTTCGGCGCCATACCGAGGACAATATTCTCGGCGACCGTCAAGCTAGAAACGAGCATAAAGTGTTGATGCACCATGCCGATACCCTTGCTGATCGCCTCGAGTGGTGATGAGAGGGTAACCCGTTCATCGTTCAGATAAATCGTGCCGTCGGTCGGTTGCTCAAGTCCGAAAAGAATTTTCATCAGAGTTGACTTCCCCGCGCCGTTCTCACCGATGAGGGCATGTATTTCACCTTTTCTGATGGTAAAATCGACGTCGCGGTTCGCGGCGATGCCGTTCGGATAGATCTTCGTGATCTTTTCCATGCGAACGACAAATTCATTTGCTTCCATGCGTTTCGCTCTCCTGTCTCCACAACTTTTTGCGAGCGCCCTTTACGCACGCAAGGGGGATCCGCGCGCAGATCCCCCTTCTTTCGTTCAGATATCACACAGAGATATCACAACGTCTACAGACGACACTCGTCACATTTACGGCTGCATTTCATCGCGCAGTGCAATGACCCCGTTCGTATCGTCGCCGATGGCGGAAGGAACTTCAATTTCCTTGTTGCGAATCGCTTTCTCCGCGGCGAGAACGAGATCCTGAACGTCTTTTGGTGCAATGTTCTTGAAATTTTTGTCTGAAACGAAACCAACGCCGCCCTCAACGAGTCCGAGGTTAACTTCTTTACCCCAGTAAGTGCGACCGGCATCCCACTCGTCGAAAATCCAGACGATCGAATTGCCGACGTTTTTAAGTCCCGATGTCAAGGTAATCGCGGCAAGCTCGTCTGAAAGCGTGAGTTCTTGGTCGGAGTCGACACCGATGAACCAAGCTTTACCCGACTCGAGTGCCGCCTCGGCTCCGCCGTTGCCTGACAAACCGGCAACACCCCAAATGATATCGACTTTGTTGTCATTGATCATCGCGAGGCCGAACTCTTTCGCCGTCGCCGTATCGACGTAGCTGTTAACATAGCGCGTATCGACTTTCACTTCCGGGTCCGTCGCTTTGACGCCTGTCAGAAAGCCGTACAGGAAGTCGTTGATGACGGGACTGTCAACGCCGCCGATAAATCCGACAACTTTTTCAGGGTTGATTTTGTCTACGTCTATTTTCGATGTCATCGCCGCCGCATAGACACCGATTAGATAACCCATGTCGTTCTGCCTGTAGCTGACGTTGACGACGTTGTCATTCTCACCGACGAACGTGGTGTCGTCGTAGATGAGGAATTTTTGATCGGGGTATGCAGTCGCCGTCTCTTTCAGGTATTCGGGCATCTGGTATGTACCGCAGATAACGAGATCATACGCTTTGCTATCCGCGACCTCATTCAAGGTCTCCTGCCATCTCGGCTGGTCAGCATCCGCTCCGCCCATCTCGATCGTTTTCAACGTGATGCGACCGTCCGCCTCCAATTTTTTGAGACCGGAGTCGGCGGAGTCAAAAAACGATTTGTCGCCGAGGTTGCCGTTGACCAAGTGGACTACACTGTAGACATCGGCTTTATCCTCAGGCTTTTTGTCGCACGCGACGACGGAAAGGACCATCAGCGCGACAAGTAAGAATGCAAATAATCTTTTCATCTTTTCGCTCCTTCATTTTTTGCAAGAAAAGTGGCGCCGGCAAAAAAGCGCACGACGCTTTTATATTTTTACTTGCTTTTAATCGTATTTTAACGACTGGACTGTGTAAAGTCAACAAAAACTTATGACAGACACGCCGTGTTTGTGATGGATTGAAACTGTAATAATGACTAAGGCGACATGCTTCAGCTTGGCGGCAAGTGTTCAATTATCGCTCATTCCGCTGTTTCAACGAAGAACTAAGGTTGCAGTCGGCGGACGGCAGTGACGCGTAACGCCAGCTGCTGCGCCTGTTTTGATTCGATATCGATTAGTTGAAGCGTTTGTCGATTCGGGAAAGCCACGAGCAACTGATCGTCGTCTACACGAACAGCGACGGACTCAAGCTCCGCGGGATCACTGAGTCTGTGAAAAAAAAGAAGGTCGCCTACGGAAAGCGCCTTTAGATCCTTATTCCCTTCGGCATCCGTTTTCAGAGCAACATTCTCACCCTTGCGAGCGAGCATATCCAGTGTACGCGGGAGCTCAACTCCATTTAGTCTCGCCGCAATGAAGATGGCGCCTTCAGGGCTGATGCCTTGCGTTGTCACACCTCCCGGCACGAGCGGCCGATTGTAGAATGCCATAAGCGCCGACGAGAATTGTTCGTAAAATTGATCAGGCGTGATCTCTTCGTGAGGCTCAAGTAGCATCAGACCCGCAGCATTCACCCAGCCGACCTGATCATCGGGCAATTTGACACGTAGCAGATCTCCCTTTCGGTAATCAGCATAAAGGATAGCCCCCATTGGTGCCTCCACAAGCAAAGAACCGCTACGCGCGTGCGTCATCACTCGCTTAAACGGTGTACGAATCACCAGTTTCATGACGGCTCCCGACGCCGATATAGACTCTACGTCCGCACTCAACTGATCGCGCGAAACAAAGCCGACAGTCCCGTCCGATGTCCGTACTTTTATCATTTTGCGATGAGAGGTATCGAGCATGGTTACAGGCTCATTCAGGAGCAATTCCGCCACGCGAGCCGCACGCAATTCCGTCGAAGCGAAAAGCGGCGCAAACGATACCTTTACAACAGCAGTCAATTGTCCGGTAGGCTCAACAGGTTCCGTAGGCCCCGTCACTGTCGGCGCGACAACGGTTGGATGAATACGGTCCTGTTCCACAACTTTAGGCACAATAAGAAAGAGCCCCAACATCAACGTCACAAAAACGGCTATCGCAACAGCCCAAGGGGGAACTCGTCGTTTCCTTGCACCGACGTAAATCGGTTTCTTTCGGTGAGTCTCCTCGGCAGGCTCAAGAAGCCCCGGGACGTAGCCGGGACCGCGACGGATCGTTATCCTCTCTTGCGATGTTTTCGCCTCCGACAGGTCACTTTTGGTGTCATTTTGTCCTGTCGATTTCTTCTCGTCATTCATCGAAAGGAACTCCTTCGTCCATGGCGGTTTTACGAGATTTCGATGCGTCTACTTCCACAACACAGAATGCCACGGCGTATTCGTCTTCATGAGAAATACTGATCGCAACGGACATGCCGCCCAACGCGGAAAATCTCGTTTTTGCCGCCCCGTGCAACACGACAAGAGGCATGCCCATATCGTCCGCGTCAATCTCTATGTCCTGAAAAGTAATGCCGAGACGCCCGATACCCGTTCCCAACGCTTTAGAAACTGCTTCCTTCGAGGCAAATCGTCCCGCAAGCCTACGGGCGTCGCCGGAACACAGAGTGCGTTCGCGCTCTGTAAAGACGCGCGCCGAAAAATGTTCACCATGGCGGTCAAACACTTTCCGAAACCTTTCGACACTGACGAGATCAACACCGATTCGCATGATGCAGTCCTCAAACGTCAGCCTTCAAAGGTCGGAGTCTCAAGTCTCCGGGCGGGAAACTGTAGATCAGAAAATTGCCCATCAGGCGGCTTGCGATTCGACTGTCGTACTGTTTCGCAAAATCGGGCACTTTGAGATTCGATGCGATAATCGTGGCGAGTTGACGGTTGTGCCTCGTGTCGAGCAATCCGAGCAACTGAGCGAACGTCTCCTGCGTAGCCATTTCCGTTCCCAGATCGTCAATAAGCAGTAGATCCCACGTCATCAGAGCGTTGTATAGCATCGTCGCCTCCTCCAGCTGGTCGGGATCGGGACGAAAAGAATGCTGCAAACGCCTGTAACGCGTCAAAAGATCGAACAAATTAGGCGCGGTGATATAGATGACAGCGACCCCTTCCTCCATCAGGCGATGCCCGATACACTGCATGAGAAAAGTTTTTCCCGTACCGGGATCACCGCTGAAAAACAGCTGTCGATCCTTCAGCTGAAAAAAATTAGATGTGTAGAATTGGGCGGCCTGAAGATTCTTTGCCATGACGTCGCGCGCAGATAAAGCGTGAAGTCGATTGGAAGGCGCGCTGTCGTAAAGATTGAGATTGAATTCGGCAAACGTATGATCAGAAGACATCGAATCGGGGAAATAGGCCGGTAGAATATCCTGCAGTATCTGTCTCCTGCAAAAACACCACTTGTCACGTATGCGCCCCGTGTCCTTACACGCACGACAGAAAAAGACAGGCTCGTCGTATCCGTCTTCGATGCCGTGCTCACGCATAAACGCTTGGCGCTCCGACGCAACAAGATCAAAGCCGGCACTGTCATCGCCCTCAGAATTAAATGTGGAACAAAGACGTGCGATCCCTGCACTGCGTAATTTCATATCAAATTCCTTCAACGCCGGATGACGCGCGTAAAGAGACGCAACCCGCGCATCCCTTGCGTTAAAAGCGTTATGTCGACGACTCTCGTAAACACTAATTATTTTGCCATTGATTTTGTCTGTTAGATTTGTCATATGTTCCGCTAACCCTCGATAAAAGCAAGAATCAATCGGACTCCTCATCCGCCGTTTCAGACAAAAGGCGCGGCATCCTGACACCCGTACCGATATCCGAACCGCCACCCTGTGCCGAGTCAAGCGTAAAATTATCTCGATTATCACGCTTCAGCGAAGCGGATTTCCCTTGGAGAGCGCTTATCTCTGCCGCACGTTTTTCTTCATATGCTCGTATATCTTCAAGCGTTTTTAAGCAGCGATCGTACCAGTCCTTTAATACAGCGCTCACGAAACGCACACTCGGGTTGGACGCGCCGCGCGTTTTCGAAAGAGCCTCCTCAATGATGTCCTCTCCGTATCCGTACTCGTCTACCCACATGTCGACATCTTTGAGATCGTATTCCGTCATTTTTCGCCTCAAACGTTTGCCGACTAGAGCCTTCAGCTCATTCTTCTTCATGAAATGCGTGTAATAGCGAGAGAGCTGCTCGTACGTTCTGACACCTGCCGACGCCCAGTCTTCCGCTACACGCATGGCGAAACCGGGTCCATTCAAACGGTTATTGTTGGCAGCCTCCTGAAAGAGAACAAACATCACCTCGGGATCAAACCCGTAAACCTCAAACCACCGATCAATATGGTCGTACCAAGTAAACGTCATCATCCCTTGGAAAAACGTCATGTTGATCTGATTGACGATCTCTTCGCGCTCCTTATGGACTTCTTCACGTCCGACGATCTCTTTTGGCGTCGAAGATGACACCGGACGATACCGTTTCTGCAATTCCTGCATCTTCAAGTCGTTGATCGAAATATCGTGATCGCCCACCGTAATGAGCTGCATGTTCTGCAATTCAAGAAGAGAATCGTTAACGGCCTCTTCGGAAATGCCCAAGCGATCGGCAAGATCGGCGCGCGTCGCCTTTCGAGAACCGTTTTGGAAGACGCTGTTAAGAAAGAGGTAGCTCTTGACAGCATTCCCACTCAATTTCGGCATCATATCCTGAATGAAAAGATCAGGCACAGGCGTATCGCTGAAGATAATGGATCGACTGTCTTTGATTCTCATGAGTCCCTCCCCTTTTGTCGTCTCATTTGATTGTAACAGGATTTACCGGACATTTATTGTCTCATAAAAACTGAAAATATTTCCACAGTGTCAAACGGGCGCCCATCCACATAAGGATAAGCGCCCGCTTTCTATTTTTTCTGCTCGTCTGACGAGGGACAAGCCATCTTCGCGGCATCGTATCAGTCTTGTTCCGCTAGGCGGAGATAGCTGTGATAACGCTCTTCTGCGGCTTTTCTCGCAAGTGCGAAAATCTCGTCGACTTCTTCCGCCGTGTATTTCTTATAAAGCGATGTATAACGGACTTCCTCTTTTAAGAACTCCGTGTAATCTCGTGTCGGCGGTTTCGAATCGAGTGTAAACGGATTCTTCGTATCGTCTTCCGCCATCACCTGCGGATTATAGCGCCACAGATGCCAATACCCGGTCTCCACGGCATCTTTCTCGCGACGTTGCGTCTCCGACATACCGCCGCGAATACCGTGATTGATACACGGGGCGTATGCGATGACGAGTGAAGGACCGTTCCACGCTTCGGCTTCACGTAGAGCGCGGAGTGTCTGCGCTTGGTTGGCACCCATAGCAATCTGCGCGACGTAGACGTAACCATATGACATCGCCATCATGCCGAGATCCTTCTTCTTGAGCCTTTTGCCGCCCGCGGCGAACTGAGCCACCGCACCGAGCTGCGTCGCTTTCGATGCTTGGCCGCCCGTATTGGAGTAGACTTCCGTGTCGAGAACAAGGACGTTGACATCTTCGCCGGACGCCAGCACGTGGTCAAGTCCGCCGTAGCCGATATCATAAGCCCAACCGTCGCCGCCGACGATCCACGTCGAACGGAGCATCAGGTAGTCTTGGAGTTCGAGAATCTTCTCGCGAAGATTCGCCGCCTCGCCAACGAGCTTCGCCTCGTTCAATGCGTTCAGGAACGCATCCGCGACTTCACGTGCAGGCTCTTTCTCGTCTTTGCGCTCGAACCAGACGCCAATGGCATCTTCAAGACCTTCGGGAATCTCTTTTTCATTCAATTGAGAGACGAACTCCGTCACGCGATTGCGCAACTGCTTGACGCCGAGATGCATGCCTAGACCGTACTCCGCATTGTCTTCAAATAGTGAATTGCCCCATGACGGACCAAAACCCTTTTCATTGACGCAGTACGGCATGGACGGTGCCGAACCGCCCCAAATTGACGAGCAGCCCGTCGCATTCGCGATCATCATGCGGTCGCCGAACAATTGTGTCGCAAGACGCACATAAGGCGTTTCACCGCAACCGGCACAAGCACCGGAGAACTCGAGTAACGGACGCTCGAACTGACTTCCCTTGACAGATGTCTTATTCATAGGGTTCTCTTTCGCCGACAGTGTCTCTGCGAACTCCCAGTTTTTTGTTTCAGCGAGCTGGTCTTCAAGAGGCCTCATGACGAGCGCCTTCTCCTTGGCGGGACACGTCTGAGCACAGGAACCGCATCCCGTGCAGTCAAGTGCCGAAACCTGCATACGGAAATCGTACGCATCGTAGGGGCGCATGCCCTTCAATGTTTCAAAAGATTCAGGCTTGTTCGCCTTCTCCTCTTCATCGAGCAAGAACGGACGAATGGCGGCGTGCGGACAGACATACGCACATTGGTTGCACTGAATGCAGTTCTCGGGAATCCATTTTGGAATGTTGACGGCAATGCCACGCTTCTCAAACTGAGATGTACCCATCGGGAATGTGCCGTCCGCATAATCGGTAAACACGGATACGGGAAGTGAATCGCCTTCCTGACGATTCATGACATCGGCAATATTCAAAACGAATTCCGGCGCTTCGCGGAACTTGACGTAATCTTCTTCCGCATTGCGCCACTCGACGGGCACTTCAACCTTCTGTACTTCAGCGATACCGGCATCGACAGCGCGGTAGTTCATGTTGACAATTTCATCGCCCTTATCGCCATATGAGCGAACGATCGCTGCCTTCATGTGCTTGACCGCTTCATCCACGGGAATGACTTCTGTAATCTTGAAGAATGCCGCCTGGCAAATGGTGTTAATACGGTTTCTGAGCCCGATCTCTTGCGCGAGACGTACGGCATCAATGATATAAAGATTAATGTCATTTTCTGCGATGTAGCGTTTAACCTGCCCCGGCAGAAACTCGCCGAGCTCTTCGGCGCTTCTGGTCGTGTTGAGCAGGAACGATCCGCCTTTTTTCAACGCCTTGAGCATGTCATACAAATGTACGTACGCTTGGTTATGACATGCGACAAAGTCGGCGCTGCCGACGAGATAAGGTGCGCGAATCGGCGAGTGGCCGAAGCGCAGATCCGAGATCGTCACGCCGCCCGACTTCTTCGAGTCATAGGAAAAATAAGCTTGGGCATACATCGGCGTATGGTCACCGATGATTTTAATCGAGTTTTTATTTGCGCCGACCGTACCATCAGAACCGAGACCCCAAAAACGCGCGGCGACTGTTCCGGGTGGTGACACTTGAATATCATCACCGACAGGAAGCGAGAGGTTCGTCACGTCGTCGCGGATACCGATCGTAAAGCGCGGTTGAGGATTATCATCGGAGAGCAAATCGTAAACTGCAGCGATGTGAGCCGGTTTCGTATCTTTTGATCCGAGACCGTAACGACCGCCGACAACCGTGATGTCGCGCCCCGCCTCCGCAATCGCCGCAGCGACGTCGAGGAAGAGCGGATCACCGTATGCGCCCGGTTCTTTCGTGCGATCGAGAACGGCGATCTTCTCAACTGTGTCCGGAATGGCAGCGAGAAGCCTCTTGACGGAGAACGGTCTGTATAGATGTACGTGAATGGCTCCCGTCTTTCTTCCGTTCGCATTCAGGTAGTCGGAAGTCTCGCAGACGGTGTCATAAACTGATCCCATACAAATAATTAGTTCTTTTGCGCCCGGATCACCATGATAAACGAACGGTTTATAGGGACGACCCGTCAGCTTTGTAATCTCGTCCATATAGTATTCGACGATATCCGGCAACGCGTTGTAATAGGGATTCGCCGCTTCTTTTTCTTGGAAGAAAATGTCGGGGTTTTGAGCCGTCCCTCGCAACGTGGGTTTGTTGGGCGTCAAACCGCGCTCGCGGAAAGCCTGAACGGCTTCCATATCGACAAGATCCTTTAAGTCGTCGTAATCGAGCACTTCAATCTTCTGAATTTCGTGCGATGTTCTGAATCCGTCAAAAAAATGCAGAAACGGAACGCGCCCCTTGATCGCCGACAGATGTGCAACGGTCCCGAGGTCCATAGCGGACTGCACGCCGTTCGATGCGAGAATGGCAAACCCAGTTTGCCTTGCCGCCATCACGTCACTGTGATCACCAAAAATAGAAAGCGCATGCCCCGCAACGGCACGAGCCGTCACATGGAATACCGCGGGCAGGAGTTCGCCCGCCATTTTGTACATATTGGGAATCATCAGGAGCAAACCCTGCGACGCCGTATACGTCGTCGTCAAAGCGCCCGTCGCGAGAGAACCGTGCACGACGCCCGCCGCGCCGCCCTCCGACTGCATCTCCACCACGTGAACCGGCTGACCGAATATATTCTTCCTGCCTTGCTGCGCCCATTGGTCGACGCTATCCGCCATACCGGAAGACGGCGTAATAGGATAAATCCCCGCCACCTCGGTAAAAGCGTAAGATGCGTGGGCAGCAGCCGTATTTCCATCCATCGTTACAAAGTTCTTTTTCTTTGCCATTGTTCTCCCCCATTAATCAATTCGAGCTGTTTTTTCACTCAAACAGTATAACATGCCGCTTCTGTCATAATCTTGAACACGTCGCGACGTTCATTCCTAACATAAAAGAAGTGAGCGTCCGGTCATCCAGGGCGATCGCTCTAATCCTAAAAGCTCAAGCATCGTCGGCGCAAGATCCGCCAATCTTCCATCGGAAAGGTCGCATTGATCTAGCCCCGCTCCGATGAGCCAAACATCGTTTGTCGTATGAGCCGTGAATGGACCTCCGTTGACTAGATCGATCATCTCCTCAAGGTTGCCGTGATCTGCCGTGATGAGTGCCACGCCGCCTTTCGCCAGTATCGCGGGAACGACTCTAGAAAGGCACTTATCAACTGTTTCCATTGCGCGGCAAGCCGCGTCGTACACACCGGTGTGACCGACCATATCGCCGTTTGCGTAATTCAAGATGATGACATCCTGCGAATCGCCGTCGAGCGTCTCCAACAACTTATCCGTCACTTCGGGCGCACTCATCTCGGGCTGAAGATCGTACGTTTCAACTTTCGGGGACGGGACGAGAATGCGCTCTTCCCCGCGATACGGTTCTTCTCTGCCACCGTTGAAGAAAAAAGTGACATGAGCGTATTTTTCCGTCTCCGCGATGCGGAGTTGATGCAGTCCGGCATCGGATACGACTTCACCGAATGTTCCCGTTAATTCTTCCGGCGGATACGCTGTCGCATAGTCGGGAAACGTACTGAAATCCGCGCTGTACTCAGCCATGCCCACGTAATGAAGCCCTAGAGGAGATTTGATAACGGGAAATTTGTCGAACTCCGGTTGACAAAACGCCCTCGTCAGTTCGCGTGCGCGATCGGGTCTGAAGTTGATAAAGATGAAACTGTCACCTTCTTGAATGGGAGCGATCGGATCGCCGCGCTCATCGACCATCAACACGGGCACGATAAACTCATCTGTAACTCCCTGCTCGTACGATGCGCGAATCGCTTCGACAGGGTCGCGTGCACGCACACCGTCGAAATCGACAGCCGTGAGACACCGGTATGCTTTCTCCACGCGATCCCATCGATTGTCACGATCCATGGCGTAGTAGCGACCGGAAAGAGTCGCGACGCGACCAACTCCAACTACATCAAGCCGGTCAAGCAGCGCGGTCATGTAATGGACCCCCGATTCGGGCGGTGTGTCGCGCCCGTCGAAGAATGCGTGGATCGCGACATCTTCCACACCTTCGCGCTTCGCCATGTCGACTAGTGCAAAAAGGTGCTCAAGGTGACTGTGGACACCGCCGTCCGATAACAAACCCGCAAGATGGAGCGTCTTTTCATTTGACGAAGCGCGAGCCATCACGGAGCGCAATGCTTCGTTCTCGAAAAATGTCCCGTCTTCTATGGCATTGCTGATTCTCAGAAGATCCTGATAGACGATACGACCGGCTCCGATATTCATATGTCCGACTTCGGAGTTACCCATCTGACCGTCCGGCAAACCGACGTCGCTGCCGCTCGTCTTGATTCTAGCGACAGGCCACTCTGTCAACAAACGATCCAAGAACGGTGTATCGGCAGCTAATACTGCATTCCCGAAGGGGTCATCCGATATGCCCCATCCGTCTAGAATAATCAGTGCTACGGGGCGTCGATTTTTTAATTCCATTCGTTCAATTACACTTTCATTAAATGTTCGCAATAACCGCAAATTCGTCAAGTTTCAGGGAAGCGCCTCCGACGAGGCCACCGTCAACGGCTGATTGCGCGAACAACCCGGCGGCATTCTCGCTGTTAATCGACCCGCCGTAGAGTATCTTCACGATCGAAGCCGTCTCGGGAGAATAAAGTTTTTTGAGGACCTCACGGATTAAAAGACACGCTTCTTGCGCCTGCTCTTCCGTCGCGACATCGCCGGTACCGATCGCCCAGATTGGCTCATACGCCACCATCACCTGGCAAAGCGAATTCTCCGGTACACCTTCAAAGGCTCGCTCAATTTGCGAGACGAGGTGTTCCGTCGTCTCACCGGCACGACGCTGTTCCTTAGATTCTCCACAGCAGACGATCGGGCGTACGCCCCATTCAAGTGCCGCAAGCAACTTTTTGTTGACGAGTTCGTCCGTCTCACCCGCATAAGCGCGACGCTCGGAATGACCGATAATCACATACGGGACGTGCATGCGCGCGAGGGCATACATCGACACTTCACCCGTATAGGCTCCGGCGTCATGATGACAGCCGTTTTGAGCGGCGATACGGATCGGCGTACCGCTACAAAATGACACTGCGGCATCGAGCGCCGTATACGGAACGCCGACGATCACTTTTGCCTTCGATTCGGTTACGAGCGGTAACAGTTTTTCAAGAAATGCTGTCGCTTCGGACGGCACTTCGCGATTCATTTTCCAATTCCCCGCCGCGACGAGTGAACGCGGGTCGCGGTCAAGCAAACAATCGATACCGGGCAGGACTTTGCCTTCCAAAAATTCAAGAGAGGCGCCACCGCCCGTGGATACGTGCGCCATCTTCGCAGACAGTCCGTATTTTTCTACGGCCGCCGCCGAATCGCCGCCACCGATGATGGACACGGCATTCGAGTCCGCTATAGCTTGTGCGATCGAACGTGTACCCTTACTGAACGCTTCAAATTCAAAGACGCCGAGAGGGCCGTTCCACACGATCGTTCCCGATTGGCGAATGGTCTCCACAAAACGCTGGACCGTCTCGGGTCCGATATCGAGTCCCATTGTATCGTCAGGAATCTCACTGACCGCGACGATTGTCGGCGTCGCATTTTCCCCAAAGTGATCGGCAACGACCGTATCGGTCGGCAACAACAACCGGACACCTTTCTCAGCAGCAAGTTCCAAGAGCTCTTTAGCAAGGTCGATTTTGTCCACTTCGCAAAGCGAGGTTCCGACCGAATGACCCTGTGCGGCAAGGAATGTGTAAGCCATTCCGCCGCCGATCAAGAGATTGTCGACATTGTTCATCAGGTGACGAATGACTCCGATTTTGTCAGAAACTTTCGATCCCCCGAGAATCGCCGTTAGCGGACGAACGGGGTCAGCGACAGCTTTGCCGAGCATTTCAAGCTCGCGGTTGATCGTATAACCTGCGACAGCAGGAAGGAATGAGGCGACTCCCGCAGTCGATGCGTGAGAGCGGTGAACAGCACCGAAAGCGTCACTCGCGTAAATCTCCGCCATCGAGGCAAGTTTCTTCGCAAAATCCGGATTGTTTTTCGTCTCTTCCTTGTGGAAACGCACGTTCTCGAGAAGCAGAATCTCGCCGTCTTTAAGCGCCGCCGCTTTGGCAATCGCATCGTCTCCGATAACATCTTCCGCCATCGTGACCTCACGGTTCAAAAGCTTCGACAACCGCACCGCGACGGGTTCAAGTGACAGTGCTTTGTCAAACCCTTTTGGACGACCGAGATGTGACACGATGATCAGACGCGCACCGCGTTCAACGAGAGCGCGGATTGTCGGAAGAGCGGCGCGAATGCGCCTATCGTCCGTAATTTCGTTTGTCTTTTTATCGAGTGGAACGTTAAATTCCGCACGCAACAATACGCGTTTACCCTTGACTTCCACATCGTCAATTGTTTTTTTGTCGTAAATGATCATTATGCTATCCTCACTTTAAAAAGGTTTCACCGGCATCACCGGCTGATTATCAAATTATCGGCATATCAATTGTTAAACCAACGCATTCAGTTTACCCTTATTGCGTACGGCTTGCAGTTATGTATTTGTACATTATTTTTTATTTGAATTGACTTGTTTTGTCAAAATGACGGGAACAAACACTTTGGGCGCCGGTTTCAGATTAAATGCGTGAAAGAAGTATGACGATCGTACATCGGTGCGTGATGATCGGTTCGCCCGTGACAATCCGATCCGGCAGTGCGAATCATCCCAAACTCTGAAGCGATATCGGCGAGAAGGCGTTGCTCTTCCGGGGTCGCCTTACCGTGAAAACACTCAATTCCGGTCAGGCCTTCTTCCGCCAATTGAACGATCCGTTCGCGGAGTTTCTTGCGCGTTGAAGGCAACCCCGGGTTATCAGTCCAACCGTAAAGATGGGGATGAGCAATTACGCTCAAGCCGCCGGCACGTGCGATTTCACGACATGTCTCCCTGACTGAGCGTCGCGTTCTGGGAATGAATGCCGGCTTACCATCGCCGAGCAATTCTTGAAACGCATGGGTGACAGAGCGACAAAATCCGTGTTCAACGAGCCAAAGCGCCATGTGAACGCGTCCGGGGAGCGTATTCTCCTCGCCATAATGCATAAGATCATCGAGTCGAATGTCATAACCGAGCGATCTCAATTTCTCAAGCATCGCATGATTACGACGCTCACGGCTCTTTGCCTGTTCTTCGATATATGCGGAAAGTCCGGGCGGATCGTATTCCGTGAAATAACCTAAAATATGAATTTCACAATCGTCCTGCATCACACTGAATTCAATGCCGGGAACGAATAAGGGCGGATAATTTACGGAGCTTCCACGATCTTCGCACTGTGACAACCGCCCGAGCTGTTTCAGTGATTCGACAATCTCTCCCGTCCCCGCCATCGTATCGTGATCTGTCAGCGCAAACGCTTTCAATCCGTTCTTCACAACGTTCGCCACGACTTCAAACGGCGTCTCTGCTCCGTCGGAATACGTTGAGTGCAAGTGGAAGTCAACACCTCCCATGATAGAGGAAGTATCAAGAAAATCAGCGAGAAGATCTCGATCTCGATGACATATCACCTTCAGGGCGTCCTTTACTCTTCAGAGCCTGTGTCAAGCTCCGGCTCTGTTTCAGAGTTCAAATCAGTTGTTTCCGCGATAAAAAACCGCGGACGCCCTTTGACTTCGCGGAAGAGACTCGCCACATAAAGACCCAAGAGTCCTAAACTGATCAGAACGATGCTACCTATAAGGAGTTGAAGTAAAATGACTGTTGTAAAACCGGTCGCCGCATTACCGCCGAAATACCGAACGAGTGTTTGAACGGCTAAAACGAAAAACATCACGAGGAAAATGACGCCCAAACCACTGATTAGTATGAGCGGACGCGACGAAAAGCTGATCACGGCGTTTAAAGACAGCCTAGCGAGCTTGAGAAAACCCCATTTACTCCCTCCGGCTTTACGTTCGTCGACCTCAAATGGGAACGTAATGCGTTTAAACCCCATCCAAGAGGACAAAGCGCGGAAAAATGTATCGCGCTCCGTAAATGTATTCCAGTAATCAACAACTTTTCGGTCGAGAAGTTTGAAATCGGATGCATCTTTCAACCGGATACCTGATAATTTAGCAAAAATTCCGTAGAACAGATTGGCAGTAAAGCGCGAGAATCGCGACTCCTTCCCGCGCGATGTCTTGACACCTTCAACAACCTCATAACCTTCACGCCAAAGAGCTATCATCTCGGGAATGTAGCGCGGAGGATGTTGCAAGTCTCCGTCCATCAAGATCACGGCATCGCCTTTTGCCTCGGCGAGACCGGCACAGATCGCGGCTTCCTTGCCAAAATTGCGGGACAAACGAATGGCTCTCACGTTTGAAGATTTCATTGAATACTTCGACAGCTCCTGCCATGTCGAGTCGACAGAGCCGTCATCAATGGCTACAATTTCATACGCTATATCGAGTGTTTGCAATACGCGCTCTGTCGTTTCGAGCGTCATAAATATTTGCTCTGATTCGTTGTAAAAGGGAATGACAACAGAGATAAAATCAACATCGCGTTTTTCAACGCGATGTTCCACCGAATCGTACTCGTTTGTTAATGTCGAACGTGGCATGTCCACAGTATTCTAATCAAGGGGAAGAACACGTTTGACGAGAGCGGGGGTCTCGGAGTACTTCATCAAATTGACGATATGTACGCCATTACGACTTGTCGCGTGAATCATCTGATCGTTGCCAACGTAAATACCAACATGGTGGTAACCTGTCCCCTTGCTGAAAAAGATGAGGTCGCCCAGCAACAGCGGCGAGAAGTCACGCCCGGAGAACGACACTTTCGTACCATAATACTGCGCCTGTCCCGTAGCGCCGTGGAACATATTGTAGCCGACCGCACTGTAAGCGTATTTGACGAGTCCGGAGCAATCGACGCCACGCGTTGTAGCGCCTCCTCGGATATAGGGTGTCCCCAAGAGCGAACGCGCAACTTCTACGACCTGCTTTCTTCGCGCCGCATTTTTGTCATTAGTAGGCGTCGTTGGCGAAGGCTCGTTCGTTCCTGAGCTTGTCGGCTTCGTGTTGATAATCAAATCAGAGCTGATATACCCTCGCTTACCTTCCGAGTATTCGATAAAAGTCCATCCCGTCCCTACGGCAATTTTTTTCAATGAAGTGCCGAATCGGAGGACGGTCAAAATAGAGGAGTTCGTGTTCGGCTTTGAGCGTATGTTGGCGTATCCCGTATTGACATAAACGGTTCCAGATGCTTTCTTGAAGCCGCTCGGGGCAGGCTCAAGCGTTGTCAAGAGTTCGCCGTAAACGTAACCGATTGTGCCATCGCGCAGTTTCACCTTTGACCATGTGCCATTTGTCTCCAACTCCGTCAAACGCTCATCGAGACGCACTTGTCCGATGATGGCAGAGTCGGTCGTCGCCAACTCTCGCACATTTGCAACACCGGTGTTAACATAAATCGCTCGATTCGTTTTAACAAAAGGATCGACCGGGGGTGTCTCACGAATCAGATCGTTACGGATATAGGCGGTGATGCCTCCTTCCGTTTTGATACGCGACCAGCCGCCGTTCGTTGCTATTTGATAGACTTTCTCGTCTCTGTAAGCTACTGATATTCTCTCCGAATCTGTCGTCGGACCTTCCCGCAAGTTGGCGGCATCGGTATCGATGTACATATATCGCCCCATACCGATCTCTTCGACGACATTGTCGGGTTGAACGGGACCGAACAGCTCATTCAACATATAGCCTTCGAGACTGTTTTCAGTCCTGATCATCGACCACTCCTCGCCCGGCTCAAGAACACGCAAAGACATGCCGCGCAGACCAAAACCCGCGATAGGATACTCCTTGCCCGGACCTTCTCTTACATACACTTGATGGTTGAGAACGTATTGCGTGCTCCCCTTGACCGGCATACCGGTATCGGTCGTTGATGGCGACGCCTCCGAAGAACCCGATTCGTCGGGTGTCACAAGTACGATGTGGGGATAAGGTTTCGTTGGAAGTGTAAACTCAACCGTTGATGGAGTTGATTGAGTAAACGTTGCACCGGTGCGCGGCGTCGTATCAAGCGTATACGATTCAACGGTTGCATTTTTCTCCGTTGCGTTCAAATCGGGAGAAGCGCCGCGGTCGATCTGGCCGCCTTGTTGATTCTCACCGTCCCTGAAATCTTGGAAAGGAACTTCGACGTGCTTAACGGTGGCAATGCTAACGACGAAAATCGAGACAATCAGCACGAACACTACGATCGGCAGACCGTAGAAAAGATAACGCCCGATCGATGACTTGCCAAAGCGCTGTTTTCTTCGAACCTGCGGGCGACCGCGTCGCGATCTCAAGAAATGATCTTGCGTCGTATCATCCGGTGAGGATACTTTTTCAGAGTGAGACTCTGACATAATAATTCCCTTTCCAAGCACAATAACGCCGACAGACGTTGTCCGCTTGTCGCTATTATAACAATAGAAAGTCAGACCATCAACTTACCCATATGACAAATCTGTGACTCTATAACGGTCAACGGCTTATCGATACGCAAGTATTTTCTCAGTCACAAGACATAAATCAAGCGTTAAAAAGCTCCCGGCAAGCAGATCGGCAACGCCTCCGCAACTCAGACGAAACTCGAAAAAATACTCGGATAGAGCCCTGAGATGCTCATGAAGATCCTCTACAGTCAGATCAAGCACTGACCGGACAAGCTCCTCACAAGTCGGTTCACTTTCAAGACCGAGCGCCGTCAATATACGTTGACGCACGTTCGTAACAGCAAACTCCCCGCCACGCTTACCGAGCGTTGTATCTTCCGTTGACACCAACAACGCAAGAACAGTTCTCTGCCCTGCCAGATCTTCGCCCTCTCCGCATTTGAGCGATTGAGACAGAAGTGGTAAACCCACATGAAAAATACTCGGAAAACCGGAGATCGCTTCTTCGCGAATCCCTCGAAGGTGAGAGTACGATAAAGTTCGCTTTGCGCGCGGCGATGTGTATACGCTATGGTCCGCCATGTTCCGACGCACATTTTCGAAAAGCGGTGATTCGAGCGAGCCCTCAAGTGCCTGTGCAATTGAAGAAACTGTATCGGACAATAAAGCTACCGCCTTGTCCGAACATTTCTCTGTGGGCGTGCCGCCCCCCGAGCGTAAACGCCCGTTTCCTCGTAGAACCGAGGCGCCGATCAGTCCGACTGCCGCCGCTAAAATCCCCGTTATATAGATCCAGCCGCGATGCGTATTGATACCGCCCGTTGCCTGAAACATTCGTCGTTCAGCCTTCATGCCCTTCAGTCGGAGATGAAAAAAACTCATCTCGTCCTCGATGTTTTCCCATCCGGCAAGAAAGGCGTCTTTATAGTACGAGAGAATGGACGCCTGACTCTTAGCGAAGGTGAACCGATCCATATCGGAGTGGGAGCCTGAATCCGAATATGTGACAAGCCCAGGTTTCAACGACACCATCAGCTCAAAAGACGACGCTTTGCTTGCCATCGCTACGATGTCGTCAACAAGCACATCGAAAACGGCTTGTTCGAGCATATGCGTTACTTTATCCCTCAGCTCATCAGGAGAGTGAGCACGTGAAGAGCTGCAAACGGATGCCGGTTGTTCGCACAGCAGACAGCGGCGCGGCACCGCACCGATTGATGCGCGTTTAACGGGAGTGCTTTCTTCGTCCAGAACGTCGAGATCCAACAGACGACCGGCGATGGAACGCTCTTCCATCGCTATCGCCAATTCCTTTAAAGAGCGAGAAGATAAATTCGAAACAGCAAGTAATGCCTCATCGCCGGTACGTTCTGAGAAGACGAGTTCCTCCACGATCACTGCACCTATTGCCCGCAATTGCGCCTTAAATCGCATCAAACGATCATCAAAGAAAAATGAAGACAGAGGTGTCCGTTTCACGTTCCCGGGCATATTCAGCGTGAACGACAGGATCGGCGTGCGGTGCGAAGTGCTCAGATACGCCTGTCGTTCAGCGCGCCTATCGCGCGCATCGAGTATTTCATCAAGTGAAACTTCTATTCGTTGTTGTCCGGAAATCGTGCCGTCCTCCATACTGTCCCGCATAGCCCATTCACCGACCGCCCGATCACGATGGGCAGCTTCAATTCGTTTCTCTTCGTAATTCAATCACCTGCCTGTGCAACGGACCGTTCGTGGTGTTTATTTGCCGACGTCGGGCTTCGCAAACGTCATGAGCTTAAGCGAGTTGAGTTCGGAAAGCACTATCTCCTCGGGTATATTGACGACCCCAAGAATTTGCGAGTCTCTCGTAATCCGGTGTATCAAAAATTCGTGGTACAGTTGGAAATCCTTAATCTCTCCCGTTGAGCTGACGTGCATGCGCGGACCGGTACAGTAATGTCGCTGGTCACCGATCAGAATGTGTGTATTGTCGAGAAACGAAATCGGCAGATCTTGAGCAATCAGCTTTTTGACGTCGGCCTCCAATTCCCTAAGATCGATTTGAGGTCTCTCATGAAACGAAAGGATAAAGCCGTTACGCACGTCGTAATGATCGAAGTGGTAGACGCGACGATCAATGAGACAATACTCCACGAGATCATCCGCTGTATGCGCCATGCGCCGGTTACCGATGGAAGCAAAGACAACCTCTTTGATATCGTCCGGTTCGGGTCCGAAAACACTCGGACGCGTCACTATTATTTCCTCGCCGATCCCAATCAACAAGTGCGCATTCATACCGAGATATGGGTAGATAAGATCGAAGTGTTCAATGACAACGCGCTTGCCGCGTTCGTCGGCAAGCCTGATCGCGTCGGCTAGCTCGTGTGGCTGGTAAAATGCCATCTCGAAGCGTATGTCGAGATGGTACGTGTGCGGTGTAAAAAAACCCGTATCGTCCTGATGCATGATCGGAAGCGGTCTGACATTGACGCCCTCATCATCATTCGTCAGTTCAAGACCGGGAAACATACCTTTTAGAAGAATGCTCTTGCCGGATCCGCTGTCACCGATCAACCCGATCAAGCGATCAAACGGCGAAAGATACTGCTGAGCGATCTGCATCCCCTGATCCACCATACGAGGCGCACCTCGTGGCGAAAGCAACACACTGTACAAGTGATTTCTCTGCATTCTGTCTGAATATGACATAACAGTCTCCTTCTACATTCAAATCGCTGATACCGATTTGACCCCAAAGATTTGGAAATGCTATTGACATTGTCTCACAATCTCCACACTACTGCTATCCTCGGTAACGCAACTCTCCACGCTACTTTGCCCCAAATGACACAATCTCGATCAATTGTTTCACATTCTTTGCACATAATACGGAACACTATTTGCTAACCTGAACTCAACGGTCGGCGGACGTCGGCGATGTAATTACTTTGCGGGATGGTGAATTTCACTGACATGGAACAGCTAAAAACAGAAACAATCTGGCTTGTAACGGGCGCATCGGGTCACTTGGGCACCAATGTCATTCGCGCGCTCAAGAGTATGGAACAGCGTGTGCGTGCGTTTATCATTGAGCAGGATACGCCGCCCTCGCTTGAAGGACTCGACATTGAATACGTGCGCGGCGACATTACTGATCGCAACTCAATCGAACCCTTATTCGCTGACACGAATGATCTGGACGTCATCGTATTGCACCTTGCCGGTTACGTCACAATCTTCGGCAAGCCCGACGAACGCACTTACAACATCAACGTCAACGGGACAAAAAACATGCTTCAGGTCGCCAAAACGCATCACGTCAAGCGTTTCGTGTATGCGAGTACCGTTCATGCGATTCCCGAGCTTGAAACAGGTAAACCTATCCGCGAGGTAGATCATTTTGACCCAGACGCAGTACACGGCTATTACGCGAAGACAAAGGCGATGGCGACACAACTTGTCATGAACGCCGCAAAGGAAGGGATGGATGCTCTCGTCGTCCATCCGAGCGGAATCATCGGCCCCTACGATTATCTCAACAGCCATACGACGCGTCTTTTCAGACGACTCGTCGACAAGAAACTTCCCGGTATGGTCAGCGGCGGCTACGACTTTGTCGATGTCCGCGATGTGGCGGACGGCATCATCAGAGCGGCGCTGAATGGCGAGGCGGGAGAAGCGTATATTTTATCAGGCGGGTACTATCCCATCTGCGACATTGTCAACATAGCTGCCAAGATGGCGGGGAGAAAACAATTTAAAATCACGGTCCCGCGTTTTCTGGCAAAGATTGCCGCTCCCTTCGTCGAATGGAGCAGCAAGGTGACGGGAACGCCGCCGATATTCACTTCCTATTCGCTTTATACTTTGAACAGTTTCGGAAAGTTTTCAAATGAAAAAGCGCGTAAAGCGCTCGGATACACGACACGCCCAATACGTGAAACAGTTCGCGACACACTTGAATTTATGAGAAAAAACGAGCAATTCAGTACGTCATTCGTCTTCCAGAACGGCGCCGCGAAAACACAGACCGTGGCTCGCTGACAGCAAAAAACAATCCGGACACATTTTATTTTCGTGAAATCTTGCGGATCTGAAGATCCCTCTTTTAACAATGATTTCATCTTTGTCGAACGAGAATGCAAACGAGCAGTGTTAAAATTAGTGCGTCGCTCGTAGAGAGTCTGATTTTTTCGGTTTGAGGTCATTTTGTGCGTATTGGTTTGATGACGGATGCCTATTACCCGCAAATCGGCGGTGTTTCAACATCTACATCTTTGCTTAAAAGGGGCTTGAATAGGCAAGGACATCATTCCATTATCGTAACGACGACAGACCCGGAACAACCGGATAACGAAGAGGATATCTTCCGCGTTGTCAGCACACCATTCTTCAGCGCTAAACGTATGACGCTCGCCTTTCATCCAATCCTTGAGCGCAAGATCGAAGAGATGGGACTCGATCTCGTCCACACGCAAACGGAATTCGGCATCGGAAACTTCGGGCGTCTCATCGCAAAGAAAAACGATCTCCCCCACGTTCACACGTTTCACACGCTCTATGAAGATTGGTTGAACGATCAGCTACACGCTAAAAGAGGCGGGCTCGGACAAAGACTGGTTCACTGGTACGTTCGCAAAGAGAGTCGCCGATTCTGTAATGCGGCACATGTGGTGATTGTGCCGACCGAGAAGACAAGGCGCATCCTCCGTACCTACGGCGTCGATGTTCCGATACGCGTGATTCCGACAGGCATCGACCTCTATCGATTCTACGAGGCAAAAGACAACATCGAAGCGAGGCGTAACTTGAGACAGCAATACGGAGTCGGTGACGATGATCGGCTACTGCTCTACGTCGGGCGTATCTCACAAGAAAAGCAAATTGAAAAACTCACCGTCTATATCGAAAAAAGGATGTCTCGGTGGCCTCAAATTCATTTTATACTCGTCGGTGACGGTCCCGCAGCCGGCAAAGTGAAGAACATTATCGAAGAAAGCCCGCATAAGGATCGCATCCATTTTATCGGACCCGTCCGCATGGAAAACGTTCCGCAATACTACGCGGCTGCCGATCTGTTTTTAAGTGCTTCTCAGAGCGAGACACAAGGACTTACATACTTTGAGGCGCTCGCCTCAGGCGTACCTCTCCTCGTACAAGAGGATACTTGCCTAGATGGCGTCCTTAACGAGGAAAATGGCATCTCCTTCCACGACGAAACGTCGTTTGATCTCGGCTTGGCGACTCTGCTGACGGAGACGGACGAGAAAAGATCTTTGCGAAGCCGGGCATCCGTAAAGAAAGCTCATGAATATGGTTTGACGTCGTTTGTCAATAAAGTTCTGGCTGTTTACGAGGAAGCATTTATATTAAAGGCAAGCAGACGATAAATTGCATTAAATACATGTATTAATATTCAAAATATGGCTAGTGCCGGGCCGTCCTTTTGCTATAATACACATAGGTTGTTGTTTGTTTTGTCCGTATTTTCACGGACGGTATTTCGAGGAGGCATCTGTATGGTTACGACATTACTTGTCGCGCTACTCACCGCACTTGCTTCGCTAGTGCATATCCCCGTTGGCGATTCCGATTTCCGTGTCACCCTCGGCATGGTTGTCATGATGACCGGCTACCTGATCCTCAAGAAGAAAAAAGTGTTGAGGCTCGCCTTTTTTTCAGGTTTATTCGTCGGATTGTTGCGTATAGTCGTCTCCGCCATAAGCGGCATGGCGATCACGCCGAAGTTCGCCGGCTCGCTCTTGCTCGAATTTTTCTTTTACATCGGGTACGGTATTCTTTACCGATACACAGTTGAGTTGAACAAGAGCATTTATAAAATACCTCTCGTCTTTTCACTCGTGATATGTGATTTCGGAGGAAATGCACTTGAATACATCCTCCGCTTTCTCTATGCGGCAGAAGTATGGAAAGACACATCGCTTCTGACAATTCTTATCGCCGCATTTGTCCGATCTATCACAATCGTCTTGTGCGTCTTTTTGTACCGTCGCTTCATTGAGCCACATCTCTCGCTGAAGAAGGAGGAATCGCCATGATGGATGTTTTAACTACGATCAAAGATTACCTCTGGGACTACATCTTGCTATTCGGGCTGATAGGCATAGGCATCTATATGAGCATCAGGCTTCGATTTCCACAAGTTACGAGGCTATTCCCGAGCATCGGCAAGCTTTTCAGGGACATTAAGAACAAAGTCCCTGTACAGGAAGGCCGTATGACCCCGTTCCAATCCCTCGCGACAGCCATTGCCGCACAAGTGGGTACAGGCAATATTGTCGGCGTCGCGACGGCGATCGCGTCCGGCGGTCCGGGTGCCGCTTTCTGGATGATGTTATCGGCTTTTTTCGGCATGTCAACTATCTTTTCCGAGGCGGTGCTCGCCCAGTTTTATCGTGAGGAAAAGGATGGGCACCTCGTCGGAGGCCCCGCCTACTACATCAAAAAGGGAATGAAATCGAAATGGCTTTCGATTGTGTTCGCCATCCTTACCATCATCGCGCTCGGGATTGTCGGCCTGATGGTGCAGTCGAATGCCATTGTCACCTCGCTCAGTGAATCATTTAAGCTCTCGGGAACGTGGATCACCATCGGATTGGCCGCAATCGTCGGTGTCATTTTGACAGGCGGTATGCAACGTATCGCCGGTTTCTCCGAAAAGGTTGTCCCCTTGATGGCATTTGCTTACATCTTAGGCAGTGTCATTATTATCTTCATGAATCTCGGCATGTTTCTCCCCGCCCTAAAGATGATTTTCGTCGGTGCATTCACACCGAAAGCGATTGGCGGAGGAGTTCTCGGTATTACAATCCAAAAGGCAGTTCAACTTGGACTCGCACGCGGCCTCTTTTCAAACGAAGCCGGCATGGGTTCGACACCTCACTCACACGCCGTCGCAAGCACCGATCATCCCGCGGAGCAAGGCTTCATCGCGATGATCGGAGTCTTCATCTCCACTTTTATGATCTGCCTCGCAACCGTTATGGTAAATCTAACATCGGGTAGTTACGATCCCTCGATCCCGGCAGCTGAGATGGCAAAAGAAGCCACATTGATGACTCAGCGAGGTTTTACGAACGGATTCGGTACTTTTGGCGGCGCTTTCTTGTCCATTTCGCTGGCGTCGTTCGCCTTAACCACGATTATCGGTTGGTATTTCTTCGCCGAATCGAACGTCATTATGTTGGCGGGCGACAAAAAATCTATTGTCGGTATGTTCCGGATTATTGCGATCGGTTTTCTCGTCGTCGGCACACTTCTAGACGGTGAAATAATCTGGATGCTGGCAGACCTCTTCACCGGACTGATGGCTCTCCCCAACATTGTGGCGCTTCTGTTCCTTTCTGGAACTGCCAAGAAACTTCTCGACCATTACGACAAATGCAAAAAAGAAAAACTGCTGAAATGGCCAACTGAAGATGATTTAAAGTGAAGTAGTAAGCAGGAACGCAAGGAGAGGTAACGGGCAGGGCGAACGGATAATCTAAAAGAAATAATCTAAGCGGTCGCTCAGGGCTATTCATCTGCGTGACCGCTTATTTCGCGTTCAATATGAATCAATCTTCGATCATGGCGATCGTATCAAGCAACATCCCGTCGCGGCTGATGACGCGCGCTATGGGGCGACCCTTGTGAGTAGAGCGTGTGGGAACACCGGTGATCGATTCCGCTTTCGCTTTTAAATCGTGTATCGGGACGACGGGAAGTCCTGCACGCTCAAGCCTCGAGGCGAGCTCCGATCTTCTCGGATTGCACGCAAGTCCATACTGCGTAACGAGCAAATCGATATCTTCACCCGGCGTCGAGATCGTGCCGACGCGATCAACGATTAAGGGCATTCTGGCGCGCATGATCGGCGCGACGATGATCGACAGTTTTGCACCGGCCGCCGTATCGCTGTGTCCTCCCGAACCGCCCATGATGACGCCATTCGAGTCTGTATGGACATTCACATTAAAATCGGTATCGATTTCCGTCGCGCCCAAAATGACGACATCGAGGTGATCGACGACCGACGATTTGGCAGCGGGGCTCGCGTAACGTGTCGCGCTAATCTCACCATGTCGTGCGTCTTCACCGATCGACAGAACGGCCTCGCGATCAAAACATTGAACGTCGAGAAGCGTCTCGAACAAGCCTTCACGCAACAAATTGACGAGCAGCCCCGTAATGCCGCCCGAGGCAAATCGACCCACGATACCCTGCTCCCTCATGATTTCGCCGAGATATTGGGCGACCGCAAGCGAGGTTCCGCCCGCGCCCGTCTGAAAAGTAAAACCGTCCCTGAGCAATCCCGACGCGCCGATCGCTTTTGCCGCCTGTTCTGCAATTAAAAGCCCGATCGGATCGCGCGTGACGCGTGTCGTTCCCGACATGATACGCAAGGGATCCCCGATCGAATCGATGACTACGACGGCATCGACCGACTCCTCGGAGATCGACGCGCCGATAAGCGGGTACTCGAACAGTTGATCCGTCACGACGACGACATATTGCGCGTGCTCGGCGTCGGGCATCGCATAACCGATCGATCCGAAGGCAGCATTCCCCTGTTTGCCGTTACAGTTGCCGGTGGCATCTGCCGCCGATGCCGCGATAAAGGCAACATCAATGCGCGATTCTCCGCGATCCATCGCCGCGGGACGGCCTCCGTGACTCCTGAAAACAACTTCCCTCTCAAGCGCGCCTCGAGATATCGCCTGCCCGATCTGCGCATGCATGAAGTTGCACTCAATGCCTGTGACCGTTCCGTCACGTACAAAGTCGAGAATCGATCGGTGACAACCCATGAGCGCCGACGCGTTGACGGTTAAATCCTTTAGACCCAACACCGAGCATTCGGCAAGAACGGAGTTGAGAACGCGATCGCCCTCGCGCAGATGGTGGTGAAAAGAGATTGTCATGCCGTCGCGAAGACCTGACTGACGAATCGCTTCTCCTAGCGAAGGCATTACTTTTGTCTGACGTGTCATAAAGATGCTCCCTCCGTTTCAGCCGTGAGCATGCCACTCGCCCGAGCCAGCTCTAGTGTTCTCTCAGCCTGCCTCAAAACAGGCAAATCGATCATTTTCCCGCGAAGTGAAACAGCCCCGCGCCCCTCGCGCTTCGCCCTCTCCATGGCGTCAACGACTTCTAAAGCGAAGGCAACCGCCTCTTCTGTCGGGGTGAAAGCTCGGTGAATCGGGCGCAAATGGTGGGGCGAGATCGAGAGTTTTCCGTCGAATCCAAGGTCACGTGCATAGACCGTATCGTCATAACAGCCTTCCTCATCACGCGCATCCGTAAAAGGAGTATCGACGGCATCGACCCCCGCTGCCCTCGCAGCGAGAAGAAGTCTGGAACGGCTGTAAAAAATCTCCGTTCCCTCCTTCGTACGCGGACAACCGAGATCGGCACACAGATCTTCGCCGCCGAGCGCCAACGCTTCGACACGCGGCGTTGACATTGCCGCCTCAAAGGCCTTCTCGATGCCAAGCGCCGTTTCGATCAGGGCGATAACCTTTGTGCGCCCTTTTTCGATGCCACACTCCTCTTCGATGAGGTCGAGCATCACGGCGACGTGATGCAACGTCCGGGCGCCGTTGACTTTTGGCACCATGACGGAACGGGCGCCCGCCGTGACGACAGCTTCGAGATCCTTTTTAACGTACAGTTTCTCGAGATCGTTAATACGAACGGCGAGTCCACGTCTCCCGTAATCAATGGAACGGAGAGCCGACGCAACAAGCTCGCGCGCCGCATCCTTCTCCGCAGGAGCAACGGAATCTTCTAGGTCAAAAATAAGCACATCGGCAGGCAGCACGGCGCCATTTTGCAGCATGGTCGGCTGATTGCCGGGCAAGAAAAGGTATGACCGTTTCACGCATCGACTCCTTCCTCTTCTTCAAAAGAACGCCTGATCGCCGTGGCGAGCCTCGCACGTATCGTACAATCGAGTGCTCCTTGGTCTTCAAGCGATATCGTCCCGCTTGTCACGCCGAATGACTCAACCACTTCGCGAACTGATCGCATGATCGCATCGCCGAACTGATTGATGACGGGTGAATACAGCTTAATTTCGAGCGCGTCGGCAGGTTCGATCGTTACGAGCACATCGCCCGACTCCAGCGTGCCCGCTCTCGCTCTTTTCATCTGTTTACTGTTCATCGTTTTGCTCCGCGAAGTGCGAGAATGCGTTGCATCTCGTTATAGACGATCATGACGCCTTCATCGACGCCCATCCCCGGCTTGGCGAGGATTTGGTCCGGGTTCATTGCCATCGCAACGTGAACGCAAGTTTCCGCCGATCTGTTCGTCTCGTTGCACGTTCCTCCCATGTACGCACCGACGCCCTTCTCTTTGCAGTATAGGACGGCGTCCGCCGTGTTGTGGAGACTCCCGAGATCGGGTGTCTTGATCTGAATCATATGTCCGGCGCCGGCATCAACAAATGCGCGAACATCGTCGACCGTATTGCACCACTCGTCGGCGACAAGCTCTACGTTGATCCCGCGTTCGTCCACGAGCCGCGTCAGTTTCGCAAGCCATTCGAGCTGACCTTCACGTGATCCCGCATCGATCGGACCTTCCACGCGAAGCGCAAATGGGCGAGCCGCTTTCTTGAGCCGCTCTAAATAGTCGGCGATGACTTCAATGTTCTCGTATCCGAACAACAAGCCCACGGTACCGTAGACATCGATATGAAATACAGGATGATACGCGGGATCCTGCCGATGACGAAGAATCCGATCGCGAAGCCATGCCGTATATTCGACGAGCGTATCTCCGTTCGGTCCGAGTTTTTCAAGGTTATTGATCAGCGCATGCGGTAGCACATGCACGTGCTTGAGAATCATTTTATCCGCGTTGTCATGTCGCGCATCGCCTGTTTGTGAAAAGATCGGGATCATCTTCTCACTGACGTTCGTCCCGTACTCCTCGGCAATCACCTCACACATGAGCTTGTTTTTCGTCTTGGCGACGCAATCGAGAATCGCTTGCGACAAGCCGTAACGAATCGCCGTGTGGAGGCGGTTGCCGTATCGATCAGTCATCCGTTCGAACTCTTCCATCGTGTCACGGAAAGAATCGACGACTCTCCCCTCCAGTTTCGGTGCAATATCGCGCATGATCACGGGGATGAAGTCCTCCGCCAAAAACAACGGATCTCTTCCGCCAGCACCCGAGTATTGTACCGCCGCACAGTCACCCCATGCGATTGACCCGTCCTCCAGGACAAGCATGAGCGAGATCGATTCACCGGCCTGACGAATGGCGGTAAACCCTGATGTTTCCGGCGCTCCGTCATAAAAGAATCCGTCCATCTTCGCTCCTTGCTTGATGGCCTTCTGGTCGTCAAAATAAAAACCAGTCCGACCCGGAGCACACACTACTTTTGCTATTTTCATATGCTACCTCTTCCTCTCGCTTGTCCGTCATTGCTATTTAGTCGGACGACCGACAAGGCGTCCTTTGCTGATTGCGTACACGTCGTCGATGACCATCTGGAAGGACGGCTGACGATTCTCATATTTCGCGCGTTCCGCGATTTTCTCCTTATGGAAATCGAGAAGTTCCGGTGTCAACGGAACATTGCCCGCATGGAACAAGCGGATCGCTCCGTCATTATCGCGCGCAGGAAGCATCTTCCCGGCATTGTATCGGCTAGGCGCGAATGGGATATCGAGCACTCCCGAACGTATGGCACGTATGACTCCCTGAGCTAGGTCACCTTCACCCAACTCAAAACATTTATCCAGCACACAGCGAGTCTCCGCCGCGATGATGATTTTCTCATCTTTGAGGCTGTATGTATCGAGGCTCTGTTCACCCAGCATATTGATCATCTGGCGCGTGCAAAGCATCCCGTCGGCGTTGGCTTCTTTTGTCGGGACACCGATCGCTTCATGAGGCGTCTTGACAATAACCTTCGTCGCATGCGAAAGGGCAGCAACGGCACTCCCCCACGCGATAACGGAATACGCCTTCGACTCCTCCTGAGGGAAACCGCCCATCCACTGGTGGAGAACAGTCGTCACGTTGACATCTCCATAGCCATATTTTCGCAGATACTCATCCGTCAGGCTCTGCAAAACTTGTACAGCCGCGACATCTTGCGTCAAGTTGCCGCATTGTCCGTAACCGACCGTGATGTTTTTCACGCCTTGTTCGGCAGCGAGAAGGCTCTCGATGATCGCAACGCTATGTGAGATAAAAGGCGGGACGAGCGTGCCGGTCAAAGGTCCGTACGGCTCGCGATTGATCGGACAACCAGCCTCCTCATAAATACCCGTCAGGCGATCAACGTACTGCCAATCACGAATCGTCGCCTCGAGCGATACATTTTTCGCATAGGGAATATTGTAGGAGATTCCGCCTCCCTCGTAACTCGTATATCCGCCGGCGTACGCGATCTCCGTCAAGAGTCTCGCATCTGGAGTGCCGTGACGAATCTGGAGCGGCGTGTCGAGCGCGTCGATCAGCATTCGACATCCCGCAACGCCGTGGTTGACTGCCGGGAACCCGTTCAGCATCGCCTTGCCGGTACGTTCCGACTCTTTGATGCCGACTTCCGCCTCGTTGTAGCGGTTTTGTCTCGTGTAGCTGTCAATCGTCGTCGGCAGCAAGTCCGCCTCGCCGACATCCTGCAAATACGTCAAGAGCTCGATCATCTCAGGGATAAGCGGCACCCCCGCACGCGGTTGCACAAGTGTTTTGCCGTCCATTTTCGCTTTGTTCAGTTTGTAACTGAATACTTTGTGCTCCGGAAGATTCTTGTGGTACGTGAAGGCTTCCTCCACATCGACATCTTTTCCGGTCGGCCATTGTGTCAGAATCTCGGACCGGACACTTTCAAATTCATCACGTGTCCACTTCCTGTTTCTCACTTCATTCATATCGTTGCCCCTTCTTCAAGATCCCTATCGTTATCACACTTATTTATGAATCATCGCCGGATGAAATATCTCCCGGCGACACAAGCTCGCGCTTGATGATACGTAATGCGATGTCTTTTTCGCGCTCGGCTAGAACACCCATAGCCGAGAGAATGTAACGGTCATCTTTTAAAACCGTTGCCTTCTTCGGGCGAAGCGACATCGGGTAACGCTCCGTATAGAGGGCGTGTCTCGCAATGTCGAGCGGATTCTGCGCATGGATGAACGATCCTCCCGTAAAGATGATCTGCCGTACGGAGCGGAGGTCTTTTCCCGTCTGGACGTAGACGAGTCCCGACGTGGTGAACGCTTCCTCAAGCACTCCTGCATGCCGTCTCGTCGCGATCTCGACAGCTCCAGATGCAAGTGCATGATCGAACCTCGCCATGGCATCGTCATTCGTAAGGGGAACCTTCGACTTGTCGTACAACAATTCGCTCATCAAGGCAGCGCAGTCATCCGACGTCAATCCGGAACACTCCGAAATCCATGGTTGACCGACTTCGGATACAATACCGGCGACACTGTACCGCATACCGATATCACCTTCCACCGTCCGCTTCGCATAAGGTTCGTCGAGCCCTTTACAGATCACATTCATGTCGATCGGCTCCCCCCTTGCGACCGTATAGACGTCCGTCGTCGCGCCTCCCACGTCGATCCCCATCAGCTCGCCGATACCTGGTTCAGTCTCCGTACCGTCAGCCAATAACTTCATCGCGGAAAGAATGGCGGAAGGCGTAGGCATAAGGATGTCTGAGAGAATCTCTTTCGTTTTTGACAAACCGCGCGCATTCACGATATGTTTCAAAAAAAGATCGCGAATCTCGCGCTGAACGGGTTCAATATTGAGCACGCCGAAAGAAGGCATGACATTCGGACAAACTGTAACAGGGAAATCTTCGAGTGCATCCTCGCAGGCGTCAATCGCTTGGCGGTTGCCGGCGAGAATGATAGGAAATCGAACAGAAAGCGACCGCAATTTCCCCGCATTCTTCTCCATGCAGGCGCGATTACCGCCGTCCGTCCCGCCAGTCATCAAGAATATATCGGGGGGATCGGCTTCGATGTCCTTAAGATCGCGGCGCGTCAACTCATGAGTGAAGAGTCGCGTTATTCTCGCCCCTGCACCGAGTGCGGCGAGCCTAGCAGCTTCGGCGGTAAGCTCAGGCACAAGACCGGAAACCATCATGCGAAGTCCGCCCGCCGCCGAAGAGCACGCCGATTTGAAATCAAAGGCGATGTCGCCCGTCACCCGACGCAAGCGATCGAGCGCAACGTTCAATCCCGTTCCGATATCGGAATCGGCCGTCGTGAAAGCGGACGCCGTTCCGATGATCTCCTCGGAGATGAGATCGACAGCAGTCACCTTTGTAAAAGTGCTTCCGAAATCGATCAGGAGGGCGTAACGCATTTTACTCGACCTCGAGGTCCTTTTTCAGATAAAAAATCGTCTCTTCCGGCGGTGTACCGGGCGGAAAGACACGGTCGAATCCCATCTCATGGAAACGCTTCTCGACGTCAACAAAGTCCTGTTTTCCGACGACGATATTACCGCCGACATAGAGGAGAAGGCCATCGAGACCCGCCTCATCCATTTTGTCTCTCATGCCGCGACAGTCAAGTTCACCGTGTCCATACAGCGAAGAGATGACGATCGCATCCGCAGCCGTCTCGAGTGCCGCACCGATGAATTCTTCCTGCGACACCATGACACCAAGGTTCGTTACGTCAAAACCCGCCTCCCTGAAAGCATACTCGAGGATACGTATGCCTACCGCATGGACATCGGCGCCAATGACACCGATCACCAATTTCTTACCGTTCCCCTGTTCCATCTTTTCAGACCTCCTGCCGCGCATCTCGCGACATGATTTTCATGAATCCTCCCTACGAATGGAGCGATTCCCGTAAATCGCGATAATAATGCTCAATCGCATCATTGATATAGAGCATCGAACCCCTGTCACAGCCAAATTCCGTCCTGATAAAGACCTTACCTTTATCGGCAAATTCCTGAATAAGCACCATCTCTTTCGAATCGATCAAGTTTTCGTAGTCAGGTGCGAGAGCCACGACATCGAACTGTTCAATAAAACTGCGCGTTGAATCGGGGATACCGAATCGCGCGCGGCGAATCTGCAAGGGCTCAAGAAGATAACGCTCACATGCAGATTGCATCACATCGGCAAATCCCATGCTGATAGTCAGAATGCCGAGCGTAACGCCCTTTGGGAGACTCATGAACTCAGCGATGGAAGCCCGCGAGAGCTGGAATGCGACAGGCATCAAAGGCATCTGCTCAGGAACGAGAAGTTTCAGTTCCTTGTAAAGTCGCTCAGGCGCGACGATCAGATCGTATCCGGATAACAGACGTCCGGGATGCGACAATACATCGTCGAACGGTATACGAAAAGTGCCGGCAATGCGAATTGCGTCGAGAGATTGCGCAATGATAGAGCGCTCTTCCGAAGTCGCCGCGACAACGGCAACACGTACGGGGCGCGTAATATCTTCCATCTGCCTCAACCGCAATTCAAAAAAGATCTGAGCTTCGCGCGTTGTAAATTCGAGGCGGGACATCTCCTCGATCATCCGGTCGATCGCCGCAAGTGCTTTATCTTTACGACTTCCATCATCCAACTCCGCCGTGGAGGATGCAACAAACGTACCGCGACCTCGGCGCTGCTTGATGAGCCCATCACGCGACAACAAGGAGTATACGTGGCGGATCGTTCCGACAGACACACCGCGGTTCTCGGCACATTCACGAATAGACGGAAGCTTTGCCCCGGCAGGCAATGCGCCTGACTCGATGTCGTCGCGAAGATCGCAATAAATCGTGCGATAAAGCGGATAATCTTCGTGATTAGAATTAGTCATGATGTCTTGTCAACCATATGTGTGGGCCGTCTCGGTAAAGATTGTTGCCTTCCGTATCGATGACGACTGTTACCGGCATATTCTCCACTGTAAGCCTGCGCAACGCCTCGGTGCCGAGGTCTTCCCATGCGATGACCTCGGCCTCCTTAATCGCTCGAGAAATCAGCGCGCCGGCACCGCCTATCGCGGCGAAGTACACGGCGCCGCACTCTTTCATCGCGGCGACTACTTCGTCACTGCGATACCCCTTCCCTATCATGCCGCGCAGACCGTTTCTGATGAGGCACGGTGTATACGGATCCATTCTTGACGATGTCGTCGGTCCGGCGGAACCTAAGGCTCGTCCAGCCTTGGCGGGCGATGGACCGACATAGTAGAGAACGGCATTATCCAAAGGAAAGGGAGGCTCTTCTCCGCGCTTTAAAAGCTCTACCAAACGCTTATGACCTGCATCGCGCAATGAATAAATCACGCCCGAAAGCAGAATACGTTGACCGCTTTTCAATGCTCTCGCTTCACTTTCCGCAAAAGGCGCCTGAAGCCTGATAGTCTCAACCTGATCCGACATCACAGCACCTCCTGAATATGACGAGCAGCATGGCAATTGATATTCACGGCGACAGGCAATCCGGCGATATGTGTCGGAAGCACCTCGATGGCGACGCCGAGGGCCGTCGCCCTGCCGCCGAACCCTTGCGGACCGATGCCCAGCTCATTAATCTCCGCGAGAAGTGACTGTTCCATCGCCGCATAGAAAGGATCTACATTCGACTCTGTCAAGGGTCTTGCCAGTGCACGTTTGGCTGCGAGAGCCACCTGGTCGAATGTGCCGCCGATACCGATGCCTATGACAAACGGCGGGCAAGCATTAGGACCTGCCTTAGCGACCGTGTCAATCACGAATTTGCGCACGCCTTCCTCACCATCGGCAGGCAGGAGCATCGCAAGTCGGCTCATATTCTCGCTACCGAAACCCTTACACAACATAGTAATCGTCACGCGATCTCCCGGAACTAATCGTGTCGTCACCATCACGGGGGTGTTATCGCCCGTGTTGACCCGCCTCAGAGGATCAGAAACGACCGACATACGCAGAACGTGCTTCTTATAGCCACGACGAACGCCTTCATTGATCGCTTCATATGGGTCACCCAGAAAACTGACATCGAATCCGACATCCAAAAAAGCGACTACCATCCCCGTATCCTGACACATGGGAACGCTCTCTTCAGCAGCTATTTCACAATTTAACAGGAGATCTTCAAGAACTTGACGGGCAACCGTACTATCTTCCTGCTCCAACGCTTGCTCAATGGCATCGCGGATATCATCCGGCAACACGCAGGCAAGTTTGCAACATAGCTCCTCGACCGCATCACGCAAGATCGCTACATCAAATTCACGCACAGACATCTGGCACCTCTCTCAGAACTGATGTGCATACACAATACACTAGATTGTGCTATCATGCAACTGTTTGTTGCTGATAAACCGCGATCTTTTTCATGACTCATTTCGTCATATCCTTCTGCAATGAATCTACAAAAACAACGTCGTTTGTCGTATGATTAACATGACATTATGTTTAACGAAATTCTTCGTTAAACATGCAAAGATTTGGAACACCTGATTGGTGAAATGCGTGGAGGTCATTATGTTTGTAAAGGCGATTGTTGGGAGAAAAGGTTCCGGAAAAACTCCAATCATGCTTGATCAAGTGGAGTCATTGGCAATAGACAAAGATTCGAATATTGTTTTTATCGAGTACGGAAAAACGGTCGACCGGATTCTCCCCCATTCCGTCAGACTGATTGATATCACTGAATATCCCGTCCGCGGATATGGCCAGCTCATCGCTTTTCTCGCCGGTATGAATGCGAAGGACTACGACATCTCACACATTTTTATTGATAGTCTCCTTTCGATTGCAGACGATTACGACAGAGATCACTTAGATGATTTTTTGCTCTCACTTGAAAAATTCGCACGGCGAGCCGATGTTGAAGTCACCGTCTCCATCAGCGCCGACCGTCAAGATATTACTGAAGGATCACTACGCTTTCTCGAGCGTTGACGCTTCAGAGTATTTTTGATTATTTCTATTCATTGTTGAGTATTCTGATTGTGTTTACATATGCAATGAGAAAAAACAGTTAGTTTCACGCATGGGTTCTATCGATGTCTAAGGGAATCATCTGATATACTGAATACAATACCGATACGCTCCGGCGAGCACCCGGTGCGGCTGTTTGCTCTCTTCGTCTTTCTGTAAAAATGAAGCCGAGGAAGATGTGGAAGAAACTGCCGAATCTGAGACGGAGTTGCTGAAAGATATTCGCTATCTTCTCTTGAAAGAAGATAATAGGCGCCCTGCCTATAGCAAAAATCAAAAAGGAAGAGGAGTTATTATGTACTGTAACAAATGTGGAGCTGAAAACAACGATCAAGCGAGATTTTGCACTTCGTGCGGATCGCCGCTCGGATCGGGAGCAGTCGAACAAGCAGGCTCGTATTATGCTGCACCACAGCAACAAGTTGCACCACAGCAATATGCTGCACCACAGCAATACGCTGCACCACAACAATATGCTGCATCACAACAATATGCTGCACCACAGCAACAAGCGCCCGCTCAAGCACCTTATCCATACCCATATGCGCCGCAAGCAGCACCGTACGGACAACCTGTACAACCACCCCCCAAAAAAAAGAAGACGGGATTGGTTGTCGGTATCGTCGCAATCTTGCTGGTCGCGATCATAGCCGTCGTCCTTATTGTATTTGTTCTCCCACCAGGTGGAGACGGCATTGTCGGCAGATGGGCCGTCACCGATACGGACACTAGTGACTTCCCCGTCGGCATAATTATGAACTTTAAAAAGAACGGTGAGTTAAAAGTCGAACTAACAAAAGACGCCCCCGATGATGTAAAAGCACAAATGGATTTACTTGATATGGTTAATATCACTTACGAGACGAAAGATGACACGCTCGTGATGACATTAGAAATGGGCGGATTGACACAAACAAATGAGGTGAAATTTGAAGTCAAAGACAATACTCTTACCTTCTTCGACAACGGAGAGGAGACCGTTTTCAAGCGCGTCAGATAACTGATTCTGTAGTTGCGACTGTAGTGATCACGACATTATTAAAATGAGGAAATTCAAGAACAGCCGTCGACTCGTCTTTGATCGACGGCTGTTCTTCTACATAGCCAGATCTTTTCGCGTTATACTTCGTGATTATCCGTCACATGCTACATAGAATCATCTAGCCTTTTAGTTAAAAGTCTGTCAATTTCCATTCAAATCGATGGGCATAACCTGATATACTGTTCTATATCATCAGTTATGTTCTGGTGAGTAGCCGGTCTTGTTTGACCTGAGCGCCATCGGCAAAAACCGGCTGAGTAACGTAAGAGGAGAAAGAACGATGATCAAAGAATTCAAGGAGTTCATTGCACAAGGAAGCGTCTTGGATGCCGCCGTGGGTTTTGTTATCGGTCTCACATTCAAGGCGATCGTCGATAGTGTAGTCAACGGCATCCTGATGCCTGTCATCGGTTACGTCACTGCCGGTATCGACTTTTTATCGCTCAAAATCGTTCTGCGCAAAGCGACAGATACTGTCGAAGAAGTCGCCATCAGTTATGGCCAAGTGATTCAGGCACTCGTGACCTTCATTCTCGTCGCCTTCTTCCTTTTTCTAGTCGTTCGAGTGGTGAACAAAGCTCGTCGCAAGAAAGAAACGGAAGAAGCTGTGGAAGAAACAACTGAGTCTGAAGTGGAGTCTGAAGTAGTACTTTTGAAAGAAATTCGCGATATTCTTTCGAAAAAAGAATAATGGACGTCCTTCCATAGAAAAAGGGTTTAAAGGAGATTTTTATGTACAGTGAAAAACTTAAAGTTCAAGGATCAAAAACTGTCACCATCATTTTGGTTGCAGTCTTCGTTCTCTCTCTCGTCCTTGCCGTAGGCTGCGGCGGCGACAAAGGCATTGTCGGTAAGTGGACCGTCGTCAACGCGGATTCGGAGGAGTTTCCTCTCGGCTTGATTATGAACTTCCAAAAGAACGGAGAGCTGAAATATGAAATATCCGACGATGCCTCAGAGGATGCAAAATTAATGGTAGGTTTTATGCAACTTATTACATTGAACTACGAGGTGAAGGGCGATACTCTCGAGCTGTCGATGGAAATGATGGGAGAAAAAGAAACCATGCAGTCTAAATTCAAGATTGAAGGAGACACGCTCACCATCATTGACGATGAAGACGGAACTATGACACTCAAACGTGCCAAATAATAGGTACTTAAATTGAGCCTGTAGCATCGGCCGCGTCGAGACAACACGAATATTCAAAGACAGCCGTCGACTCATCTTTAGTCGACGGCTGTTTCATGACGGCAAAAGGCGAAACAAGTATCTTACTTCGCTTTGGGGGGGATCTCCTCCGTCATTAACACGAACTGAACACTTGCCACATCTTTGTTCTTATCCGACACGAAAGATCGAACTTCAATAGGTCCTCCGTACTCCTCCATCATGTCTCGAATGGCATCTTCAAACTTCTGCGGCAAATTGCTTGTTTCGTCTTTCAGCGTTTTCCCCCCGTCCTCGAACTGAACAAGCCCGTCATAATAGGGAATCAGTCCGTCAGAACGATATCGATCAAGACCTTTGCTGAGCGTAGAAACACCGGCAACATAATCGGCGATCCCCTTTCCTGCCTTATCAATACCTTTCACCAACTCGGTACCTCCGGAAGTAATCTGACGACCGCTATTGGCGAGAACACCGAGTCCCTGTTTAATCTCTTTCGCACCCGCTAATAGGCCGGGTTGCCCTGAACCGCCCTCATATCCGGCGAGCAATCCACCCACGCCCTGATCAAAGTAAGCTTTCAACCCGTTGTGGAATCCGATCATCGGTTTTCCGTCAGCACCTATAACCGGCTGTCCGCTGGCGTCGTACTTCCCGGCATATCCCGTTCTCAGTTGTTGTAGTCCGTCAACGAGCTGAGGATATTGGTCAATAAGCGGTGAAAATTTATCAGACAAACCGGCTAGCTCCAATACTCCGTCGACGAGCTCGACAAGACCGTCATGTATCCCGGGTATGCGCTCCGATCCTTCGAAATATCCATTGTATAAACGTGAAAGACCTTGGACAGTAGAAAGGATCGCATTGGCGCCGGTTTCTAAAGCAGAAATCTGTATGAGAAGTCCTTCGATGGCGCCCCGCAACATAATGACGGCTGCCCTGTAGTCGGATGCGTACTTAGACATCTCGGCAAGCTGTGAATAGAACGTCTGGTCGGCTCCCGGCAATCCATTAAAAGTAAATCCCATCGCAGCCATGTAGGTTTGCCACTCATACGCTTCCCTAGAAACCACAGGCGTCATAGGGATGGGGAATTGAGCGGCCTGTGTCTTGAGAAAGTTCAATTGCTCTCGCACCTGTCCCAAACCAAAGACCAGCTGCGCTACGCCCCCGCCATCAGCCGCTAAGGCTATCAAGCCGGTACGCATTAATTCAGAGCCTTGCTTAAGCTTCTCGAGTTCATTCTCCATCTCAGGCGTAATCTCAGGAATTTCTACCCCATCGAAAGACTCGGGCGGAGGAAGCCGATCGACAATCTCGCTCAAACCTGCCAAGATACTCGATGAAGCATTTAAGAGCCGCGCACCTTCACCCTTCAGCTGTTGAGTCCCTTGGTACATCGCGAGGACACCGTGATCGAACGCCTGATAACCGCTCGACAACTGCTGAACGCCCCGGACATAGCTATCGACACCCGATGTGTATTCGCCGACGCCCGCCTTGAGCTGATCGGCACCGCTTGTAAGTTCCTTACCGCCTGAGACCAACTTCCCGCCCCCATCGCGCATTTTATTGTATGCATCGAGAAGTTTCTTGTAGCCCTGACGCAATGTCGTCGCCCCGTCTGCAAATTCTGCAATCCCCGACTCCAACTCGTTGAGCGGTGTGAGCATGTCATCAAATTCGCCGAGCGCATCAATATCGATGTTTAGCACCAGCGGGACGCCTGCTATCGTTATCTGGCCCATTGCAAAGTCTTTCACATCGAAAATTGCTTTCACAGTCGTCTCCATACCGGGCAAAGCCATATACGTCATCTGCTGTTCCGTACCGACGTAAGAGACTATGAACCCCTCACTTGCCGCCACGATCTGTGTGCGCTCGGGGTCGATCGGAATGCTGATCTGGAGAGCATAATGATCGAAGAAACTGGCATCGACTTGATCATTTCTCTTCACGCTTATCTCCAACTCAAGCTCGCCCGAGACACCGGAAAGTCTCTCAGGATACATGATCTCCCCATCAAGTCTCCATGTCATCTCGAAGAACCACGGCAACTCGCGGGATCTCAGATTCCCCTGATAGTAATACGGCCCCTCCGCTTCGGCGATTGAGACGGTCGTCCCGCTAAGGACCGGTGGTACACTCCCCGTCAACTGAATGACCTCTTGGTAGTCGCCGTAATCCGTCAGAGAGCTCATTCTATCGGGATGAAAATGATTGACGACGTATACGTTGTCAACATCCCCCGTCGCTCTGAGACGTGCGAAGACAACTTCTCTCTTACTCTTATCCGATGTCGGCATGGTAACGAGTTTTGTCTCGCGTTCGGCTTGCACGAATCCCGGCATCATACCGACCATAAGCGCCAACAACAAGATGGCGACAATCGGTCTCGCCAAGGAACGGCTTCCGTTCCGTTTTCTTTTCTTAAGCGACTTCATTTTCAAATAATTCCTCCAGACTTGATAATGGCCTGTCCGGAAGCATGCGAAGCTTCCAAGTTGTTTTTTCAATCGCGCGATCGCAAACGTAAAGCAGGTTCGGCAATACGATAAGAACGATCAGAAGTGACAAAAGGGCGCCACGTCCGAGCACATGCCCAATCTCTTTGACGACTTGAAGACTCGATATGATGTAGAGCAAATAGCCGGCGACAGACAGAATGATCGCCGGCGGAATAATGGAACCTGCGACCGTCTGAATCGTCATGATTGATGCGTCTTTGCGACTCATCACTTTTCGGTGGTCAAGGTAGTGTTGTGTCATCAATATGCCGTAGTCGACCGTCGCCCCCAACTGCACCGTACTGATGACGAGGTAACCGATAAAGACGAGCGGTGTCCCCGTGATGTAGGGTACAGACAGATTAATCCACACGGCAAGCTCAATGGTCAGAACGAGTACGATCGGAATGACAAGAGACCTGAACGTCGCCATAATCACGAGGAATATGGCGAGTATCGCGAGACCATTGACAACCGTCAGATCGTGCGTAATCGTTGTCTTCATGTCAAGCAGAACGACATTGGCGCCGGCGAGATACGTGTCCCCTTCCGGATACGCGTTATCGATGATCGTTCGCAGTCTCTCCGCCAGCTCGAACGTCTCAGGGCTCTCTTCGGGTGAATCGGCAATGAGCACGATTCGGCTGTAGTTCTCCGAAACAAGCGGTGAAATCACGCGTTCCGGCAACAGATCGATAGGCACCCCCGTTCCTACCGTGTTGACGTAACCGATGACCGTCTTCATCTCGGGTTGCGCTTTCAATTCTTTTACGAGCTTCTGCTCCGTCGCCCACTCGCCTCTCGGGACGAGCAAAGCCATCTGCATGTTGTCTCCAAATGTATCTCTAAGGAAAGCGACATCGCTCCCCGCCCGCGATTCCTTCGGATACTTTCCTCCTCCGTAGAGGAAATCGTTCGATTTCTGTCCGAGATATGCCGGAACAGCGAGCAGTAACGCCAAGATGACAACGGGAATGGCGATGCGCGTCACGACGCGGCTGAAGCCTTTGAAAGACGGCAGCAGGGAACGATGTGTCGTCTTATCGATCAATTTATAGCTCAAAAGCGCAAACGCGGGCAACAGAAGAAAGACTGTAATCAGACTGATGACTACACCGCGCGCAAGTACGAGCCCCAGATCCTTACCGATGCTGAAACGCATGAAGATAAGCGCGAGAAATCCGAAAAGCGTCGTCAAGGCAGAAGCGCTGATAGGAGCGAAACTCTTTACAATCGCCTGTCTCATCGCCTCCTTCGGCTCCATCCCCTCCTCGCGGTAGTCTCCGAATCGATGCAACAAGAAAATCGCGTAATCCATCGAAACGGCAAGTTGCAGTACGGAACTGACCGCCTGCGTGATAAAAGAGACGTCCGTCGCGAAAGAGTTCAAGCCCATATTAATGAGTACGCCCGCGGAAATGACAAGCAAGAAGAGAATCGGCTCCACCCATGAGCGCGTCAATAAAAGCAGAATAATCAAGGCGACAGGAACCATGAAAGCGATAATGGTTGTCATCTCTGATGACACGGCACGCTGCATGAACGATTCTTCGACAACTTCCCCTCGTATATATCCTTCTTCACCGACGAGCTCTTCCAGCTCTGACAGCGCTTCCTGCACATCGACATCGTCCGCAATCGTCAGCTGGAACAGTGCGATACCACCTTTCAGAAACCCTTCAACGAATTTCTTATCTTGAAGTTCAAGTGGAATGGCGAGATCGAGCTGATCATCAATCCAAAGAACTTCATCGACAAAATCGAGCGATTGCAGTTTTTCCTTCATCGCGAGTCCTTCGGCAAGATTCCGGACGGGATAACCGACTTCCGTATTGGGTACCGCCTGCTCAAACTCCTCACCCATTTTTTCTATGGCGATTGTAGAAGAGACACTCTTCGGCAAATAAGACGAGAGATCGTAGTTTACTTTGACTTTAAAAGAAAGAAAGACACTTACGACCATAAGCGCCACAAACACAAAGAATATGATCACACGGAATTTGACGATATACTCCGCCAGTTTATTCATTCTTTTCTGTCA
>JAAZKT010000118.1 GCA_012799695.1 Clostridiaceae bacterium
ATCGACAGAAGCGTTGGAAGAATTCCTTAAAAATGAATGATGTGACGCATTGGCTCATCCTCCGGTAACAAGAAGAACGAAACTATGACCAAAGACCGAAACAAGGAAGATCGTACGAGCCGCTTCATGACAAAGATTAGCGTCTTGCAACAGAGGCTGGAGGACTATTCCAAGAAGAGTCCCCGGTTTTCCGCTTGGCGGAACCGCCTAGAAAGGCTCTTCTCCCTCAGGGCAGGCATAAGCGCCGCGGCATCCGCCTACTATCTGCTCTTCTCGATCTTCCCTCTGGTCATTTTTATCGTAAACCTTTTAGATCTTTTGAACCCTGACTTGGCCATGAGGTTTGAAGCCGCTATCCCCCAACTCAGCGTCGTCATCCCTCGAGAGATCCTACTCCTCCTCCAAGACTTCCTTAACTCTGTGGGCAGGGTCAGTAGTGTCCCCCTCTTGTCCCTAGCCGCCTTCGGTCTCCTCTGGGCAGCATCCAAGGGTGTGGGAAACATCGTGGCCTTCCTTAACAAGATTTACCATGCCGAATCCAAGTACGGCTTTATCTTCCGCCGCTTCTTCGGTATCATCGCCATTTTCGCCTTCAGCATAGTGCTCATTGCTATTCTTCTCATCCTTGCTTTCTACCGCCTAGTCATAGGCTTTTTGCAGGACTTTGTCAGTCTGCCGACTTTCATCCTCGGTGACCGTTTTGACATTCTTGCCAATCTTACCAGCTTGTTACTCCTCACTTTTATCTTCACCATCATCTTTTCCATATTAAAAAGACAGCGTAGCTACTTTCGCCACACTGTCTTTTCCGCCTTGCTCACAGCCCTAGGCTGGCTGGTCATTTCTCATGCCGTGTCTTTCTTCATTTCGCGACAAACCAACTACTACTCTTTATATGGCAGCATTACCGGCATCATCTTCCTCATGCTCTGGCTCTATCTGGCTGTCTACATACTGATGGTCGGAGCTTTCATCCACTCGGAATTGATCCTGAAGTATCCACGGCCCGCGAAAGTGAAGAAAAAAGAGACAGTCTCTTCGTCTATCTCGGCTGGAGAGTCCTAGTCGCCGAAATCAATATTTACGTACTGCTGACCCTCGTCCTCATCTTTCGCCTTAGGCAAGTTCAATGTGAGCAAACCGTCCTTGTAAGAGCCGCTAATTTTGTCCTTATCAATGCCCTTGATGTCAAAGCTCCGGCTGCACTTGTACGCTCGCCTTTCTTGCAGGACGTAGCTCTCACTCTTTTCCTCCCTTTCCATCCGCCGATCTACGGCGATGGTCATGATGTTGTCGTCAATGGAGATTTTAATGTCTTCCTTCTCGAGTCCGGGCAGCTCACATGTCAGTTCATACTGGTCACCTTTTTCTACAATGTCAGTGGCCATGGCATTGTCAAAGCTGTCAAAAAAACGGTTAAAGTCGCGACCAATGCGGTCCAAATCACGACCAAAGCCTTCCACAAACTCGCGATTTCTGCGTCTCATCGGTACTAAACTAAACATATCCAATTTACCTCCTTGTACATTTTTTATGTTCGCTTATACTATAGCACGCAATTTTGACTATCTTTGACCATCAATGTGAATAATTGTGACA
>JAAZKT010000034.1 GCA_012799695.1 Clostridiaceae bacterium
CGGCGATAATCATACTTCCGACAATCGTCGCCAAATACTGTGTGCGATACACATTGATACCAAGCGTATCCGCCACTCGCGGATTTTCGCCGACCGAACGAAGATTGAGACCGGGCTTCGTTTTGAAAAGGAAGTAGTGTATCAGAGGAACGAGCAAGAAGGCGATGTAGACAATAGGCATCTGGGCAAAAAACGCACGCCCGATGAGAGGTATTTTCGATAAGAGCGGGATCTCCCATACCTGAAAGGCATCGACTTTGGTTACGGTCGTCTCGATGCCGAAGAAAACGCGATTAAGCGTGGTTGAAAGGCTCAGTCCGAGAATATTGAGTGCGGCACCGACCACCGTTTGATTTGCGCGAAGCGTCACCGTGAGTACGGCAAAGAGCAGACCGAATACAGCACCTGCCAACATTGCCAGCAAAAGGCCCATCCAAACGCTTCCAAAAAAATGTGATCCCACGACGGCGGCAAGCGCGGAGATTAACATAATGCCCTCAGCGCCGATGTTCAATAGACCGCTCCAATTCATGAGCAACAGTCCGAGCCCTGCCAGAAGAACCGGAGCCGCCATGCGGATGTCCGTAAACAGATAGCCTCCGATGGTTTGAAGTAAATCCATGCTAAGCCACCTCGCTTTCCTGACGATTTATCTTTTTCATCTGATGTTCATTCCACTTATCGAGCAACATCTGGCTGGCGACCACGGCGAAAATAACGAGCGCCTGCACCACCGAAACGATGGCATTCGGCACTTTTGCCCTGATCTGCATCCGGTTGCCCCCTGCGCGAAATGCGCCGAACAGCAGCGCTCCGATTACAATACCGAACGGCGTGTTGTTGCCGATCAGTGACACCGCAATGCCGTCAAACCCGTAACCGGGTGAGATTTCAGGAATCATGCGAATTTGTATGCCGAGAATTTCGTTGCATCCGGCAAGACCGGCAAGACCGCCTGCAAGGAACATGACGAGCAGAATGTTTCTGTTCGTGTGAATACCCGAATAACGGGCAGCCGATAGATTCAGCCCGGCGACGCGTACTTCATAACCGCGTTTACTTCGCCAAAGGAATAGCCAGAAGAGCACGACAAAGGCGATGGCGATGACAAAGCCCCAATGTGCCCTTGTGCCTGAAATAAGAGTCGGTAGTTGTGCGGAACTCCTGACCGGCTGTGTCTGACAGTTTATGCCCGGCGGCTCAATCATCGGACCATTAACCATATAGTCGATGAAGCTGATAGCGATCGTATTCAACATGACGGTCGTGATGATTTCACTCGCGCCGAACCGCACCTTGAGCGCGCCGGCGATCAGCCCCCAAAGACCGCCGCCGATGAAGCCTGCAAGAATGGTCAGCGGCAAGTGAAGCGCGGCGGGTAGACCCGCGACGTAAATGCCGGTTGCCGTTCCTGCAAGCGCTCCCATGTAGAGCTGCCCCTCCATACCGAGGTTTGTCAGTCCGCACCGGCTTGCAAGCGCGTAACTCATCCCGGTAAATATCAAGGGTGTCATCTTCACAAGCGTTTCGCCAAAAGCGTTTTTACTTCCGAATGCACCCTCGACCATCGATACTGCAGCCGAAAAAGGATCAAAGCCGATCGCATAAATCAGAAGCATGCCTAACACCAGCGCGAACACAGTCGCGCTGAATGAAACAAGGATCTGCTGCACACCTGCTTTTCCCTGAGTTTTCATTTTAGAGGTGAATAATGCTTTCACTTGAACGTCCCCATTTTTCAGTTTTATACTGCGTACTTTGAAAAAACTCCGCTTTTCGCGGTTGCGGATTCGGCGGAGTTCATGCATTCATCTGCCGCGTTCAAAACCAAAAGCGACAGGAACCAGTAGCTCTTTGCTACACACTATTACGGCTTTATGACACGTGTCATAAAGGTCGGGGCGAAAGGCTAAGGCCCCCGCCCCGACTGAAAAGAACGATATTAATAATCGCCAAGTTCACCCTTGTAGAGTTTTTGGATCACATCGTTGATGGCATCGACTTTTTCTTTCGGGAGTTTCTCGTCCCAACCGTGCCAGTCCGATACGATCGTGCCGTTATCTTTCAGTGTGTATACCACCATGCCGCTCTTCCACTCGCCTTTGGCAATAGACAGGAAGACGTCCTCATAGATCGCGGGGTAGTTACGCATAACGGAGAGTACAACGGCATCAGGCGCGACTCCGTACTGGTCGCCATTGAATCCGAGTGCGTAAACGCCTTTCTCTTCCGCCGCATACAGGCAACCTAGCTGGGCAGTATTCGCACTTGCAGAAACGACGTCATAGCCATCGTTGATAAACGCAGTTGCGCGCTCTTTTGCGAGGTCTGCGTCGGTCAGCGTACCCAAGTAGTCTGTCGTGACAACGGCTTCTTTATTCGTCAGGCGAACACCTTCTTCAATGCCTGAAACGATATCCGTGATCGCGGGGATATCCTGTCCGCCGAGGAAGACCACTTTATTGGTCTCGGTCAAAACACCCATGATCGCGCCGATCAGCACCCCCATGTTGACGGGTCCGACGTACGCGAGATTCGGGATTTCTTGGACTTGGTCAGCCGTGCTCTCATCAACACGGAATCCGTACGACAGGCAGAAATGCGAATCGGGATACTCGCGAGCCAGGTCCTCCGCAGACGCTTTGAATTGCGAGCCATGGACAATGATCATGTCGTACTTTTCTTCAGCGTATGTTCTAATATATTCGGCCATGTCCGATACAGCGATGTTCTCGTTGTACTCCGCCTCGATGCCGTATTTATCCGCAATATTCTTAACGGACTCGTAACAGATCTGATTCCAGCCGTTGTCGGTGATGACACCTGAAAGCAGGGCGACCACTTTCATGTCTTTGGGGTCTTTCTTATAATCCCCGCTGGCTTCAGGGGCTTTCGATTCATCGGGTTTGCTGACTTCCGGCTCATCTTTCGGTGCGCAACCGACGAGGGCGACCGCACCAAATACCATGAGTGCTGCCAAAAGTATGGCTAAATACTTTTTCATTCGTTGATTCCTCCTTCACGTTGGCTCCTGCGTTTTAAAAACAAAACTCAGGAAGATACTCTCATATAAAATACCACAATAAAGCAGGGAACTATATAAGAAACATCACTGATTGTTTCTTAGTTTTGTATTTTCTTCCATATCCCGGACGAGATATTCTGCACTTGAGAAAAGGCTATGCCGTTTATCGTCTACTTCAATAATCTCGCCGATAAACATCCAGTGCGGTTGCCATTCTCCCTGTTTATCTCTGGGAAACGACCTCGGATTGGCTTGATAGTATTCCTGTATGTCTGAGGCTAGCCCGTCTTTGTCAAATGGATGTTGATAGATTTTTCGACAAAGGAAGGTTAAGTTCGCTTCTTCATAGGTAACGCTTTTACCTATTGCGACAGGCGTGAGATTTGCCATCTC
>JAAZKT010000035.1 GCA_012799695.1 Clostridiaceae bacterium
AAAAGAAAACATGTATTGGATTTCCATTGAAGAACTCGATTACTACAGGGCATTTCCATCTTTTATGAAAGACTATCTTCAAGTAAAACATCGTGGGATTGAGCATATCGTAACAGACGAAAGAGCTTAATCAATAAGGTTTGCTTTACTCAAAGTGATAATGCCTAAATTTCAACCTTAAGCGGCAATCGTTTGCTTTGCACCCCCACGATCTTCAAATTGCACCCATAGGCTGAAATTCCATCAATTTATGATTTCCTTTCCAATCTTGAACGCAGTCGTTGATACATTCTTATGCATGAACGAACGGCACAACATCGCCTCGATAATGGTTTTTTGAATATATAAATTATTGTATATTTGCGAAATCTCTGTTATCTTAATTCCGAGAGGTTTAATTCAAAGGTCTTTCGCATAGATGAAAGTGCTTGAGTGGAACGTATGGTCAAGCGGTTGAAGAGGATAATTGCCGAGTATGTCGACACGTCGCAATTCCCCATTAATGCGACTGTTCGAGAGGACGGTGTCGTCATCCTTGAAGGAGAAGCTCCCGATTGGAAGACGGCTGATGAACTCGCTCATCGCGTCGCCAAATCAAAAAAAGTCAGAAACGTCATCAACCATCTATCTTGCGATGGTAAGAGTCTTGCCTATATCCCCAAAAAAGAACTCATCGACCAAGGGAGAGCGCTCGGCACGTTGGATGAGGCCGATGTCATCATTGTCGGCGCGGGCGTCATTGGCTCAGGCATCGCCCGCGAACTGTCCAAGTACAACCTCGACATTGTCGTACTTGAGAAAGGTGACGACATCTCACAAGGTGCGTCAAAAGCGAATAACGGCATGATCCACTCAGGCAACGCTGTCGTCCCGGGAACTCTGAAAGCCAAACTCAATGTCGAGGGTAACGCTATGTATAGCGACTGGGCGGCGGATCTCCAGTTTGAGTTTAAGCGGATTGGATCCTTCGGCTTATCGTATAACAAGAAAGATCGCCACACGCTGTGGCTCAGCTGGATCGCCGGTCGCCTGAACAAGGTGCCGGGTATGCGCTTTATATCGCCCGATACTTTTCTTGAGATGGAAAAGGACGTCGAGGTGAGACCGCGGCGTGTACTCTACGCGCCGACGACCGCCTATGTGGACGGCTTCGAAGTGACGATCGCTCTCGCGGAGAATGCCGCCATGAACGGCGTGAGATTTCATCTTTCGACGGAAGTCGTCGACGTCGACGTTGAAGACGGCGTTGTCAGGGGAGTTGTTACTGACAGAGGGTTGGTCAAGGGAAGGCTCGTTATCAACGCTGCCGGCGTTTTCGCCGATGAGATCGCGGCGATGGCGGGCGACCAGTTCTACACGCTTCACCCGAGAAAAGGCGTTATCGCCATCTTTGACAAGGAGAAAAAGGGTCCCGATCGCTCACTGAACGGCAGACCGTACGTCCATCAAAAGAACACAAAAGGCGGCGGTGTCCAGCGAACGGTCTCGGGCAATCCCTTATGGGGTCCGAATGCCGTCGAGATACTGGACAAGACCGACCTATCCGTACAGCCGGAAGATCTCGACTACGTGATGGGTAGCGGCTCAGTCGTCTGCCCGGGAACGAAACGTTCCGAGATAATCGCCAGTTTCGCCGGGATTCGCCCGGCAGACTATAAAGAGGACTTTATCATTGAACGTTCGCGTGTCGTGAGGGGTTTTATCCACGTCGCGGGCATTCAGTCGCCCGGACTCGCCGCGGCGCCCGCCATCGCGAAAATGGTTGAAGAGTTGACGGCGGACGAATTGGGCAAGCTGTCACGCAGGGGTGACTGGAATCCGATACGAGAGAAACCTGTCGTCTTTTCCAAACTTTCACCGGAAGAGCAAGAACGTCTCATAAGCGAAAACCCGTTGTACGGCCACATCGTCTGTCGCTGTGAGACGATCAGCGAGGGCGAGATCGTCGACGCGATCAGGCGACCGATTCCAGCCGTGACGTTCGATGCGATCAAGAGGCGCGTGCGCGCGACGGCGGGACGTTGTCAAGGCGGGTTTTGCGGGCCAAGAATTCTCGAAATCATCATGCGCGAGACGGGGCTTCGCCCTGAAGAAGTGCGAAAACAAGGCAAGGATTCCTACATCGTGGCGGGAACGATTCGTGATCGATGCGATGAGGCGGATTGTTGCGAGACACGTGCATCGGCGGGTGTATCCGAAGGCATTGCACAGGAAACGGGAGCGCATCATGAAAGTGATTGAGACGGACATCGCGGTGATCGGGGCGGGTCCGGCGGGGTTGGCTGCTGCGCTCGAAGCTTCGCGTTTAGGTAAGCAAGTGACGCTGATCGAGAGAAGTGATGATCTTGGCGGCATCCTACAACAGTGCATACACGACGGTTTCGGTCTGGTCCGATTTAAAAAACAGCTCTCGGGACCTCAGTACGCCGAACGATTTATTGAAAAATTGAAAGCGAGCGACGTTTCGTTGCTCTTGGATACGACTGTTCTCTCGATCGAAAACAAGGTGATACGCGCGGTGAGTCCGAGGGAAGGCGTTCTTGAGATACGTCCCGGAGCCATCGTTCTCGCCATGGGATGTCGCGAGAGAACAAGAAGTCAAGTCGAGATATACGGAACGCGGCCTTCCGGCGTGATGACCGCGGGGACTGTTCAGCGATATATCAATCTTGAGGGGTATCTGCCGGGGAGACGTGCCGTCATTCTCGGCTCGGGTGATATCGGGATGATCATGGCGCGACGCATGCACCTCGAGGGGATCGAGGTTCTCGGTGTCTACGAACTGATGCCTGAGGTCGGCGGTCTGGCGCGCAATGTCTACCAGTGTCTGATCGACTACGATATACCGCTCCACTTATCGACAACGGTGAGGGAAGTGTTCGGCAAAGAAAGGCTTGAAGGTGTCCGCGTCGTTAAAGTCGACAAGAATAGGCGTCCGATCGAGGGGACTGAAGAGGATATCGCATGCGATCTTCTCGTCTTGTCCGTAGGTCTCATTCCTGAGAACGAGTTAAGTCGAAAAGCCGGCGTTCTTATCTCGCCCGTGACGCAGGGTCCTGTACTTGATGAGTCCATGATGACGTCCGTACCGGGTATCTTCGCCGCCGGCAACGTTTCGATCGTTTTCGACTTAGTCGATTACGTCTCCGACAGCGCGGAAGCCGCAGCGCGCGGCGCCGTTCGCTATCTCGACGGTCAAGCTCCCTCCGCGGAACCGCTCGACGTGATCGCCGGTGAGAATGTCGCGTCGCTTCTCCCGACGCAGTATCGCGTCGACTACGTCGGCGATGAGCTGTCGTTTTATTTGCGCGTTCGCAAGATGGAGAGCAACGTACGCGTCACGCTGAGACAGGGAAAGAGAGTGATTAAGAGCAAAAAACAATTGGTTGTCCGACCTGCGGAAATGGTCACGCTGACACTGTCTAGGGAGGATTTGACGCTTATCGAGCCTGATACGCCTTTGGAGATTCATATTGAAACGTGAGGGGGAGTACGTGGAGGTGAGGAGACGTACGGGAGATGTCAAGAGAGCGAAAGACACGGCTCAAGAACTGAGGTAGGAGATGGAAAGCAAACTCATTTGCATCAGTTGCCCTAGAGGATGTGAGCTCCTCGTTCAAACGGACGAACGCACCGGCGTTTTCATTTCGGTCGAGGGTAACGCCTGCATGCGCGGGTCATCGTTCGCGGAGACGGAGGTCAATCATCCCGAGCGCATGATGACATCGGTCGTCTCGATCAGAGGAGCCAAGCATTGTATGTTGCCCGTCATCAGCCGTCGTCCGTTGCCGAAGGGGAAGCTCGTCGAGGCGGTGCGCGCGATGCGCTCCATTACGGTCGAAGCGCCCGTCAAGGAAGGCGACGTCATCGCGGAGGACATCGCCGGTACGGGGATCGACGTGATCGCCGCGCGATCTTTGTGACGGCGGTACGAGATACAGTCCGGGCGCAGAAAAGATTCCCGCGATACAGGGTCGGATCACAATTGTCTGACTGACAGAACGAATTAAATATCAATTTTTATCAATGAGAGAGTTTGAGGAAACTACATGAGAGAACTAGTCAAAGAGTTGGAAGCCATCGTCGGCCAAGAGGATGTCGTACTCGAAACGTCGGTCAGAGCGCAGAAAGCAGTCGATCTCTACGCTCTTCGCCTGTTCCAAAGGCACGTAGGCTGGGAGGCGACCCTTCCGCAAGCCGTCGTCCGTCCGAAGTCTGCGGAGGAAGTCTCAAAAGTGCTTCGTCTCTGCAACGAGCGCGGTGTACCCGTCATCCCGTATGGAGGCGGTTCCGGCGTGCTTGCGGGCGCCGAGACACGCGATGAGAGAACGGTCGTGATCGATCTTTCGCGCATCAACCGCCTGATCGATATCGACGAAGTGTCGCTGCAAGTAACTTGCGGCGCCGGGATGCTCATCCGAGATCTCGAGGCGATCGTTCAGGAGAGGGGTTTCAAGCTGGGCCATTATCCTCAGTCGATGGATCTCGCTCAGATGGGCGGACTTGTGGCAACGCGATCGACGGGACAGTTCTCGACCGG
>JAAZKT010000117.1 GCA_012799695.1 Clostridiaceae bacterium
ACGATGTGGGACTTACTGCAGGAGGCTACCGCGGAACGGGAGCGTACTGCAGGAGTGTGCGTGTCACCAAGGATGGACGAAACGGATACCACTAACAACGCAGAGCATGAGGACGGATTGCTGGAGCGAATTCTGGAGTTGGAGAACATGGCAAACGCGGTTAAGCGTGTGAAAGCCAACAAAGGAGGCGCGGGCGTTGACGGAATGACTGTCAACGAACTCGACTCTTGGGTCACCGACCACGGAGAGGAACTCCTACAACGTCTTCGGGACGGCAAGTACCGTCCGCAGCCAGTCCGGCGGGTTGAAATCCCTAAGGACAACGGTAAGACAAGGCCGTTGGGCATCCCCACGGTGATCGATCGCACGATCCAACAAGCGATCTGTCAGGTGTTGAGCCCGATCTACGAAAGGCAATTTTCAGACAGGAGCTATGGTTTTCGACCGAGACGAGGAGCGCACGATGCGTTGAAACAATGTGTGCAGTACATAACGGATGGCTACTGTTGGGTGGTTGATCTGGACTTGGAGAAATTCTTCGACACGGTGAATCAGAGCAAATTAGTCCAGTTGCTGTCGGAGACGATGAAGGATGGACGCGTAATTTCGCTCATCCACAAATACCTTCGCGCCGGCATAATGGACAGAGGGATGTTTGAGGAGAGCGATGCGGGCGTCCCCCAAGGCGGCCCTTTGAGTCCCTTACTGGGGAATGTGATGCTAAACGAGTGTGACCAAGAATTGGAACGCCGCGGCCACCGCTTCGTCCGCTATGCCGACGATCTTCTGATCTTCTGCAAGAGCAAACGTGCGGCCGAGCGCGTATTGGTCAGCATAACAAAGTTCCTTGAAGGGAAGTTATTCCTGAAAGTGAACCGCGAAAAGACAACGGTCACACACGTCGGTCAAGTCAAATTCCTCGGTTATGGGTTCTACGTCAAGGATGGAGAGGGACAACTTCGTGTGCACCCCAAAAGCGTAAGCAAGTTGAAAAACAAACTGCGCGAGTTGACGGGACGAAGTAATGGCATGAGTATCCAAACACGTAAAACGAAGCTGAATCAACTCATCCGCGGCTGGGTCAACTACTTTAAGCTAGCGAACATGAAAACACTCCTAGATACGCTAGACAGCTGGTTAAGGCGTCGTATTCGGATGGTGACATGGAAACGCTGGAAGAGAGTGAGAACCCGTTTTACAAATCTTAAACGAGCGGGGATTAGTGAGTGGCAGGCATGGCAATGGGCCAATACACGCCTTGGTTATTGGCGTGTCGCCGGTAGCGCAATCTTGTCCCGAGCCATCCCTAATGACCTTATTGCTCGAGCGGGATACCTGTCGCTAAGTGGTTGTAATGCGAATGCGAAGTAAAATTTGGAACCGCCGTATACCGAACGGTATGTACGGTGGTGTGGGAGGTCTCCCGGCCAAATAATGGCCGGGATCCTACCCGATTCAATCCGTTAATGATTGCCGTTTCAGACGCGTTCTTCAATGGCTGCTGCGTCGTATCTCGTCGTATTCAGCTCATGAACCTTCTCGACAAATGCTTCAACATCTAATGAGCCGATGTTTCCTTCATCGCGGCTACGAA
>JAAZKT010000036.1 GCA_012799695.1 Clostridiaceae bacterium
CCAAGCGTGGTTGCAAGACCTGCAACGGTAGGTGCGTGTCAAGTTCGTGCGCAGTGATCGACGTTGTTCGTGCCGATCGCCGCGCGTATAAATTTCTGGAAAATGTAGTTGTCTTCGTTCGTACATCGAGCCGATGAAAGTCCCGCGAACGCATCCGCGCCGTGCTTCGCCTTGATCTCCCCGAAACGGGTCGCGATCAAGCTGATCGCCTCATTCCACGTCGCGGGGACGAACTTACCGTCTTTTTTGATAAGAGGCGTCGTCAGCCGCTCCTCCGAGCTGATGAAGTCGGTGTGAAAGCGACCCTTCACGCAGAGTTGCGTGCCGTTGATCGGCGCATCCTCACACGGCGTGACCCCGACCACGCGATTATTCTCGACGTCGACATTGAGATCGAACGTGCAACCCGTCCCGCAGAACGGACACGTCGTGCGGACTTTCTTCAACTCCCACGGGCGATACCCGGCAAGCTCTTTGTTGGTAAGCGCGCCTGTCGGGCAAATGGCAATACACTGGCCGCACATACGACAGAAGTCACGCGAAATGGGACGGTCGCCGGCCGTCGTCACCGTCGAGGTGAAACCGCGCCCGACGTGCTCGAACACGTTTGAAACCTGGATTTCGCGGCAAACACGGACGCACTTGCCACACTTGATGCATTTCGATTGATCTCGCACCATGATGGGATTTTGGTCATCAAGCGGCATGTTCGGAGGGTCGTACGGATACGAAGGTGTCGAGACGCCATACTCATAACAGAGTTTCTGCAGATCACATGCCCCGACTTTCTCGCATGTCAGACAGTCCATCGGATGGTTGCTGATCAGAAGATTCAACAGTTCGCGGCGAATCTCTCGAAGCTGCGGCGTGTTCGTCCGTACGACCATACCGTCTTCCGCCAACCGCGAACATGAGGCGACCGGCGTCCTGCGCCCCTCAATCTCCACAAGGCAGAGACGACACCCGCCATAAGGTGTCAGCTCGGGGCTGTAGCAGAGATTTGGAATATTGATGCCGACGAGCTTGGCCGCTTCCAGCAAATTGATCGGCTTCTCAAGTTCGAGATGTTTTCCGTCAATCGTGATGCGAATCATGTGACCTCCTTGCGAACGTTCGCGTTCGCGATTTTTATCTTATCGTACAGCTTCATAAAATGTTACTCTTCAGACGCTATCTTTTATAATACACGACTGCTCGTCAAACCAGAACAGGTACAAAAATACCCGTACCTTTTCGTCTATATCCTGTCGCGATCGACGAATGCTGAACCGGAACCGCCTTGTCTGGCTTTCTCTCTATGTCATGAGGTTGTATCGCCGTCCGCGAGCGAAACAAATCAAAGTGATGCCCGCCTCGCAAGCCAGTTGAACAGCTGACGCCGTTGTCGCCGAACGCGACATAACGATGGGGATGTTGGCACATATGATTTTCCGCATGATCGTCGTCGTCACGCGACAACTCATCGCCAATCCCTCGCGGGACAAGTCACGCCGTTCCAAAAGTGCTCGACCGATCAGCTTATCGAGACACGCGTGGCGCGACGTGTCCTCGCAGACATCTGTCATCTCACGGCTTTCAAGGTCGAACAGGATCATGCTGTGCGTCCCGCCCGTCTCGCGAAAGAGCGATGTTTTTTCATCGAGAAGGCTCATGATGTCTCCAACGACGTCAAGAGGGGAGAGCGGCGAATGCCATTCTCTGTCCAACTTATCCTTTCGGGGTAAAGGAAAGTAGAACGGCTCCTTCTGGACAAGTAAGATCGGTCCGTTGAGCTCAACATGCGCGTCGAATGCATCCGCCCTGCCCTCGATCAGCTCAACATGAAACGATGACACCTCACTCGCCCCTTCGATCAGCCCCTGTGTATACAGCCAGCCGATCGCGAGATCGTGCCATCGGTCGGGGAGTGCGTGGAGTTCTGTCATGGGCACCCCGTTGACGATCAGAGAAAGACATCCTTCACGGACAACGTAGTCTTCACCGTTCACTGCACCCGCCGCCTCGGTGACGCGTGCCATAGAAATGGGTTGTACATACTCCGAGCGAAGAGACTTGGACGGCACAGCACCTCCACGCACATCGATCACGTCTACAAAGTCGTTTATGTTGTAAAACATGCGTAACTCGGATGATATGGCGCGCGCTTCGTCTTCCTTGACCCAGATAAAAGGTCTGTTCCGACAGAAAGACTGTAGCGATCGTTCGCCATTTTCAAGAGATCTCGCCATTGCGTCCGTCAACGCGACATTGTAAAGCGCGTTGAGCGGTTCAAGACATCCGGTGTCGCGGCGCATCATGCAGCCGGCGACTGAGTTGGCAGCGGCGCTCTCGAGTTTGCGTTTCATGAGGTTAATGTAATTAGGCTCAGGGTACGGCATATCACAGCCGATCACGTAGACGAAAAGGCTTTTCGCCTGAAGCAAACCGGCGTGAATGCCAGCCATGGGACCGCATCCGGGGAACACGTCTGATACAACTCGGACCTTTTTGTCACGATAAAGCTGCGGTCGGTCGGTGACGATGACAATGTCGTCGAACAGTTCACGGAACAGCTCGACCGTCCGCTCAATTAGCGGACGACCGTCAAACGACAGCGTTTGCTTGTCGAATCCCATACGACGACTCGCCCCGCCCGCGAGAATCACCGCCGTGGAAAACATGGGCGCTTCATTTATTGTATGACATGGCATGTCGCATACTCCGTTTTTGTCATTTAAAACGTCAGATTTCTTCAACAAAGATAACTCCAATAAAATGCTACTCGAGTTCAAAAGCCCCTATGTGCAGCCGATAGTACTGCCCGCCCTCTTCAATGAGCTGCTCGTGTGTGCCGCGCTCAATGATGCACCCATCCTCCATGACCATGATGACATCGGCATCCCGAACAGTTGATAAACGGTGAGCGATGGCGAAGTTCGTCCTCCCGTGCATCAGCGCATCCATCCCTTGTTGAACAATCGATTCCGTCCGCGTGTCGATCGATGATGTCGCTTCATCGAGAATCATGACGGGCGGGTCGAGCACGGCGGCACGTGCAATCGCGATCAACTGCCTCTGACCTTGTGACAGACCGCTTCCGTCTCCCTCCAGCATCGTGTTGTAGCCGTGCGGCAGCATACGGATAAATCCGTCGGCATTGACGAGTTTCGCCGCCCTGATACATTCTTCATCCGTCGCATCAAGTTTCCCGTAGCGAATGTTATCCATGACAGTCCCGGTAAAAAGATGAATCTCCTGTAGAACGACACCGAGAGATTTTCGAAGATCAGCCTTTTTAATCTCTCTGATGTCGATGCCGTCGTAATGAATGGCCCCCTCGTCAATATCGTAAAAACGATTGAGCAAGTTCGTGATGGTCGTCTTGCCGGCGCCTGTCGCCCCGACAAGTGCCACTTTTTGCCCGGGTTTCGCATAGAGGTTAATGTCCCGCAGAACCGGTTTCCCCTGAACGTACGAGAAATTCACGTCATAAAAGCGAATGTCACCCTTGAGCTCCGTATAAGTAAACGATCCGTCCTCTTGCGGTATTTTCCATGCCCAAACATCGGTACGATCGCAACACTCCGTGAGTTCGCCGTTCTCTTTCGTGGCGTACACGAGCGTAACGACACCGGTATCGTGCTCGCTCTCCTCACCCATCACTTCGAAAATGCGCGACGCACCTGCAAGCGCTTGGACGACCGTATTGAACTGCATCGAAATCTGCCCGATCGGATTGACAAAGCTGCGCGACAGCGTGATGAACGAGATAATCGTACCGACCGTCATCGCCTCAGAACCCGTCAGACGCCAGTTCGGAATGCCGAGGATACCGATCGCGCCACCGAGAATACCAATAAGCACATACAGAAGGAAGCCCATGCTGACGACGACCGGCATCGTGATCATCCCGTATTTGAGCGCTTGACTTGCGTTGTTAAAGAGCTCTTTCGTCCTTTCTCCAAAAGCTTGGATCGCTTTATTCTCGTAATTGAAAACCTTTACGACTTTCTGACCCTCGATCATTTCCTCCACGTACGCATTTACATCGCCCATCGCGATTTGCTGACTCATAAAATACTTGGCACTCCGCCGCACAATCGCCTTGACGAGAACAAACAGCAAAACTGAAAACAACACGACAAACAGGGTCAAGCTGAGACTGAGATACATCATGGCGCCGAATGCCGCTAAGGTCGACAAGAGCGACGAAACCATCGAGGGGAAACTTTGCGAAATCGCGGCGCGTAACGTGTCGACGTCACTCGTGAAACGGCTCATGATGTCGCCGTGTGCATGTGTATCGAAATAGCGCACCGGCAACGTCTGAACGTGAGCGAAGAGGTTGTCGCGGATATTTCTCACGGTACTCTGCTCGACGGTCACCATGATGCGGTTATACACCCAAATTGTGAGAATACCGATGCCGTATACGATTGACATAGCCACCACGATACGAATAATTCCCGAAAAATCACGACTCCCCTGCGCGATCATGGGCATAATTTCATCGTCAATCAAGGCACGCAGGAATAGAGACGTCGAGGCACGCGAGAGGGCGCTCAGTAGAATGCACAATAAAACAAGGACGAGTTTAAACCTGTGTGCACCCATTTGAGACAGTAGTCGTCCGAACGTCCCGGGATTTATGTTGCGCTTTCCATGACCGCGATGATCTGTACGTTTGTCAGAAGGCTTATGAGGCATTGAGAACACCTCCCCTATTCTGAGATTCATAGACTTCGCGGTAAATCTCCGAACGATCAAGTAATTCTTCGTGCTTCCCGCAGTCGTGCACTCTGCCATCGTCCATCACGATAATCATGTCGGCATCTCGAACGGAGGCGACACGCTGCGAAATGATCAAAATCGTCGTATTGGGAATACCATCGCGCAACCCTTCGCGAATGAGACGGTCCGTCTTCGTATCGACGGCACTCGTCGAGTCGTCAAAAATAAGGATTTTCGGGTTCTTTAGAAGAGACCGGGCAATACAGAGTCGTTGTCGCTGACCTCCCGACAAGTTTGCGCCCCCACGCTCAACGTGCGAGTCATACCCGTCAGGCATCGCCTGTACAAAATCATCGGCTTGCGCCAATTGACACGCGCGTATCATCTCCTCATCCGTTGCAGATTCATCGCCCCATCGGAGATTGTCCTTCACCGACCCCGTGAAGAGTTGATTTCTCTGAAGAACAATGGAAACTTGGTCGCGCAGAGAAGCCAAATCATAGTCACGCACATCAATGCCCCCGACAAGCACGCGACCCTCTACCACATCGTAGAGACGCGGAATGAGCTGTATGAGCGTCGATTTCGATGAGCCGGTACCACCAAGAATGCCGACTTTCGCCCCAGATGGTATGGAAAGATTGATATCGCAGAGAACCGGCTTTTCCGCTTCGGCCGAATAAGTAAATTTGACGTCTTCGAAAATGATCGAGCCGTCAGGCACTTCATACACGGGATCGTGACCATTATGCAAATCGCTCGTTTCATCGAGCACCTCGACAATGCGCTCGACCGACGCACGAGATACGAGGAAAAAAATGAAAATATTCGACAGCATCATGAGACTCACCAGAATTTGCATCGTGTAGGTAACAAGGCTCGTGAGCTGCCCCGTTGTCAGACCGAGGGCGGGATTGTTGCCAGAAGCGACGATTTCGTTCGCACCAAACCAAGCGATCAGCGTCGTGCTCAAAAAGACGCAGAAATTCATTAGCGGGGAGATGCGCGCGATCCGGATTCCCGCCGTCGTGAAGTCTTCATAAATGAGCTTCGACACCGCCGCGAAGTTACGTTTCTCATGCGATTCGCGTGTGTAGTTTTTCACCACGCGAATGGCAAATAAATTCTCTTGGACAATTCTGTTCATCTTGTCATAGCGTTTAAAGACACGTACGAAAACAGGATAAACATGTCGAATCGATAAGTAGAGACCGAGTCCAAGAATCACCGTGGTGCCAAGAAAGACGAGCGAGAGACGAACGCTCGTTCTGAACGAGAAATAAAGCGCAAAGACGAGCATCACGGGAGAACGCGCCCCGATCCGTGTAGTCATCTGGAACGCGTGTTGCACATTCGAGACATCCGTAGTCAATCGAGTGATAAGACTCGACGTGGAGAATTTGTCTATGTTGCCGAAAGAAAATGTCTGTGTCGTACGAAAAATATCGTTTCGGAGGTTTCTTGCGAAGCCGGCAGATGCAATCGCCGTGCTTTTTCCTGCCAAGAAACCGAGCGCCATGGACGTAACGGCGCTGAGAACAAGGAGCAGACCGTACTTCAAAACGGCGTTCATGTCCTGTCGACCGATCCCGTAATCGATCAGGTATGCCATAAATGTCGGCACAATGATGTCAAGTGATGATTCAAGCCCCGAAAGCAATGGCGAGAGAAGGGCGTGCTTTTTATACTCTCGCAAGCTCCTTAAAAGTCTACGTCTCATGTGATCAATCCTTACTATCGTATTCTACACTTTTCGCCACGTACTCGGTGAGAACAAGACGATCATTGGCAAGATCTCGAGACGCCCCGTGATCATGCCGAACGAGAGCATAACTTTTGAAAACGGCGAGAAGAAAGAGTAATTGTGCGCGGGACCGACAAGCCCAAGCCCCGGACCGATGTTGTTAAAAGTCGCCGCGACGGCACTGAACGCCGATTCGAAGTCGTTAAGATCGACGGCTACGACAAGCGTAAGCGCCGTAAAAAGAGAGGCGTATAGAATCAGATAATTTGAGATTTGTTGGAGTATCGGTTTGGAAAGCTGTTTACCTTCGAAGCGGAGCGGCAATACACGGTTCGGATTGATGCTGCGGCGAATCTCCCGAATAAACGTTTTGCAGTAAATAGCTACGCGGCTAACTTTGAGACCGCCGGCCGTCGAACCGGCCATACTGCCGACAAACATCAATAATAGGAGAATGAGCCGCGAGAAAAGCGGCCAATGCTTAAAGTCGACCGTCGCATAGCCCGTCGTCGTAACAATGGAGGAAACAGTAAAAAAGACGTTGCGCAACAGCGTCCCGACGCTCTCGTAAACATTCCTGAGATTTATGCTAATTGCCATAATGGCAATGACGACGATGGCAATATACCATCGCAACTCCTCGCTCTTTGCGGCCTGCTTGGCGCGCTTGCTAAGAATGAGGTAATAAAGCGTAAAGTTCGTTCCGAATACCAGCATGGCAATTCCAAGAACGATTTCAATGTACACGCTGTCGTATGCCGCAACGGACAATGCCTTAGAGCTGAACCCTCCCGTTCCGGCAGCGCCGAACGCGTGGATAAAAGAATCGAAGAGGGGCATGCCGCCTAGCACCAATAGGACGACGAGTACAAGCGTCATCACGATGTAAATCACGTAAAGTATCTGAGCCGTGGTTTGGACTCTGCTGCGCAACTTCCCGAACGTAGGTCCAGGCATCTCGGCGCGCATCACGAAGACTTCCTTCGATTCCGTGCGCGGCATCACGGCGAGCGCAAATACGAGAATCCCCATGCCGCCGATTACGTGCGTGAAAGAACGCCAAAACAAAAGTGAATGCGGTAGTGCTTCGACATCCGTCAGAATCGAAGCTCCTGTCGTTGAAAACCCACTCGCTGTCTCAAACAAAGCATCGTAAAACTTTGGAATCCACCCACTGATGACAAAGGGCATCGCCCCCGACAGCGACAATATAATCCAAGTCAGCGCAACGATGACGAAGCCTTCTTTCATGTAGTAGGTCATGTCTTCCGGGCGGCGAAACGAAAGTCCCCATCCGACAAACGCTGTTCCCGCCATCGTTGCGAGAAAGGGATAAACCCCCACCCAACCCTCGCGATAAATCAACGCTACAATCAGTGAAGGAATCATTAAGACGGCAGTCACAACCATAATCCGCCCGACGACGTATAAAATCACTCTTCGGTTCATTTTGCCGCACGCCCGTTTGTCAAAATGTCATTCACATCATCAAAGCGCGGATGTGTCGAGAAAATCACAATCTCATCGCCTAGTTGAATGCATGTGTCGCCTCGAGGATAAATGATTTCATCGCCACGTGCGATACACGCGATCAGCAATCCAGGTTTGGTATCGAGATCGACGAGTGGAATATCGCTCACTTGGTTGCCTTCGGCGACACGGAATTGGAGAATCTCAACCCTACCATCGGCTAGACTGTAAAATGCTTCAAGATTCGAGCCTTCGCTGTTCGCCATCGAGCGAACAAGGCGTACAATTTGGTTCGCAATGATGCGATAAGGTGTCAAGATAGATTTGAGGCCGGTATCCTTCAAAACCGTCAAGAGGTCCGTTCGATTGACTTTCGTCACCGTCTTTCTCACGCCTATATGTGCCGCGTAAAGATTGATCAGGATGTTCTCTTCATCGACACCGGTCACCGCAATGACGGCATCGTAATTCTCTGCGTTTTCCTCATGCAAAACGGATTGACTCGTTCCGTCGTTCAAGATAACTTCCACGCGTGGAAAATCGCTCGCAAGCTGCACCGCGATATCCTCATCGACTTCAATAACCTTGCTACGAATGTGATATTGCTCCAAACGCGGCAAGAGATATCGAGTGATGCGTCCGCCACCGATGATGAGCGCCGATTTAATGCGTCTGTTTCCCTCGCTCCCTAAAGACATAAAATGGAGAATCTCTGAATCACGCCCCGTCACATACATGCGATCACCGGCTTCCATCGTCGTCGAACCGTGCGGAATAATGATCTCCTCATCGCGAATGATCATGCAGATAAGAACATCACCGTGTTTCCTTCCCACTTCACGCAACTGCAGACCTATAAGCTCAGAGTCCTCTGGCAGGACGTATTCGACAATATTAATGAGCCCATTTGCAAAAGATTCTACGGAAAGTGACTCCGGGAAACGCATGCCACGCATCACTTCCCGTGCCGCCTCCAGCTCGGGATTGATCATGACAGAGATGCCGAGCGATTCGCGAAGAAAAGCCATCTGCCCGGAGTATTCGGGACTGCGAACGCGGGCGATCACATAGCGTGCACCGATGTTTTTTGCCGTGATTGCCGCAATGAGATTTGTTTCATCATCTGGCGTGACAGCGATGAAGATGTCACATCCAGGAACATCCGCTTCGCGCTGTACGATTGCCAACGAACCGGAGCCGTGAACGCCCGTAATATCGTACATACCGATCATGTGGTCAAGGCGCTTCTCATTCAATTCAATCAGCGTGATCTCATGGTCCTCGAAACAGAGTTCCCGACAGAGAACCTCTCCAACCTTACCTGCGCCTGCGATGACTATTTTCATAATGCTGCTACTCCGTGTACTGCGTACAATCTCTTGCTTACGCTCAATAATACAAAAAGTCTAGCCGTTCGCTAAAATGATTGCAAGAAAATCAACGTAAGTACGGCTGGTCCCTGTGATAAACTTCGTGATTCGGAACATAAACACGGGTCAACAGAAAAACCTCCCGCCGACCCGTGCGTATCGTTTAAAGACGAGCGATGGAACGTCATCGCATCACACGTCCGGACCCGTCGCCACCCATCAGTTTTTCGACATCGTCGACGCTAACCCTGTTAAAGTCGCCTCCGATCGAATGTTTCAGGCAGCTAGCCGCAACGGCGAACTCCAGCGCCTCTTCATGCGTCTCATAATGATTTAATCCGAAGATCAGCCCGCCGGAGAATGAATCGCCACCGCCAACGCGATCGACGATGTCCGTTATTTCGTAACGCGTGCTTTCGATGAAGTGCGCTCTGTCGTTGAGGCAGGCCGCCCATCCGTTCTTATCGGCATTGATGCTTTCACGTAACGTGATGCCGATGATTTTCATATCAGGGTACGCATCAAGCACCTTATCGGATAGTATTCTGTACTTCTCGCGGTCGAGCGATCCGCTTTCAACTTCCACGCCTTCCACATGAATGCCGAGCGACTTCTGGACGTCCTCTTCGTTGGCAATGGCGACATCAACATAGCGTGCCAGTTCACGCATGACCTCGTGCGCCTTTTTACCGTACTTCCACAAGTTCTTTCTGTAATTCAAGTCACACGAGACAGTGATGTTCTTTGCCTTCGCCTTCTCAACGCTTTCAAGGGAGAGCTGCATCGCGCTTTCCGAAATGGCGGGTGTAATGCCTGTTATATGAAACCAGTCGACATCATGAAAGACGTGATCCCAGTCGATATCGCCCGGTTTTGCAAGTGCGATCGCCGAATCGGCTCTGTCGTAAACAACCTTGCTTGGTAGCTGATTTGCGCCTGCCTCTAGGAAGTACAGACCCATGCGCCCATCTCCGCGCACAATTTTCGATGTATTCACGCCGTAACGGCGCAATTCCTTGACACACTCATCGCCTAGGACATTTCGGGGGAGAACGGTCACATAGTCTACATCAATTCCATAATTGGCAAGCGAAACGGCAACATTCGCCTCTCCGCCGCCGTACGTCGCCTCAAGAAGCGGCGTTTGGAAAAAACGCTCTACACCGGGCGGCTTGAGCCTGATCATTATTTCTCCAAAAGTAACGACACGCATTGATAATGACCTCCAATTACGAATGTTCACAAGGCACTTTGTTTCTTGCCTCTTTGCAAAGAGCCGAAATCTCATCGAAACGACCCTCGCGAATTACCTTTACCGGGCAAACCCAGCTCCCGCCGACGGCGAACACAAAGGGCTCGCGCAGGAACTCATCCATATTATCGGCACTCACTCCGCCCGTCGGAATAAACTTGACACCCACAAACGGATCCGATAATGCTTTCATCGCCTTGAGGCCGCCATAAACTCCGGCGGGGAAAAACTTTAGAACTGATACGCCGCAATCGACGGCAGCCATAATCTCCGTCGGGGTCACGCATCCCGGTGTCACCGCGATATCATGTGCGACACACCACTCGACAATATCGCGCCGAAAACCCGGCATGACGATGAATTTCGCGCCGGCTTCGATGGCTTTTTTGCATTGTTCAAGCGTCGTCACGGTTCCGGCACCAACAAGCATTTCATGACAACGCTCCGACACCGTGCGAATCGAGTCCAGTGCGGCGTCCGTGCGAAACGTAATCTCCATCACATCGATTCCGCCGCTCAAAAGCGCCTCTGCCGTCGGAACGGCGTTCGCGACGTCCTCCATGACGACAACAGGAACGATGGCACATTTTCTTATTCTATTTAATGCATTGGTCACACTCACGTGAACCTCCTTCTAGTAGACCGGTAAGGTGATGTTGAGCTCGGTTGCGAGAGCCTGCAACGAAGCCTCCACATCATCGGGGAGGGCGATGCCGTCTTTTTCTGCTTTCGCATGCTTTTCCCACTCAATTTCGCCCGGAGTATAAATGCGATTCGAGCCCTTTGCCTTCGGAGCTCGACGGAGATGTTCCGAAATGGTCTCCGTGCGATCAGCGACATTCTCAATGCCGAACAACTCGGGGTTGATCGCGATAAACGTGTGGGAGACGTTATTTGGCTTGTCAAGTTCAAAGACCCAAGAAACGATGCCCCCATCCATGCTCGTCGCACCACCCGACAGAAGGCCTGTGATGAGATCGACGAACACCGCTAAGCCGTAGCCTTTATGCGCGGCCATCGGCTGCATGGCGCCTTCGTCCGGATAATTGGAGGGATCAGTTGTCGGCAAGCCATCTTTGTCAACAATCCATGTGTCGGGAATCTGCTGACCGTCTTTTCGCGCCTGTACAACCTTAAGTGAAGCGACGTTGCTCATCGCGATGTCGAGAAAGACGCTTGGCACGCTCTTCGCAGGAGCAGCGTAGGCGAGGGGGTTGTTCCCGATAATCATGCCTTTGGCACCCGGCGCAGTCATGTTAGGGTCGACATTGCTGACAGCTAATCCGATCATACCGCGTTCAGCCGCCATGTTGGCGTAGTAACCTGCGGCGCCGAAATGATTGCTGTGCTTGACGGTCGCGAGTGCAATGCCGGCCGTCTCCGCTTTATCGCATGCGAGAGCCATCGCTTTGACAGACGGGATCATCCCCAATGTATTCTTCGCGTCAACAACTGCATAGGATGGGCCTTCCGTCAGGACCTGAGGTTCGCCGAGAATATCCATGCCGCCGACTCGATATTTACGGATGTAATTGTGGAGATTCTTCGTGCCGTGCGAATGAGTTCCGTAGGCATCCGTCTCAACCAATACGTCTGCCACAACGCGGGCGTCATTCGCGCGCATACCTTCCAGCTCGAGCGCTTTCGCGCAGAATTCCTTCAGATCTTCAATTTTTATGTAAGCCATACGATTCCTTTCTCTAAATCCTTTTATCGTTGTTGTTTCGATACTTAGACACCCCAGTAGGCGGAAAAACCTCCGTCGATCGGGATGACGGCTCCGTTGACAAAAGAGGCAGCATCCGAACATAGCCAAATGACTGCTCCCGCCATTTCCTCCGGCTCGCCGTAGCGCCCCATCGGTGTTTTGGCAAGCACCTTTTCGCCGCGCAATGTCGGCGACCCGTCTTCCTGCTGCAGGAGATAGCGGTTCTGTTCCGTCAGAAGGAAACCCGGTGCAATCGCATTGACGCGAATGTCGCGACTATAGTTTTGATTAAAATGCGTCGCCATCCACTGCGTAAAATTGGCGACCGCGCTTTTGGCTCCCGAATACGCCAGCGTATTCGTCAACGGCAGATAAGACGCCATCGATGCGATGTTGATCACATTGCCGTGACCCTGTTCAGCCATCAGCTCACCGAACACTTGCGTCGTCAGCACGGCTCCCGTGACATTCAAGTCGAATACCCACTTGAAGGCCTCCTGATCGAGTGTAAAGAATGAATTACTAGGTCCCGTCGTCGCCTCTTTTTTGTTGCCACCGGCTCCGTTTACGAGAATGTCAACTCGTCCATAGCGCTTGATCACGACCTCACGCGCCGTCTCAAGACTCTCCCTATTCAACACATCGGCTTCGATAGCGATTGCATCGCCACCTTGGCGGACGATCTCATCGGCGATCGCCTGTGCTTTTTCAGGGAACAGATCAAGGAGGGCGACTTTTGCACCCTTTTTTGCGAACTCGCGCGACATGGCGCCGCAGATAATGCCGCCGGCTCCAGTCAGCACGGCAATTTTGCCGGATATATCAAAATTGACAGCCATTCTCTTCCTTCTCCTTTATTTTCAAACTACAGGGCGATATGCCCGTGTTGATCATTTCAATGTTGTTGTTGGGACAGCGCAGTGCACACATCCCACATGCCACACACGCATCGCGTTCAATTTCCATCGTATCGGGCGCGCTCACATACGGCGCAAAAGCGGAGCAGATCGTCTCACAGAGACGACATCCTTCACCACATCCGCAGTTAAGACAGCGTTCCGCCTCCCGGACGGCTTCTTCCTCAGTCATCACGCGCGTCGAAAACTCAAAAGATTGCGCGCGCTCGGCGGGGCTTTTAGTCTCGAGTCGAATGTGGTTGTGATTTTTTTTGATGTACCCGTGTCGTTCCAAAACCTTTTCACGATTAACGACTTCCAGTCGACCGATACCTTCTGCCTCCGACTTCTCTCGACGGATATGACGATCAGCGGAAGCTGCCGCGACTTTCGCAGATGCGATGGACGAGATCATAGTGCGCGCTCCGATCGCTTCACCGCCGGCGAATACCCCCGGCACCGCCGTCTCGCCTGTTTCGACATTGACTTTAATGCGACCTCCGTCATCTCCACCGAAATATTGCAGAATCGATTCAGGTAGTCGGGTAGCTGTCGCCGTCACCACGAGATCCGCCTCAATCCGTGTCTCGATGCCGCTCAGCGTCACAGCGGCCGTTTGTCCGTCGAAACCCAGTAAGGTCGCTTGTTCAATTACTTTGACGCCTTCTTCTACGGATGATGCCAACTGTTCGCCAAGATACGATTTAGCTGCCGCCTTCCCAGGTGTTAGGAGACACACATGTTCCGCACCGTTTCGGATGGCTGTACGCGCCACGTCCACCGCATTGATGTTGTCCCCGAACACAAGAACGTTCGACGCGTTAACGTAATCGCCCGAATGCACAGCACGCAAGTAGTCGAGCGCGTCCGTGACTCCCTTCTCCGCCACGCCTGACCCTGCTCCGACGGCGAGGAACACGGCGCCAAACCCTTGTTCTTTTAAGGAATTCAAGGTGAAGTCGACGCCGTACTCTTTGTCAAATTCGAATTGCACGCCACCGTCGCATAGGTGCTCAACTTGCTTGTCGAGAACGGCATGATCAAGGCGGAATCTCGGAGTCACATAGCGCAGCGAACCGCCCGCCTCGTGATCTTTCTCGAACACTGTCACTTCATACCCGTGACGTTTCATCTCCGAAGCGAACGTCAGTCCGGCGATGCCCGATCCGATGACAGCCACTTTATGATGATTGGGTGTTTCGTTACTCCAAGTGGGTCTCCAGCCCATTCGTTCACCGTATTCGAGGACAAAACGCTTGATGTCGCGAATGCGAACGGGAACATCGACGGCACTGCGGATGCACGCGTCCTCACAGGGACGCTCACAGGCGAGCGCGCAAAGTTCCTGCATCGCGTTCGTTCCCGTAATGAGATCATAGGCTTCGCTAAATTCGCGCTTGGCAACCTTCTGCACATAGGCTTGGACGGGAACATGGTGCGGACAGGCGGATTTACAAGGGGCGCTGAGTTGAGGCTTGCTGATTGAGGCATAACCATCGTAAAGCGTCAGGTCCATCGCCGTACGGACCTGCGGGACGATAAGCCCGCGCATCGCATCAAGCGAAGCGTAGTCATGCGATACCATATACTCCATGAGACCCTTGATCATCGGACGTGCGATATCGTAACCGCTAATCAACGTTTCCGCACACACGCCGAGAAGGTTGCCGCCGCACAGTACCATTTCAACAGCGCTTTGCCAGTCGTTGATGCCGCCTGTCGCCGTGATGATCTTGTCATCACCGCATACTTTCCTTATTTCATATGTGTCGCGCTGAGCAAGAGGTTTCAACCAGGCACCCGAATGACACCCCATGCTGATCTCTTTCTGTAGATCATGAAAGGCGTTTGCGGGGTGATCGAGATCGATGACGGGAATGCCGAGACGGTTCCCCGTTCCGCCGACTGCATCGGCTCCTGCATCGTATAGCGCCTTGGCGACCTTTGCGATGTTTCCGCCCTCAGGTGTCAGCTTGACAAACAGCGGTATAGAGATAGACGACTTAATTGCCGCCACAATGCCGGAAGCGATATCGCCGTGCTGCCCCATACTTGCACCCGTCTGTTTGGTAGCCGTCTGAGAACCGCCGCTCGTCGTCTCGAGGTTGTAGCTCATGTTAGGGCAACACATGTTGAGTTCGATGATGTCGGCTCCAACGTCTTCGAAACGCTTCGCCATATTGACCCAGCCGTCGATCCCATCGTCTCCGGCATACGTGATGTTTGCCATGAGAATCAGATTGTGAAGTTGCTTTTTCGCTTCGCGGACAAGCTCCAATCCCTCTTCAAAGGTCAATCGTTTCTCCGCGGTAAAGACTAGCGCATTGCGGTCACCGAACAAACCATAGCGCGGAAGACGATTGATGTAGGGCGCGGGATCGATCGTCAGCTTAATGCTGGCAGCTGCCCAACCTGTCTCTTCAATTCTCACAAGCTGTCTGACCGACTTCGTCGTCGGCCCCGATGCCACATAGAACGGATTTTTAAAAGTCACGCCGCCGATAGTCACATCGATACGGGGTGTCGATATCTTGTCTCGCATAACCCCTACAACCTCCACTTCCCTACGATTCGTTCTTGATTGCGACGCCATCGCGAGCCGACTGATAGACTAGGTTGATGACCTTGAGCGTTTCAAGGCCGTCAATCCCACGAAGGCCCACCTCCGCATCAATGCCTTTCAGCGCGCAATCGACGAAATGTTCGATTTCACCGCAGTATCCGAGTGCATGTTTTTCATCTACGGCAGGCGTCGACCAACCGGTCGTAATTTCCGCCTTTTCAATCGTATAATCGAGTCCGGGAATACTGAAAGCCTGAATTGGACCTGCCGATAAGTCGATATGGACGCAACCTGATTCACAGTAAATATTCATGACATCTTCCATGCCGCCCATCGTGACATAATTCGCCTCGATCGTCGCGAACGTACCGTCCTTGAAACGGATAAACACACCAGCCCAGTCCTCACCTTCCATACCTTTATGGACGAGGTTATCCTCGCATCCGCCGGAGGTCATGGCGACGAGCTCTTCCCACTCATTGTTCTTCATCGCCAACAAGAAACAGACGGGATGTACGCCGAGATGTACCATAGCTCCACCGCCGCAGTACTCGATTCGCTGGGCAAAGGGGCTGTGCGAGCCGCTGTGGCACTCGCGTGCGCGGACATAGAGAGGCTTTCCGACTTTTCCGCTTTTCAGAATATCCATCGCCTTGCGGAAAGCAGGGGCGAAGAGCCAATCCTCCGCGTAGTAAATGTGTTTATTCATCTTCTCTGCTGTGTCGACCATGTCCTGGGCATCCTCAACCGTCGTGGCGAGCGGTTTCTCGCAGATAACATTGCGTCCGCGTTTCAGTGCCTTAATCGTCACGTCATGGTGGAGAAAATTCGGAAGACAGACATCGACCAGATCACAGTCACATTCAGCAATCGCCTTGTCGCAATCATCGTACGCTGTGCAGTTTGACAGCCCATATTTCTCGATCAGAGCATGAACTAAATCAAGCTTGCGATCACACACACCGACGATATCAACCTTTTCACGGATACGGCTGTAGGCATCCAAGTGAAGATCAGCAGCGAATGCCGCGCCCAAGATAAGTACTCTCAATTTTCTCATTTGTCACCTCTAGAAATAGCTGTAATTAAGTTTTTCCTTACTTTCCATGAAGGCAAACGCCTTCTTCATTTCCTCTACTGCCATCTCGGCCGCTCGCTTCAGGACTTGCTCGCCCTTCTCCGCCGTGGCGAGAGTCGGTGTTCCCCAAACGCCCTCCGGACAGAAGCGCAAAACGGCTCCGTAACTCAAATAGCTACGCGGGGTGTCGGGTATATAGTCACACGCGAGTTCCATGTGAACGGTTTCGGGAGCAATGACGAGCATCTGCGACGTTTCACCCTCTCCAGCGTGTATTTCGCCAGAACACTCAAGAATTCCCTCTTCTCTACAGGTTGAAGAGACCATCATCAGGTCAAAGTTAAACACCATGAAATCGGGGTTGTATTTCGCATTTGCATCACGCACCACAGGGATCATGGTAAAGATGCCTCCGTGTGCCTGGATAATAAGAACCTTACGAAAACCCTGCGTTTTGAGCGATAACAGGATGTCCGTCATCATGTGGTAAAACGTCGGCGGCTCCATCCAGACGCTCCCCTTCTTCCCCATTTGTTCGCGACACGTGCTGATTGGCAACGCCGGAAGTAAAAAACCTTTCGTGAGCGCTTGTACGCGCCGCCCCACTTCGGCACCGATCGCCCAGTCCGTCATGACTGGGAGATGAGGGCCATGCTGTTCAATCGATCCGACAGGCAAAATCGCCAGCTCGGGGTCTGAAATCATAATCTCATCAGCAGTATTCCAATACATATCTTTCACTCCTTTTCATATTATCTTGTCGGTCACTCGTTTGTACTCTCGGGAAATGCCAATGTGGCGCTGTCACGATCGAGATAGAGTGCCGCTCCGGGCAGTTTACGCAGCATACTGGCTGGGCAATCCGTCGTGATAGGACCACGTAGAGCGTCAGCGATCGCTTTCGCCTTTCGATCAGTAGGCACAACACAAATGGCTTCCGGAACCGATCGGATGAAGGACAACGTCAATGTTAACGCGTGCGTCGGCACACTTTCCAATGACGAAAAACACCCGTCGTTTACTTGTTGCTGTCGACAAACTTGATCGAGTTCCACAATTTTGAGCATCTTCGGATCATCAAAATCAGCGACGGGCGGATCGTTGAATGCCAGATGGCCGTTTTCTCCAACACCGAGGAAAATCAGGTCGATCGGATACCGCTTCAAAAGCCCTGTATACTCCTCGATTTTCTCCTCAACCTTGGAAGTCTCTGTGTAGAGATAGTAAATGTCCTTCATAGTGACCTTGTCGTATAGCGCGTCTTTCAGAAAATTACCGAACCCCGCCGGCTCCTCGGCGCTGATACCGATGTATTCATCCTGTTGAAAGGCCCGTACCTTCGTCCAATCTATATCGTGTGTCAATAACGCCCAAAAAAGATCATTCTGAGAAGGCGCCGCGGCAAAGACGATGTTTGCAGCACCGTTTATCTCAATGATGCGGCTGATTCGTCGAGCCGCGTCTTCAGCAGCGGCGGCACCCATTGCCTCACGAGTCCCGTATGTATAAACGTTCAGTTGTTCAACAATTGAGTGATTTACCAACATAGATTCCTCCTTTTTTATGGATCTTGCGGATCTTCTTGGCGGTCTACACCGAGATAGGCATACTGCACTTCCTCATTCTCGAGCAAGTCGCTACCGTTGCCTTCCATGACTTTTCTGCCGTTTTCAATGACGTATCCGTAATCACATATACTCAATGTTTTCTTTGCATTCTGTTCAACAAGGATGATGGTGACTCCATCCTCGCAGATGCGCTTGATATGATTGAACACGTCCTCCACGATGACGGGCGCCAACCCGAGCGACGGCTCATCGAGCATGAGGACACGTGGATGACTCATCAAACCGCGACTGATCGCCAGCATTTGCTGTTCACCGCCGGACAATGTCCCTGCATCTTGTCTTTTCCGCTCTTCAAGTCGTGGAAATAGCTCGTACTGCTGCTCCAGAAGTTTCTGGATCTGTTTTTTATCGCGAACCGTGTACGCGCCGAGTCGCAAGTTCTCTTCGACCGAAAGACCGGCAAAGACCCGTCGCCCCTCTGGCACTTGTACAACCCCCTCACGTACGACACGGTGGGCCTTCTGCGTGAGCGGTCGCCCCCTGTAGATGACGGTTCCTTCTCGTTTTACAATGCCTGAAATTGCATTGATGATCGTTGTCTTGCCCGCACCGTTCGAGCCGATAATCGCCGTAATCTTTCCCTCGGCGATGTCCATGTCCAATCCGTGGACGGCTTCATGTACGCCGTAATTAATTTTGAGATTGCGAATCTCCAAGATATGGCTCACATTACGCCTCCTCCCCGAGATATGCCTTGATGACCGCAGGATTATTCTGAATCTCCGTCGGGTCACCCTTAGCAATCGTCTTACCGAAGTCTTGTACGTAGATATATTCACAGATATTCATCACGAGTTCCATCCTGTGCTCAATGATTAAAATTGCAGTCTGTGGGTACTTTTCTCGCATCTCATGTAGAAAATCGATAAGCTGGAACACTTCTTCGGGATTTAATCCAGCGGCGGGCTCATCAAGCATAAGCAACTTGGGGTTCGAGACGAGCGCACGCGCAATTTCAACGCGCCTTTGAAGTCCATAGGGAAGATTGCCGGGCTGTCTATCGGCGAACTCATCAAGATTCAAAAGCGTGAGACATTCCATGGCGGCGCGTGTCGTTTCCTTCTCGCGCTTCCAGCGCCTCGGCAAGAGAAACATCGCTTCAAGAAGACTGTAATTCGCTTTGGCATCGAGCGCGACTTTGACATTATCTAAGACGCTCAGTCCCGAAAACAGGCGGACATTTTGGAAAGTCCGCGACAGCCCCATCCGAGCTACCTGTATCTGTGATTTATGAGTAATATTTTGTCCGTCAAATTCGATTGTCCCTTCATCAGGCTCATAGATTTTTGAGATCAAATTAAAAATCGTCGTTTTCCCAGCGCCATTCGGTCCAATGATACCCATCAATTCGCCGATACGGACCTCAAGGTTGAACGCGTCAACGGCAACAACACCGCCGAAATTCTTGTGGAGGTTGTCAATTCTCAGAATACATTCCTTCATTTAGAACCTCCTTTTTTTACGGTTCTATTTATCTTCTTTGCCAGTTTTTGAATGAGCTTGAAGGACAATTCCTTTTCGCCCATGAGACCTTTCGTGCGGAAATTGATGATCAGGATAATCAAAATGCAATAGATAGTCGTCCTAAAATCGTGAAGATTCATCCCGAAAATCGAGACGCCCTTCAGGAATTCCGGGAGGAGTTTCAAGGACGCAGCAGACAGAACGGAGCCGGTCAACGAGTTCGTTCCGCCGAAAAAGAGTAGAATCTGCATCTCCGCAGATGCGGACCAATCGAACGAATCGGGTGCGATAACGCGATTGCGCAGACCGAAACAGATACCGCCGACGGCCGCGATCACTGAAGCAACAACGTATATCTTGACTTTCAAACCGTACACGTTGATTCCGAAACTCCGCGCCGCGATCTCGTCTGTTTTAAGTGCGATACACATACGCCCAAATCGCGAATACTTTATATTGCGCACCACGAAGACGATCAGCACCGTGATCCCGAGAATAATCCATACGAGATGATTGACCTTCGGAATTTTCGAGAAACCGACTGCCGCGTTTGTCCACTTTCCTAGTAAGATGACGATCGCGAGAACCATCCCTCCGAAACCTACAGAAAGAAGCGCAAAGTAGTCTCTCCGCAATCTAAGCGAGGGCAGGCTGATAATGAACGCGACAATCCCGCTCATGACGATGCCGACTATGGCCGTCAGCCAGATGGGGAGATTTAAGTATCGCGCCAGACAGAACGTCAGGTAGGCGCTGATTGACATGTACGCAGCCTGCCCGAGTGAGAACATGCCTGCCAAACTCGTCATCGTAAAGACACCGCTGACCGTTATTACCGAGATACAAGTGAGTGTGATAAGAGAAATTTGATATGCACTCATACCGACCTCCTCACACTTTTTCCTGCGCAAATTTCCCTGCAACGCCTACAGGTCGAACAGCGAGAAAAATGAGCATCAAGCCAAAAGTCACAATAGGCGTCGAAAGGGAGCCGAGATAGTAAGTAATATAAATCTCAATCACGCCCAGAAAGATCGCCGCGATGATCGCGCCGCCGAGAGAGCCTAATCCTCCGACAACGGAAGCGACAAATCCTTTCAACATCATCTGTGAGCCGAGCGTTGGGTAGACAGAGAGCTTCATCGCGAGAAGCACGCCTGAAATACCGGCAAGAGCGCCAGCGATGGCAAATACCGTCATGATCGTGACGTCGGGGTTTACACCCATCAGTCGGCTCGTTTGCGAATTGATCGCCACGGAACGAATCGCCAGACCGATCCGCGTGCGGTTGATAAGAAGAATAAGAAACGTCAGGATTGCCAACGACACGAACAAGATGAGCGTATCGATCGAAGAGAATCGAATTGATCCAATATAAAACGTCGTACTTGTGAAAATGGGAGGGAAGGCATAAAGATTCTTCCCGAAGAAAATGGACAGCAGGTTAACGATCAATATAGAAATCGCAATCGATGCCAAAAAATAGTAAATAGCGGGTGACTGCTGCTTCCGTAGACGGCGATAGGCGATCGTGTCAATAAGAAAAGATAAGGCCACTCCTGCAAATGCAGAAAACAGGAGGGTAACATAAAACGGAGGCGGAGCTGGGAAAGCGCGCTGAAAATAGTAGCCCATGTAGGCACAAGCACTGATCATACCGCCGTGCGCGAAATTACTAAACTTCAACACGCTGAATACAACAGCATAACCGACGGCAACGAGAGCGTAGACTGCTCCCAGCGAAATTCCGCTGATGAGTAATTGTAAGTCCATGCGGATCACTCCTATCAGTTAAAAGGGCGAGCGTTAAGCGCTCGCCCTTTTAAATCGTTCAGCACATTAGGCTTGTAAGCTTGCGAACGGGTTTCTTATTTACCCGTGTAGTCTGTCGTCTTGTAGACAAGATATTCGACTTCATTCTCAGCCGAATACGTCGCAATGTACATGCCGAGAGCGTTTGTCGGACGATGCGTCGCCGGGTCGATGGTGATGGTTTTGCCGCCGGATAACAATACGTCTTTCGTATCATTCTCGAGCAAATCTCTCACTTCCTCACCGTTCGTCGGATCCTTCGCCTTCTTCATGGCTTCATAAAGAACCATCGTCGCATCCCAGCCGAATCCGACGTTCGCAGACTGGTATTCTGTTCCTGTTTCCGCCATCTGTTTCGCAACCAGCTCCCCAATAATGCCTGTTTCCTTATCATTCATGTTGTAATTCTGTAAGAAATAGCAACCATAGGGCGGACTGTTCTTGATGACAGTATTGAAAGGAGTATACAAGGTGTTGGCGCCGAGAATAAGTCCCGTGTATCCCGCATCGCGGAGATTGTCATACGCCGTAACCACTTGATTTCTATAGTCACAGAGAAAAACAGCGTCGGGATTGAGCGCGGCAATCTTTTGCGCCTGCGCTGAATAATCGGTGTCAGTCCATGTGAAGTTCTCCTGCGCGAGCACTTCGCCGCCGTGGGCTTTCACGAATTCCATAAAGGGTTTCTCGTGCGCGACAGCAAAAGCGTTCGAGATGTTGAACAGAGACGCCACCTTCTTGACGTTCAATTCCGACATCGCGTAATCTGCAAGAATATAGCTCTGTGCGGCGCATGACGGTTCGGCTAGGAACATGTAGGGATACACTTCTCCCGTGTCGGGATCCGTCGTGCACAGCTCATCCATGAAATGCCCGACGATCGGTATTTTGTCCTCTGTGGCGAGGTCAACCCATGCCGATGCAGGGTTGGAAAGCGGAGGACCGATAATCGCACAGACCCCAACTTCGTCTACAAGCTCGCGATAGTTGGTCACGGCGATCTCCGTGTCGTTCTGGCAGTCGCGCGTATGCAGCACGATCGGACGACCATTCACGCCGCCGTTATCGTTGATCCACTGGACAGCGTATTTAACGCCCCACTCATTCGGCTGTCCAGCACTGGAGGCCCCACCGCTCGTGTCCTGAATACACCCGATGATAATTGGATCCTTGTTGACAGGTTCGTCCGGCACGCTATCTGACGTATCCGGTGCCTCTGTTTTTGATCCATCCGGAGTCTCGGGAGTCGATGGACCACATGCGACGATACCCAACAGGACGATCAGAGAGAGCAAAATTGCTAAGTACTTTTTCATTTTTTCCTCCTAAACACATGCTTTTTTCGAGCTGAGGTCTGCTGTGAAATTGCACAATGCATGCAAAAACGCATTCTCTCACCGTTTATAGTAAACGGTTGCTTAAACCTTTTTGTTTTCCGACTATAATTCGTGTTTTTATCGGAAAACCATCCTAATTAATGATATATTATCAATTTATTAATGTATTTACAACAGAATCTCCGGCAAAATGCTGGTAAACGTTTTCTGTTTATTGCACATTTTTACAGCATGTTGTGCTATGATGGTCGGGACGGTCGTTTGTGCGAAACAGCATTTTCCACAAAAATGGGTGTAAAGGCAAACTCGTCAATAAAAAAGTAAAAAGCGGCCTGTTCAATGCAACTGTCAGAATTCATCTTCTTCATCGCTGTCATCGCGCTCGGATACGCAAGCGCTGTGTTTCGTTTGCTGGCGAAGGGAACGGAAGATGCGCTACCCAAATTGTTAATGAACATCAGCTACCCGGCGATGATTCTCGCCACTTTCACCGGCATGGATTTGGAGAAGATCGCGGGCACCGGGTTGTTTTCGGCGGTTGCGACCGCCGTGATCACCTTCGCTCTCTTTGTCACGAGCAAGTTTTTCACGGCGAAGATGGCAGAAAGCAGTCGGGCGCTGTTGAGATTCCAAAGCGGCATCGGGAATGTCGTCTATGTGGCAATCCCGTTGCTCAACGCACTGTTCGGCTCTGAATATCTCTATATCATTATGATTCATTCGGTTGTTCAAGATGTTTTCATCTGGCTTCTCTATTTCCCCATGATGGCTGGGCAAAACGCCGTTTCACTCAAAAAAAGGATTAGAGAAATTGTCGGAAACCCCTGCATGGTCGCTCTCGCGCTCGCCCTCATCTTTCAGTTGGGCGCGTTGCCGCTTCCTTCCGTCATTGTGCCGACCATTGAACGATTGGGCGGTACTGCCGCACCTCTCGCTCTTCTGTATCTCGGTTTTCTCATTCGAAAGCACGGCATGTGGCGCTGGGTGCGCGATCGCTTTGCCATCATATACGCTACACTTAAAACAATCGCGCTACCTTTGGTTACCGTCGCGGTTCTCCTGCCCTTTACCGATTTGAAAACTGCCATTATTCTGGGTATGCTATTCGGTGCTCCAGCCCCGATCATGTCGATCGTCTGGGCAAGTTATTACGATGGCGACGTGCCGCGCGCGATCAACAACTGCATCAGCTCAACCGTCATCTATATCGCCACAACAAGCTTTGCCGGATTTATATTGCTTCATTTCGGTATCATCTAAATATTACTCAAAGGAATCAATCGTGCCATGGAAAAGAAAAAGAAAATAAAGAGACCGACAATTCGCGACGTAGCGCTACATGCAAACGTGTCGACTGCGACTGTTTCGCGTGCGTTGAGCCAGTCATCCTATCCTATCAGCGATGAATTGCGTGAACGCGTCCTGCTTTCGGCCAAAACGCTCGGATATGCTCCCAATGCGGCAGCCCAGATGCTCCGAAAACAGACAAGCCAAGAGATAGGGCTCATCATACCGAGCATTTCCAACCCATTTTATCTACAGGCTATCAACGGTATCGATTCCGTCATCTCTTCCTCGGGACAAATACTTGTCTTGTTAAACACACAGCATGACGTCCAGCGGGAGCGAGAATTTCTCGCGATACTCCAAAGCCGAAATGCGCTCGGCGCCATTGTCTCATCTGTCGATACCTCTCCTCGCACAATTAATCAATATGTCAGGCGAGGACTCAAAACGGTGCTGTTGGACCAACACCTGAACGGTGCCAACTGCACAATGATCAGCACCGATATGCGTAGCAACGGAAGGTTGGCTGTCAGGCATCTGCTCGAACTTGGCCATCGGAACATCGCTTTCGCCACGACGCCTTTGAGCCGCTGGACTCGACAGGAGATATATTCCGGTTACTGTGAGACTCTTGAGGACGAAGGAATAGCGCCCAATCAAGATCTTCTTTTCATCGGCGAAGCGAATACTCAATACTATCCCAATGATGTAGAGCTGAGCGCTGGCGCCATGGCCGCGGAGCATTTCATTGAAAGACGGTGCGAGGCGACTGCCATCGTCTGCATCAACGATATGGTTGCATTTGGAGTCATCAGCACCTTGAAGAGGCACGGAATTCGCGTTCCGGAAGACATCTCCATCATTGCCTTTGACGACATCCCGCTCGCAGGCGCTTATTGCCCGCCACTCACAACTATCCGCTATCCGGCTGAGCAGATGGGTCGATTGGCAGCCATGATGCTCACGGACAGCATCTCAAACAATACAGGGTTCGATGCGCTCGGCATTCAGCTTCTCCCTGAATTAATGATCAGACAATCGACAGCTCCCGTATAAGAATCACCGCGCAGCCATCTTTAACACCTCGCTGAGGATTCAAAGAACTTCTCCTCTCTCCATGACCGGAGAGAGGAGAAAGCTTTTGTCGATATATGTTTGTTCGCTTCAGGACATCGTTATATGCTAAATCCCCCGAAATTACGAGCAGCCGGTCGTCTCACCGCAGTCGAGGCACACTTTGCAGGTGCCATTGCGGACGAGCCTTGTGCCGGAGCAATTCGCGCAGACAGAGCCGTCGTAAAGTCGTTCGCCGTTTTTGCTCGCATCGAGCGCATTCTCGTGGATAAACTCGTCCATGCTGATTTGCGTCGGCTCCACATGTTCTTCGCCGGAAAGGAGTTCGTCGCCTTCAGGTTTTACTTGGACGCGCGTATAATCTCCACCCTCAATGTCGAGCACTTTGCTGATCAGATCTGACACGGAGGTGCAGTACTTGATATACGGGTGCCGCTGTACGAAGCCGTATGGTTCGAACTTCTGGCCCCGAAGCATTTTTGCGATGGCGTCCGTCTTGATGCCGTACTGGAGCATGACGGAAATCGTCTTGGACAAGGAGTTCAGCAAGCCCGTGATCAGTGTCCCTTCTCGATCGGTCGTCATGAAAATTTCCATGACTTTACCGTCCTCGTCTCTGTTGACAGTGATGTAGACTTTAACGTCCTCGATTTGCGCTGGGTGCGTGACGCCGCTGCGAATACCGAAAGGCTTGACACGTGCACGGATGAGTTCGCCGCTCTCCAGTTGCTTATTGCATTGATCGAGGTCGGCTTTTACCTTCTTTGCATAAGAAAGCAAGTTGTTGTAATTCAGTTGGTCAAGCGGAACGTCCCTGCTCTCCTTGTCGGTCAGACGCAGATTCAGAGGCTGTGCGTATTTTGACCCGTCGCGATAAAGCGTAATGCCCTTGACGCCCATCATCCAAGAAGCTAGAACGACATCGGCGAAATCATCCACCGTCGCTTCATTTGGGAGATTGACAGTCTTCGAAATAGCGCCGGAAATCAGCGGGGTAATCGCCGCGACCATGCGGACGTGTCCGAGGTAATGGATGTAACGGTCGCCCGAGCCGCACTGATTGGCCGTATCGAACACGGCGAGATGTTCGTCGCGCAGATGCGGCGCTCCCTCAATCTTGCCGTCGGCAATCATGCCGTTTCCGTCGAGTCGCATGATGTAGTCGAGGATGTCTTGGATCTCTTCATCCGAGTACCCGAGCTTTTTCAAGCCTTGTCCGATGACGGGATTGGCAAGCGTCATGTAACCGCCACCTGAGAGTTTTTTGTAGACGACGTGCGAGAAGAAAGGCTCAATGCTTGTTGCCGCGCAGTCCATCGCGAAAGAGATCGTCCCAGTAGGCGCCATGACGGAAACCTGCGCATTGCGGTAACCGTACAATTCTCCCCATGTTTCGGCGTTTTCCCAACTTTCATTCAGCGCATCGGCAAGATTTCCGAACCCCGACGAGCGCAATAGTGCGTGATCGACGACAGGAAGTGTGTAGTAGATCTCCTCCGGCTCGTCTTTTCTGACACCCGCCGCGCGGCTGTGGTTGCGAATGACGCGGAGCATGTAAGGCTTGTTTTTCTCGTAGTGCTCGAAAGGAGCCACCTTCTGCGCCATTAAGGCGGAGACAGCATAACTTTGCCCCGTCAAAACACCGGACAGCGCGCCACCGAGCGCGCGCGCTTCATCAGAATCGTAGGGGATGCCGGCGCTCATGAAAACGGACGCTAGGTTCGCAAGCCCCAATCCCGTCGCGCGGAATCCCCAAGTTTTGCGGGCGATTGCCTCCGTCGGGAATTGACCGCCAAAGATCGACGCCTCCAACATGATCTGCGCGATCGAGATAAGATGCCTGTAACCGGCAATATCAAAGGAACCCGATTCGCTATCGTAGAAACGCAACACGTTGATCGAAGCCAAGTTGCAGCTCGTGTCATCAAGGAACGCGTATTCGCCGCATGGGTTAGTCGAATTGATTCGGTTGTGTTTCGCTCCGACTTCGCCGTCTTCACCCGCCGGGCACGTATGCCAAGCGTTAAAAGTATCGTCGAATTGCGGCGCGGGGTCGGCACACCGCCACGCGGATTGATTGAAAATCTCCCACAAATGACCGACATCCACGTCACGGTCGACGCTCGAATCACGGCGTCCCTTAAGGCGGATTTTTGCGTTCGGGTTACGATCGAGGTCAGCCACCTTGCGCATGAATTCATCGTTGAACCGGACCGAGTTGTTCGAGTTTTGCCCCGAGACGGTTTGGTAGGCTTCCCCGTCGATGTCCGCATCGTAACCCATCTTCGCGAGAGCGATGACCTTGTCTTCCTCGCGCGCTTTCCACGTAATAAAGCGCTCGATCTCCGGGTGATCAATGTCGAGACAAACCATCTTCGCAGCGCGACGCGTCGTACCGCCAGACTTGATGGCACCGGCATTTCGGTCGAGACCCTTCAGGAAACTCATGAGACCCGACGAGTGACCGCCACCGGAGAGCGCTTCACCTTCAGCGCGAATCGGGGAGAAGTTCGTCCCTGTTCCGGAGCCGCCCTTGAACAATTTTGTCTCGGATACGTAAGCTTCCGAAATGGAGTGAGGCCCAAGGAGCTGATCGCAGATGGAGAGAATAAAGCAAGCGGACGCCTGTGTGCGCGTATAGTCGTCCTTAGACATGACAACCTCGCCCTTCTCCTCATCGTAGTAATAGAGCTCATTCATCCCTCCGGCAATGTCGTATTTGAGCTTGAGTCCCGTATTGAACCACTGCGGCGAGTTCGGCGCAAACATCTGCGCCAATATGGCATAAACAAGTTCATCGTAAAGGATGACGGACTCTTCTTCATCGATCATTCCTTCGTCGACAAGCGCTTTAACCCAGAAAGAAACCATGCGATCCGCAACTTGACGCATGGACGTCTCGTATCCCGTCTCTTCCGGCACGCCGGCTTTTCTAAAATACCTCGATGCGATGATGTCGCAGGCAGTCTGCGAGTAATGGGAAGGGAATTCCAGATCCTTCATATCGGTGAGCACTCGCCCCGACTTATGATCCATCAGGTATACATCACATTTTTTCCACTCAAAGAGATCGAAGACGGAACATTTTTTGTTCTCAATGTCTTTCGTAAAATGACGTTTAATAACGGACGATAACACGCTCATCCCAACACCTTCCCTCTCTCATCCATGTAAAATGCGATCTTCTGAACGCACCGAACGATTTTGATATACACTTCATGTAGTGTTCTGAGAACCATAATACTACCACATGTTGTGGTTCAATATTACAAAACGGTGACAAAGTCATTTTCTTTTCAACTCGAAAAAATCCGTCTGCTTTGCATTGGAATGAATTGTACCTAGGGAAAAGGCAACCGATAGCTCCACAAGCAACTCACAAGCCGACATCACAGCGCGCGAACAGCAAAGCATCTCATTAGATACAACACGATGCCGCGCTCGATCGGCAAAGCATTTCGCTAAACGCAAAAAACGCCGCGCGACCCACACGGTTTTTCGTTAGCCGCAACAAATCACCGCCTGCCACGCAAAGTATTTCATTAGCGGCAACAAATCACCTTGCGACCCACACATACATTGCATTGTGGAGCGCACGTTGTATTGCTTGAATCTAGTTGTATCTGCAAATTACTCGTCGTACGTTCCGTACTCCGTGCGAACCTGAGCGCACGTTGCATAGCTCGAATCAAATTTACTCGCCATGCGATCGACACTCAAGGCAATCCTGAAGCGCCACGCAAGACTTGAAGCAATCTGCATCTGCGAATTACTCGCCATGCGCCCCACAGTCGTCGTGATGTTGATGTTCGCTGCAAATGGAGCCCGTGGACAGAAGCGAGCCGTTCAAGTAGCCCTCAGCAGCTTCTTGAGCCGTGCCTTGGGCGCCGATGACTACTTCTATGTTTTTCTCGTTGAAAAGGTCGACAGCGCCACCACCCATGCCGCCGCTGATGATCACATCGATGCCTCGCTCCGCAAGAAAAAGCGGCAAGAAGCCGGGGCGGTGGCCCGGACTTGCGATCGTCTCGACTTTGACGATTTCCTTGTCCCTCGCATGGAAGACGATAAATGCCTCACAATGACCGAAGTGCTCGGTCACATTTCCATTATCACTTGCTACGGCGATTTTTATCATGTTGTTACCTCTCTATCAATGGTTTGCCCGTCGCTTCGTACGAATCGAGCTTTTTTCTATTACGACTGTCGTACTGTCGGTCGATCTGTCAGATTCAATCGAACAAGAGCGCCATCGTCTTCTTGAAGATATCCTTCACGGCAGTTCCCGAAGGGCACTCGACGTCAACAATTGTTTTTGCGTTATTGACCGCTCTTACAGCAGCGGGATCGAACGGTATCCTGCCCACGAAGGGCAACCCCCGCTCCTTGCAAAACTGCTCGATTTTCTCTGAAATTCCCGAGTTCATGTCGTGCTTATTCGTACACACGGCAATCTTCGTGTCGAAACCCTCCGCAGTCCGAATAATGCGCTCCATGTCGCTAAGACCTGAAATGGATGGTTCGGCGACGATGAGAACCATGTCGACACCGCTAAGCGAGGCGATCACCGGACACCCGATCCCCGGAGAGCCGTCGATAATGGCCAACTTGCTGTCGCAATCAGTTTCGATGGCATCTTTGCAATAGGGGATAGACTTGAATGCAAATCTACTCCCGTGAGCAGCCTCTTTCATCTCTTTTTTTACTTCTGTGACGAGCAGACCTGAGGTACCACTCCCCATTCTGAGTTGTGCCGTGGAGAACACGTTCTCCTCATCTACATAGAGCATCAGCTCCCCGGCAACAGCAGGTACCATCTCGATCGCTTGAGTAGGACAAACGTATGCACAGACTCCACAACCCTCACAACCGTAAGGATCGACCGAGTACTGATCGCCAGCCGAAATGGCACCAAAACGGCAGTGCTGCCGGCAGAGGTCACAGTGCGTGCAGAGCTCCTGCGTGAGCTTAGCGACAGGCAAACCGTAATAGTCTCGCCTGATCGGTTCTTCTTCCCATTCCGTGACGAGATGCAAGTTCGGAGCATCCACGTCACAGTCGGCATACGCTCTCGCATCAGCGAGCTTGATGAAGGCGCTAGCGACAGTTGTCTTGCCAGTTCCGCCTTTCCCGCTAAGGATTAACAGCTGTTTCACTTCGCGCTTCCTTCCCTTTCACTCGATGTATGGTCTCGCTCGGAACAGGCACCTTCCAGCTCTCTGTGAAACTCACCCGGCTCGACAAAAACATTTTCTCCGCATGTTTTCTTCTCCTGCTCCGCGTTGTGTCCTTTTTGATCATCCGCAGCGACTTTGCCATACACCTTTTCGTCACATACCTGCTCTAGCTCCATGCGATGTCCTTCTTGATCATCCGCAGCTACTTTGCCGTGCACCATGTTCGGTTTATGTGACGCGGCGCCGTTCTCCACCCTGCCTACGATGGTTTCAAGAAGGCCAATGAACAGCTCACGGTATTTTTCTTTCTTGTTGACGACGATTTCAGCATTTGAATTCAGCGATGCCAATTCATGATCGAAAGGAATTCTCCCCAAGATTTCTAAACTCTTGTCAAGGCAAAATTGTTCCACCGGATTATCTTCATTCAGGCATTTGTTGAGCACGACGCCGGTCGGTTTATCAAAAAGCTTGACCAGTTCATACACCATATTTAGATTGTGCGCACCGAATAGCGTCGGTTCAGCCACCAGAACACAATAATCGGCGTCCTTGATGCTCTCCATCACAATACAGGCGCTGCCGGGCGGGCAATCGATGAATGTCAGCCTATGTTCTTCGGCGCTCCCTTCTTCCAGCAACCTGTTGATAATCGGGATGCCGGTCGCCTCACCTGTATTCATAACTCCCGTATACACGTTGACATCACCCGAGACGCCGATTTTGATTTTACCGATAGGCTTATCTCTTTCCGAGAGTGCCGATTTGGGGCAGACGAGCACACAGCCGCCGCATGAATGGCAAACGTCATCGAAAATAATCAGTTTTTTGTTCACGTAGGCAAGGGCATTGTAGTTGCAGAAACGAACACATGACCGGCAGCCGACGCATTGTTTCTCATCGACCTGAGGGATCTTGACCGTAATTAGCTCCTCGCGAGCAATGTCAGGTTTAAAGAAAAGATGACCGTTCGGCTCTTCAACGTCACAGTCGATGTAAGTCGAATGCCCTGCGACAGCCGCCAAATTGACCGAAACGAGCGTCTTTCCCGTACCGCCCTTGCCGCTCAGTACCGCAATTTTCATCTTACTGACCGCGGTTTCTGCCGTGAAATCCGGCATGAAAATCTTCCAATAAAGGCAGTTCGCCTTTGACAAACGCTTCGATGTTGTCTTTTAAGGAATCGGTGTTCGTTCTATACAGTTTAATGTCGGCAGAACGGAATACATCCGCCGCATTCTGCCCACATCTTGGCGTCAGCAGTGCGCCCACTCCCTGATCCGCAACGATCTGTGCAGCTCTGATTCCTGCGCCACCCGTACCGGACGCCGCAGTGTTTTCAACAAAAGCGGCTTCTTTTGTCTCCGTATCGTATACAAGAAAAAACGGCGCACGCCCAAACGAGGTGCATACGTTTGATTCCATTAAATTGTTGTCTACCGGTATTGCTATTTTCATCTCATTTTCTCCTTTAATCTCTCGTTTTATTCTGCTTTTAGGTTCCTGCGACGACGCCTGTCGCGCACCTCAGCGAACCATCATCTCGTTCGGACTCAAAAAAGTCTGCGATGACACCTACTGTACACCTCGACCTCTGCCTCGTCCTTGCCCGCGACCATGTCGATAACGGCAACCGCTGCCACAGCCAATTCCCGAACCATCACAGAGGAGGAATGTTCCCCCCTCGATCGACAACACTTTCCCGTTCACCAAAGCCTCCGCCAACTTCCGCCTAGCATCTACATAAATGCCCTGAACAGTGCTACGGGCAATATTCATCTGCTCGGCACATTCTTCTTGTGTGAGACTCTCAAGATCGATCAATCGAATCGTTTCGAACTCATCGACCGTCATAATGACGTTATCCGAAACGCCCAACGGTGCGTCAAGGGGTCCGAATCTACTGACCTCGGGCAAACCACAAACTCTTCTTCTCTTCCTAGGTCTTGCCATTAATCATGAACTCCAATCTAGGCACACAAGCCAATCCATCTTTCCGTTTAGCCTATCGTACCGTCTATTTATATGCTACGACTGTTTCTGGCATATGTCAATAACATGGTCGCTTATCCTTTTGAATAATCCAAGCTATGTACAGAGCTTTTAAAAGCGAAACATGTTCAGAGCTTTCGAATATCCGATAACATTTTCCAAACGCGCAGAAATGGTTCATAATGTTTGCACGCACCATGCCGCAACGCAAAGGATCAACTCAATGAAGAATAGAACCCGCATCACCACCCTATTTGCCGTCATGCTGATTTTTTTAGGTATCGCTTGTTTGTTATCAGCTTGTGCCACTAAAAGCGACATCGTCGGGGCTTGGAGATTGATTGAGACGGAAGATCCTACCTATGCACTTGGCATAATTTTCGAGTTTGAAGATAACGGCACCCTCAACCTGCTCCCCGGTGTCGCGCTGCTGACTGAAGAGGAAATAGGAATGTTTGTTGACCTCAAGGAACGCTTGGCACTGAGCTACCAAGCAAGCCGGAACGGCGACTTGCGTATCACTCTTGTTAAAACCGAGGGGGGATCGGCTGTTCTCCGCATGACGTATACGGTTGAGGGAGATGTGATGACAATTACGGACGAAAACAATGTTACGCTGACTTTCCGCCGACAGTAAACCTGCAGTCATTTATCGCTTATCGTCGCTTCACTCCCTCCACGATATTTTCCCATGTCTGCAAATCAATTAATTGTTGCGCTTATCGTCGATATAACCTATGACCATCAGTCAAGAATCCGTAGTCATTTATATGTCTCGTTTATCGTCGATACAACCCAGTAAGCTCTCGCGCGTATTAGGCATACCATCGACACACACTTTCTCCAACAGAAACTCCAACATCTGGCCGATTTCTTTGCCCTCATAGCCGAGCTCCAGAAGATCATGGCCATCAATTGCCAAATCCTTCAGCTCCAATATTTGTCCGCTTCGAATCAATTCGTTTGCTATCCGAGCAATCGCAACTGTTGCAGGCTTTGACCCCTCGATAGGAGTGGCGTCGGGCATACTCTCCTCGCACGCACTTGCTGCCTGATTACCCTCCGCGAATGTTAGCGGGATTCTCGAAAACTCCTCACACTCCTCGAACGCGCTTACTACCTGTTTGTGCCATACGAACGTTGGTGGGCTTTTCGAACTCTCCTCGCTTGCTGTTGACAAATGCTCAGCCTCACGGCCCGAAACGAACTCGGGGGTGATCTCTCCGTATCTTGCAATCGCTCGCTCGCCTGCAATTCGAAGTCTCATGCCATCGAGGAAAATCTCCAGTCCGTATGCGCGAATCGCACGCCAAACCGATCGTTTCTCGGGACACAAATCCTCGTCTTGAAACTTAATGAGCTTTTCAACACGATCGATTGTTGCACTGTCGTAGCGAAGTCTTCTCAAAACATCCGCCACATGATCAAGATCACAGAGAAGTGCAGCAAGTCGCAACGCGACTTCTTCTTTCGTGCTGGATGCCACATGGCAGTGGCCAGTGCAATCAAAAAGCAAGGCGATATCTTTATTCGGGCTAGGCGCCAAATGGTAGGGGCCAGTGCAATCAAAAAGCAAAGCGATATCTTCATTAGCATATGACATCCGCAAAAGCACAATATCAAGCAATGATGACGTTGACATGCACTCCCGATTGTTCAGACTCGTAATGCGCTTCATTGTCGAATCACGGAACACAGGTGCGGGAATGCGCTCCGCTACCGGCATGTGTCGAAGTTTATCAACGCAGGCGAGCTCCGGGATCACGACAAGCAAAACATCAATATGTTTCTGCAAAACAGGTACCGCATTTTCCCCAACGAGCAACCGATTTAGCTCAACTTGTAGTCGTTCAGAGGCGACAAACTGCAACAAATGCATGCAATTACACATTGCCTCACTCGTCTCGGCCTCAATATGGAAAGCAAGCTCCGCGCTCAGCCTCAGCCCTCTAAAAATACGGAGAGCGTCTTCGCGAAAACGCTGATTCGCGTCGCCGACTGTCCGTATCACTCTTTTTCGCAAATCAGACTTCCCGCCCCAAGGATCGATCAATCCGCGTTTTTCATTCCACGCAAGCGCATTGATAGTAAAATCGCGGCGGGAGAGGTCTTCTTCAATTGTTTTTGCAAACTGAACCTCGTCGGGATGTCGATAATCCGAATACGAACCGTCTTCACGAAAAGTCGTAATCTCAACAGGGCCATCATCAGTCAGCACCGTAACCGTTCCGTGCTGTATACCTGTCGGAATCACCGAGTAATGCGAAAGACGGCGCATCACATCCTCCGGAGTTGCCGAGGTCGCAAGATCGACATCGAATGTTGGGCGCCCGAGGAGCGAATCGCGCAGATAACCGCCAACAACAAAACACTCAAAACCCGCGTCTTCCAAAAGACGCATCACGGCACTCACCGCTTCCGGTATTTTTATGCTTTCATTCGCCCTCATGAATCATTCGCACCCCATTCGCCAACATCCTCACAGTCAACATAAAATGAGCTGTGCAAAAATTCAACTAATATTGAGAATTTCTCCACACATGTTTGCGTTTTGATCAGTTTCAAGCAATCCCGCACTGAATCAGACCGGCGTGTGCAATTTTGCAGTTATATGTGTAAAAGTGATCGGGTGCTTTCAGTTTTTAAACAGTACCGAGCGTGGCTCTACTGATTCAACCGAATTTCAACAGAACTGAGTGCAGTTTTTCAGTTTTATATGATTTTTTGTTCACGCATGTTGGAAGGCAACCGATTCCGGGCTATTTGCGAGGATGCTTTCGAACTGCCAGATCGCGATTCAACCGCTATAATGACCTTGTCTTTTTTTTACAAGGAGTAGGCAATGAAATTAAACAATTAGTTGGGAGCACACTCTAGACTTTTGAGCAGAAGCAAACGACTGCATCACATGTACTGCGCATGGATCGCTATGAGTCGTTGCTCAAAGTAACAAAGGGGCTGCAATGGCAGGTGAGACGCGCTTGAGTCACAATGTGCCACTACTTCATGAAACAGGGGGGATGACAATGGCAAATGTACCGCGCATGGATCGCTGTGAGTCGCTGCTACGCGACATGGTCATGGTTGATACTAGGCAGCCGGAGGGGCGTGAAGCGACCCTCGTCAATTATATCGAAGAAATCTTTTCGCCATTCGATGTGAAAACAGAGCGAATCGACCACGGTTCGGGCAGAAGTTCGCTGATAATCCGCATCCCGGGCGTTACTAATTCTGGCGGCGTCGGATTCTTTGGGCATCTCGACACAGTTGCATTCGGCGACGAAACAGCATGGACGTATTCTCCACTCAGCGCAACGGTAGTCGATGGGGTCATGTATGGAAGAGGAACAGCAGACATGAAGGGCGGCAATGTAGCGATGATTGAGGCGGCACTCTGCATGCTTGAATCGGGAACAATTCCCCCAAAGCCCGTATTGCTAGGTTTCACGGCTGACGAAGAACATGGTGGCATGGGAATAAGGAGCTTGCTGGAGTCCGAATGGGTTCGTGCGATAGAGGCAGGTGTTTTTTGTGAACCGACGAATGAACGAATCGGTATAGCCG
>JAAZKT010000037.1 GCA_012799695.1 Clostridiaceae bacterium
AGCCCCCGTATTTGCTATAGTCTGAATGTAAATTTAGTGTCTTCACAACATAAGTTTACAGCATGAGAGGTGCCTCGGCACCTCTTTTTTTACCTTAAAAATGGGACCGCCCTTTTGAGACAGCCCCATCAAAAGGCTTATTTATTCGGCTTAATACATGCCGCCCTGCGGAGGCATCATCGGCTCAGGCTCGGGGATGTTCGCCACGACAGCCTCAGTTGTCAAGAGGATGGAGGCGATGGACGCGGCGTTCTGCAGTGCCGATCTCGTCACCTTCGTAGGATCCACAATACCTGCGGAAACCATGTCGACATACTCTCCCGTCAATACGTTGAAACCGACACCTTTTTCGCCGGACTTCACTTTTTCACAGACGACACTACCGTCAAATCCGCCGTGTATGGCAATCTGACGAACGGGCTCCTCGAGCGAGCGCAGGATAATCGACACACCTGTACGCTCATCGCCCTGCAGATCTTCAAGCAACGCGGAAACTTCGTCGAGCACATCGATATAGGCTGTGCCGCCGCCAGCGACAATACCTTCCTCGACAGCCGCACGTGTTGCCGAGAGGGCGTCCTCGATACGGAGCTTGCGCTCTTTCATCTCGACTTCCGTAGCTGCCCCGACCTTGATGACGGCAACGCCACCGGCGAGTTTGGCCAAGCGCTCCTGCAGTTTCTCACGGTCGAAATCTGAAGTCGTTTCCTCAATTTGGACACGGATGGCGTTGACACGATCCTTCAGGGCTTCAGGCGACCCGGCACCATCGACGATGACGGTATTGTCCTTATCGACCTTTACCTGACGCGCACGACCAAGATCCTCCAGTTGGACATCTTTCAGCTCCATGCCGAGATCCGATGAAACAACCTTGCCGCCTGTCAAAATGGCGATATCTTGGAGCATTTCTTTTCTGCGATCACCGAATCCAGGAGCTTTCACCGCGGTGCACTGGAATGTTCCGCGCAGCTTATTCAGGATAATGGTGGAGAGAGCTTCACCCTCAACATCTTCTGCGATGATCAGGAGGCGTTTGCCGCTCTGAACGATCAGCTCAAGAAGAGGAATCAAATCCTGGATATTGGAAATTTTCTTATCGGTAATCAGGATGTAAGGCTCATCGTACACGACTTCCATTTTTGTCGTATCGGTAACCATGTAGGCCGAAATGTAGCCACGGTCAAACTGCATGCCCTCCACGATTTCGAGCTCGGTACCCATGGTCTGCGACTCTTCGACGGTGATCACGCCATCGTTTGTCACGGAGTCCATCGCCTTGGCGATCTCGAGTCCGATCTCCTCGTCGTTCGCCGAAATAGCGGCAACGCGTGAAATATCATTTTTGTCGGCAACAGCCTTGCTGTTGCGGCCGATGGCTTCCACCGCGGTCGCGACCGCTTTGTCGATGCCGCGCTTGAGAATAATCGGGTTTGCACCTGCCGCGACATTGCGAATTCCTTCACGGATAATCGCCTGGGCAAGCAACGTCGCCGTTGTCGTCCCGTCACCGGCGACATCATTCGTCTTCGTTGCAACTTCCTTGACGAGCTGTGCGCCTATATTTTCAAAACGATCCTCGAGCTCGATCTCGCGCGCGATCGTCACGCCATCATTAGTGACAGCGGGCGTACCGTACGTTTTGTCGAGAACGACGTTGCGACCCTTCGGGCCGAGAGTTATGCGGACTGTATCCGCAAGCTTGTTGACGCCGATTTCCAATGCTTTACGTGCGTCTTCGGTGTATTTCAATTCTTTTGCCATACTGTGTATCTCCTTACTATGTCGTATGATTAATCAACGATTGCGAGAATATCGCTCTGCCTCAGAATCGTATATTCCACATCGTCTATCTTCACTTCGGTACCTGCATATTTGCTGATCAGAACGCGATCACCGACTTCAACTTCCATGATGACGTCTTTTCCGTCGACGACGCCCCCCGGTCCGACGGCGACAATCTCAACGATCTGCGGTTTCTCTTTCGCGGAACCCGGTAATACGATGCCGCCCCTTGTCGTCTCTTCTGCTTCCAGTCTTTTGATGACCACACGGTCAGCCAATGGTCTAATATTCATTGCATAACCTCCCATATAAAAAATATTGTCTTTTTTCGGAATTGGCACTCGGCTTAGGCGAGTGCCAACCAATAAACAATATAAAGAGAACTATTCGTTTTGTCAACTACATGAAATCAAAAGATCGTGTCCAAAAGTGATCTAAATATGTCTTTTTCCGAAATAAACGCTATAATCTTCGAATCGCCGATGAACTGGCGTATAGGCTCACTTACGACACTAAAAGAAATGAGCACCATCATAATGAGCCACAGTGAGAAGACGCCCCAAAGCAAACCGAGAACGAGACCACCGAAGCGATTGAGCCACCCGACCACGGGAATGCCGTTAAGCGACGGAGTCAAAAGTCGTGCGAGAAGTCCGAGAACGACTTTGACGATAAGATAAATGACGATGAGCACCAGAGCACTGATAACGAGTTGCCAGACAGAGTTCACCGTTGTTTCAAAGACCGTTTCCCCATCCGGCGAGGGCATTTGTAAAATCCTCCTCGACCAGGATTCCGGCATACCGAATTTCTCCAGAACGGGCGCAATCGATGCAGGGAGATTTCCGGTACTTTCGTGAACTCGATCTGAAAAATCCTTTATCGAAGCACTAAAGAGCCCTAACTTGTGTAGCCAACCCGCGATTGGACGGACAAGGAGAAATGCGATGCCGATTGCGATCAACGAGCTGACAACACTGACTGCCGTCAAAAGAAGACCGCGCCGATAGCTGATCCAAACAAATAGCAGCAATAGTAAAATTACGAGCACATCAAATATCATCTAAGATTTCTCCCGCAAAGCTGTGGAGATCATTATAACAAACGAAGGGGCAAGAGCACATTGTGTTATGATCGATTCTAAGTAGATTGCGTTGCCCGGAGGACCAACCAATGCAGGAGACCAAAATTCCGATCCATAAATTGATACTGCTCTATATCGTCGAACAGGCGCCGGGACTTCGTCGATCTTATCTACAAGACACAGCTCTCGCATCATTGTCTATGGACTATTTCGATGTGATGCGTGCGCTCGACGATCTGATCGATACGGGGCTCATTCACGTCGGAGCACGTAAAGGCGAAGAAGCTCTCGATGCCCATAATCGCATTATCGAACGATGTGACCTGACGGACAAGGGATTAGTAGCCATTTCCGCTCTCAAACACCAAATTCCCGCGGCGACGAGGCGTTTCATCACCCAATATCTCGAAGCTCACAGCTATCGGCGCAAAATGGCCGATGCCGTAACCGTCAAAATCGAGCTCACATCGGACGGTCAATACGAGCTCATCTGCCGTCAAAAGGAAGGCAATGACACGAGTTTTCTATTGAAGCTCCGATTCCCGACCGAAGAGATGGCGGAGAAAGCGTCCAGAACTTGGCGTGAGCACCCGGACGATATTGTCAACACGTTGATTCATTCGCTTTTGATCGACACACCCGAAGAACCGAAATAGTGTTGCACCATTCCGAGTGATGTCGTACTTGGAAATCCGTTCCATTTTGTTTATTACCGGCAAAAGATGCTTCCTGCCATAGCGACGACAACATAGGCTGAGGGATAGTTTTAAAATTGCTCCCTATCAACAATCTTTCTTCATCGCGTTGTATCCAATCAACACCGTCCATGCGTACGCGCAGGTTTTTGGAATCATGAGAACTCCAATGATAGGGACTGAACTTGCAAACAGTACCACGGGAATATAAAAGCCAAAACTCAAAACAATCGTAAGCCACACATATTTAAAGGGATGGTCCTGTTTCTCTTTTGCAGTTTGATAAAACAAAACGATAATTAAAAGTCCCAAAAATGCAAAGGGAATATTTCGATAGATCCCCCAAGATAAGGGTGGCGTTGCACTTAGCCATTGATTTTGCGGGAATAAACAGAGCGCAATGCGGGACAGCGCAAGTACCCAGACGGCAACGGTAAGTTCTTTCTTCCCTGATATTTGATAGCGTTCCCGCCACACGTAGTAGAGCAGTACGTAAAACAAGGTCATCGTGACGGAGGTGATCAGCTTGCCGATGCCGAGTGCCGCCGTATAATCTGCTAAACCTGTTGTGCATAGTGCAATCACCCTAGGAACTAAATGAAATGCATCACCGAAACCTAAAGTGACCGCCATGACTCCATAAAGGAGATACTGACGTTTCCCCTTGCTTCCAATAATCATTTTTATGCCGAGGAAGATGACTGTAGACAAGTAAACAACATGAAAAATTGTTTCAAAGACGGCTTGCATGATGAAGATCTCCTTTCAGTCTAGACATTGTTCAAATCTATCCTAATTAATCCCGCCATTTTGACGTGAAAAAGATCCAATGATCAGCAGATCAGGCGGCGAATAACTTCTAGGAGCAAATCGCAGTTGCTCTTCTTCTGCACCAACAGAGTAAGCATATTAGAAAATACAAGTTCGACAAAATCAGTTTCGAAATAAACGGTTGCAAAATGCATTGTTATTGTAATGAATTTTGTGCAGTGCTGTCAATTCGCCTCATCAAAACTCGAGCATCCCATGATCACGCTATCCTCGGAAGTTTCATCAGAAAGTGTACTTCAAAAAGCAATCAAGGGAGTCGGTCGTTTTTCAATAAGGCAGAGATGCTTTCAGTGAGTTTCAGCTAAAATGTAATAAAGTTTCAATGAATTGTGCGAATGTAGTGAAACGAATACGATTCCGGTGTATTAGGGTGAAGAGGCCTTAATAAAGAGAGAGGAGATCCGATATGGACGACAGCAAAATTGTCGAACTGTTCTTTGATCGATCCGAACTGGCCATATCGGAAACCAGCAAGAAATACGGAAGGTATTGCCACTACATCGCTTACAACATCCTACGCAACAATGAAGACGCGGAAGAGTGCGTTAACGACACGTACATGAGGGCGTGGAATTCCATTCCCCCGAAGCGTCCGAACAAGTTGCAGACGTACCTCGGAAAAATCACGCGCAATCTGGCGCTGAATATGCTTGAAAAATTGACCGCACAGAAACGCGGCAAGGGTCAGGTACCGCTCGTTCTCGATGAATTGGCGGAATGCATTCCGGACGAGAGGTCCTCTACCGATATCGTCGAGGATATGTATATCAAGGAACTGCTCGATCGCTTTCTTGACGCGCTTCCGGCAGAAACACGGAAAATATTCGTCCGTCGCTATTGGTACATGAGTGCCGTCAAGGAAATTGCACGCGAATACAACCTGACCGAAAGCAAAGTGACCGTCACGCTATTCCGAACGAGAAAGAAACTCAAAGAATATTTAGAGGAAAAAGGCATTCACTTATGAAAGAAAAACGCTTTTTACATATAATCGGTGACATCGACGACAGACATATCGCGGAAGCCGCGCCGAAGGCAAAAAAACGCTTCGCGCCCGCATGGACAAAATGGATCGCCGCCGCGGCCTGTCTCGGCCTCGTCGTCGGTGCCGTCTTAATCGTCCCGAAGCTTGAACGCAAACAACCGATCGAGCCGTCAGAGGATATTCCCATCTCTAGCATAAAAACGATCTCACCTCCCGAAGAATTCCCCGTTTCCGACAAAACGACCGCCAAGGTGCGCTACGCGACCGACGAGGAAGTATTCGAAGCCGTGAAAACGGGGCAATGGGAATATCTGCTTGAGTACTTAACTGAAGATGAAATGTTTGCCAAAGACAACATGTACATCTTCCGCGGCGTTGTTATTGAACTCACGAATTATTCAATCGATTTTGGATCGACTGTAGAAATACTTACCGTCGCGACGATTGATGTTCAGAAAGTTTACAAAGGGGTCATCTCCACAGGACGACCGCTTAGTGTTCTTCTTCCCTGTGCCGTTTACCCGGATGGTTGGGTCTATATGGAAGACACGGAAATCATTTCCCAAATCAAAGTCGGGATGGAAGGCGTCTTTATGACTTATGTTTGTGATGACAATTCCATCTACCAACGGGGAACCGGAACTCTGTTAAAGACCGACCTCGCTTCGTGCGGCATTGGTGACGGTATGAGATGGGTATTCCTGGATACGGGTCAAGGTCTATCGTTTGCGGAGTTTGCTTACCCCGGCGCCGCCGGTACGAAAACGCTTGACGATATTGAAGCCTATGTCCTCAAGATGATCCATTCAACAACACCCACGATAACCACAACCGTCGTCGAGGGAACTACCGTGAAATTGCCCGATGAAACGAGCGCACCGGATACAAACCCTTCTGAGACCACCGTACCGATTGACAAAAGAGCGAACAAGGATGAAAAACCTTCCTCACTCCTGATCACCTTTATCGTTGCCGGAGCCATTCTCATCATCGGCGCGGCAATTTACATCTTTTACAAGGCAAGGAAAAAGGGGTCGTAATTCATACAAAGCACATGCCTAGCACACGATGAAAAGAGGCTGTCTCAAAACCGCTCATCAAGAGCGATGATTAGATAGCCTCCTTTTGGGTTACGCTCTTGATCCAAACACCAGATTTTTTCCGATGTACAATTTTGCAGTTAATATCGATTTTCTGGATTTGGGTCTGAAGCTAGTGTGGAGTTTTGCAGATTAGATCGATTTTTCGGACCTCACTCGCGAAACCGATGTGCAATTTTGCAGTTAATATCGGATTTTTGGACTTTTCACCCGGTGCCAACACCATAAATGTGTGGTTTTTCAACTTATAGCAGCGATTTTTCGATTTAAGTTGAAATTTTGCACAGCATAGGAGGCTAAGCATTTTGGCGTCGTCCGAGTGCAGTTTTTCAATTAATATCGATTTTCTGGACTTTACATTCTCGGGTTTCCACAAAAGGAAAGGAGCTGTCTCAAAACCGCTCACTTTTTAGCGGTTTTGAGACAGCCCCGTATATATGAGTCGAGACAGACTGTTTCCCTGATCAGCCTCTATGTTCGTCAAGTATTGTCGTCTCGTCCGTCTGCCTTTTTGCGAGGAGTGTCGTTTCACCGAAATCCAACTTAGATGGATCGCTCGCATCAGAATAGCCGTCCCGTTCAGACTCGCCCACCTCTCCGGCATGTTGTGATTGTTGGTACAACTGGTCATACAGCTGATTGGTAACCGGTTGATCCGACCGCAATTTGTTTTCCCACATATCCTGAGGAAACTCCTTGTCTTTCCCGCGATATACGTATGGATTCATGACTGTTGAGCCCTCTGTAGGTAACGGCGCGGCGGGGTATTGAGGCGATAAAGGCACCGTTGAACTCTGTGCGGGCATGGGAGCGCTAGGATAAGGAGAAGGAAATGGACCTGATGTGCTCCTCGCAGGCATCGGCACGCCGGGATGGGAAGGCTCTGAATGGAGTTTTCGACGTTTTTTCGACCGGCGCGAAAGAATGAAGTAGACCATGAAAGCGGTCAAAAGACATGCCAAAGCGGCACCTACGTAGACAAGAATTCTGATTTGTTCGTTATTCATGATATTCACCCACCAATTTGTCGTCACATAGAAGCCGGAAACTTCTTTTTCCGTTTGATTACCCGCGGCATCGACGCAAACAACGCGCAAATGGCGGGCACTTTTTGAATCGCCTTTGAGAGTGTAAAGAAAATCCTCTCTTCTGGAAACCAGTTCATCGATCGAACTCCCACTCCACTCTCTGACTGTTTCTCCGTCTAGATAGAGTGTAACACTTGCGAGCTTCGCATTGTCATCCGCGGAGAAAATGACATCATACTCGCTTGCTTCATAGGCTTTTCCATCCTCGAGATTGAGGAACGATACGATCGGCGCCGTATTGTCGACGACAAAGCTGATATCCGTTCCTTCAAGTGCAGAGGAACTATCGGAGAGATTGCCCGCGCTGTCCTTGGAATTGAAACTCAGGCGATACATACCGTCTTCCAAGAAATTTTTGCCGTGCACGCGGTAACTGTACTGATAGAAAGTATCAGCATCCCCATTCTGCTCTAAACTATAATCGACGCCTTCTTTCAGCGTGGTGGAGAGGTTGTCCTTAAAAAGAGTCACGCGGTTCATGGTCAGCTTGTTGACATTCGTCTCCGTCACAGATACATCGGGTGCTTTTTTGACGTACGTTCCCGCCAACGCTTTCGTTTCATCGCTGAGCGCATAGGTAGATCCAAATCGGTTGACGGAGAACCGAATCGTCTCGGATACCGTATTGTTCGCCTTATCCGCCATATTCACGGTAAGCGTGTACAAATCATCCATTTCCCTCGTATGCGGGAATTCCATGTACTCCACCCGACCACCCGTCGACTCCGCTTTCAAGTCTTTGATGTCACGGATGACGCCGCGGCGCTGCCCTTCAAGCTGAATGTCCACGCTCTCCGGTACGAGATGCGAGTCATTGTATTCGATGATGGGAGCAACTCTCGTCTGGCCGTTCGCCCCTGCCGGGATCCCGGTAACGGTCAATGAGGGCGGACTTAAATCGATAACAAACTTCTCTCCCTTGTAGGGCTCCGACTGACGCCCCACTATATCGGTACAGCTGACCGCAAGGGAATATTCGCCGTCCGCATCGTAGAGAATCTCCGCGGTGTGTTTACTCCCGTCGCTCCGCCAGTCACTCACGACAGGGGGCTCCACGTCTTCGCCGTTCCGACTGGCGGACTGTTCGATTTCCACCAACTCGGGATCGAAGTTTGTTTCCTCAACGACAATGGTCGCCTTCCGGATTTTGTTGTAGAAATTCGATGTGGCCGCCTCATTATTGTCAAACTGAACGCTCAGCACGGGAGCCGCCTTATCGATGCTAAATTCTTCATTGATAGGTTTCGCAGAATAGCCGACGGGATCTTTGTACGTTATGTCAACTTTGTAGACTCCTTCTTCAGTAAAGGAAATCATCTTGGAAAAAGATGTGACCGTTTCATTCTTGAATGGACCGCTTACCGCGATATTCATAAAGTCATTCTGTCCGGGGGGCTTGTGTTTGATAGAGATCTTAACATCTTTTTCATCAAAATTATTTTCCGTGACCAGAAGTGTTCCCGTCACCGCCTCGGAATAAAAACCGCCTTCCTCTTTCTCTTTATCAAATGTCAGCTCGATGACAGGCGGAACAGAGTCAATAAGAAAATAATCCGAGAAAGACACTTGTCCTGTAATTGTGGTGGGACCCTCGATAACAAAACCATAGTGTCCATCCTTTTTGAACGTCAGCTTACCTTCGTAAGTACGATCCAGACCGCTTACCGGTATAAATGTGATATTTTGTTTTTGAACTTGTCCAAAATCCTGGAAATAATAGGGCGAATACCTGACACCGATATAAAAGTCATCCAGCGTCCAATTCCCCGTCACGATCCGTATGGTCGCTGTACGCGATGTTCTGTAGTAATTCCCGCTGTACGATTGATTGTTGTTGTAAGTTACCTTTACCGAGGGATAAGTGATGACCGGCTTGACGGGATTGATCGGCGGTTTAATGATACCAAGTGCATAACGCGGGTCAGTCATAGACAGCGCGGCCTCTTTCTCTCCGAAATCAAACGATTCGGCGAACGAGGGCGCCCTTACGATCGTAACAAGGCCAAGGAAAGTGATGACGGTCAAAAACAAGACCACCTGCTTTAGCGAGTGAATACGGTAGTTCATAACAAGATCCCCCCTTCTACGCTAAACGGAAGGCATTTCGTCATTTGATCAATCGGAGTCACAATTCGCAACCTAATCGATAGGAATAGAGCTGGCGTAAAAGAACAGCTCGAATTCCGGATAAATCTCCACCTCAAAGCCTGTGGATTCCTTTTCGGCAGTCGGCATGGGCGATAACGGCTGTGTATGTCCTTCCGCTACCTGAGAAGAAGAGATCGGCGGTGAGGCTTGCTCCATCGATAGAACTTCGGTCGGAGACGATGTGAAGTCCATCGGCGGGATTTCCGTTGGCTGTACCGTGTATGGTGCCGCGGAAGACACGGGCGGCGCGGTTTGCACCTCGGACGGAGATACGGTTGACGGAGAAACCTTTGATCGAATTGATTCGGGCAATTCTTCCGTCCTGATCTTTTCAGTCGCCGCCTGCCGGCTCGCCATATCCTCCACTTCGCCGGTGGTGCCCTTGAGGCCGGATTTTCTTTTTCGTTGTGTCTTTGGGAACGTGCCATGCGCGTTCTCGGCAGATGCGATCCCTTTCTTACGGAGCGCCGCGACTTCTTTGCGTTCCTGCGACCCGCTCAGAAAGCTGATCACTTGAGGAATCCGAAATGTGAAGAAGAAGAAAACTGCGAGCAGAAACATTAGAGCAGACCCGCTATAGAGAATGATCGAGATCGTTTTCATCTGTTCAAATGACATATCAATCTCCCCCTTCCTCGCCGACAAAAACGGCCTGTATGGCATCTCGCGTTTCTTCAAGTCTATTGCGAATACCCGATTTTATCTCCCCTGTCTTCTGCGTCGTCGTCACTAATCCCCCGCTTATCTGGTCAATCAAGTCACACAATTGGAGCATCGCGTCTTTGCTCACGCCGTCCGCATATAGCCTGCTAGCGTACTGCTGAAGTGCGCTTTGGCTAAGTTCGAGAAGCTCGAGCCGAACAATCTCACTCTCATGTTCGTTCGAGGCGACAGTTTCGAGCAGCTGTTTTACCTGCTCGAAGAAAGGTTTGTACAGTCCTTTGTCCGCGCCTTCTATGGCTTTTGAGGCAATATCGCGATAGAACGTGCCAATCGCCGCGTATACGGTCGCCATCGTTGTTTTATCAGTCTTTTCCGGAGCGTAACGCGCCGCGTCGTCGAACCAGTCAATTGCGCTCTTCATCCTCACGATCTGATTGTCGCCAGTTTCGCTCCCGTAATCGTAGTAATACCAGTACAGCTTGCCGACCTCGAAGCAAAGATCCGAATAGGCGGAAGGATCTTTCTTCAATTCCTTCGAATGCTCTTTAATCTTTCTGTCCAAAAGACTCGCTTCGCCTACAGTAAAACGGGCATCCCCTTCTTTAAAAAGCTGAATCATGCCGAGGTAGGCGTCCGTTTTCCCCCCTTTGTCCGGTATGTCGATACACTGTTCATAGAGTTCCAGCTTTTTCTCGTAATCGGTCGACCTCTCCGCCTCGGCCAATTGCTGCTCGTAATAGTCGCCCGCCAGCTTAAGTGATGATTGCCCCATCCAGATTCCCGCCAAGAGAAGACCTAAGGACGCAATGAGCGCAAGCACGAATAACCGTAGGCGTCCTTTCTGCTTTTTATGATAACGGTCATCGATTTTTTCGTAGTGTTCAAGCGCATAACGTAGATCAAAACATTGTTGGTAACGGTCTTCCGGATCGCGCTGCGTACACTTCAGAAGGATTTTTTCCAAGCCTGAAGAGAGTCGCGGATTCACGGTTCGTATGGGCTTCATCTCATAGGGCGGTTTGCCGGGATTCATGCCGGTAACGAGATGGTAAAGCGTCGCCCCCAGACAATAGATGTCGGTACGGGCGTCGGTTTGCCCCATTCCTCCAAATTGTTCGGGAGCGGCGTATCCGATCGTCCCGAGACAAGTCGTATCTTCTATCTTTTTTTCCTTGAACTCACGCGCGGTGCCAAAGTCGATCAACGCGAGATTTCCGTCGGGCTTAAGCATGACATTGGAAGGCTTCATATCGCGATAGATGATCGGAGGATCCTGAGAGTGAAGATACGAGAGAACGTCGCAGAGTTGCTTGCCCCACTCAATCACATACTCTTGAGGTTGGGCGCCGTACTCCGAAAGCACTTTTGAGAGAGGAACGCCCTCAATGTAATCCATCACGATAATCAACGTATCCTCGTCTTCAATAATATCGATGATACTCGGAAGATTTGGATGGCGCAGTCTTTTTAGCATTTCCGTCTCAACGATCAACCCTTGGCGGACAGCTTCGAAGTCAAGAACACCGTCTTTGCGCACTTCTTTGACTGCCCATGTTTTGTTCGCCTTTTCGTTGATCGCCATATAGACGATGCTCATGCCGCCGCGTCCAACTTCATGCAGAATGCGGTATTTACCGTCAAGTAATGCTCCTGTTTCGAGTGCCATTTTCCCTCTCGTTCTAGAATGTTCTTATTGTGATAACAGAAATATTGTCTCTTTCTTGTCGCTGTTTAGCCGTGGCGATGAGCGCGCGTTCTTGTTCGGCGCTCACCACTTGGGAAACCAATTGATTCGGGTGAAGATACGTAAACAGTTCCTCTTCGGTGAGTTCATTGCGAAAACCGTCCGTACACATCATGTAGACGACGTTTTCACGTGTCCCTCCAAAGAAAAAATCGGGATACACATCCTCAGACGCGCCGATGCATTGAAGCAGAACATTGCGTCGGGGGTCTCTTTTCGCTTCTTCGGGAGTAAGAATCCCCTGCCGCACTTCGTGAGCCACCACCGTCTGATCGTACGTCAACTGGCGCAGTTCCTCCGCAATGACATACGCTCGCGTGTCGCCGACGTTGACGATCGTGTATCTTTGCGGAGTGATCAGCATCGCCGTCAGTGTCGTTCCCATCACAAGCCTTCCTCGTGCTGCGAATTGCGCGATCGCCTCGTTGCAGTGATCAATTAGGCGACTCCAATCACTTCGAAGCAACGAGTCCGGATTGTCCGACGCGAGAACGGTCGCAAGCCTCGCGTCCGCCCAATTGAAAAATGAGCGCACGACATAAGCAGAAGCGATTTCACCGTGATCGAATCCCCCCATGCCATCGCAAAGAACGGAAAAAACAATCTTGCCCGCGTTTGATCGATAAACGCGAACGTGATAGCTATCCTGATTGGTCCGCTTCGTATTACCGATATCCGTCGTTGCCGATACGATATAGTCCATGTGTCTCGTGCCTGTTTCCCTTCTACACGCCGCGTGATGTCATACGCTCAATCAGCGCAGGTGAAACTCGAAAGATTCATTGGCGAGCGTCAATACATCACCGTCATTCAGCACCGTCTCGTGATTGGGCGGGATCATCTGCCCGTTAACAAAAGTGTGGTTCGTCGAGTTCGTATCGACAACGAAGAACTGACCATCGCGCGTCACGATATGGGCGTGGCTCCTGCTAATCGCTGTATTGTCCCCAATGAAATAATCAACAAAACTCTTTTCCTTCCCGATACGGAAGACGGGCTTGTTAAGTGAAATCCGCTCCTGATTGCTCTTGCGTATCAGACAAGGAGACAGCGCACGATGTTCTTTCGCTTTGGCTCCAGCCGCGTCAAGCACGACCGTGTCGCTCGAATACCCTCCCGACAGCGAGGTCGTGTCACCGAAACTGACCGATTGCGACGCTCCCCCGTAAGGTTGTTCGGCAGTAGGAGGCATCGGCGGTGCTTGCACGGGAGTCGGCTGATATGTGTGCTCCTGCTTAATCATCTGTGGCTGTGGAGCGGGAGGAGGCATCGGACGTCCGGCAGGTGCGGGTGGTTGTGGGGGGACCACCGCTTTCGGCGGGGCTTGCTGGAACGGTTGAGCAGAACCGGGAACGCTCTCCTTCACCCCGGGTATGGCAAAAGGAGCTTGCGGGCTTCCGGGTGATGTCGGCTTCTGCGGAGCAGACGACTGCTGTTGGCGCTGCGCATCATATATCGCTTTATTTTCTTTACTGTAATGCGTCATGAGATACATGAAAGACATTTTCTCTCCGCTCGCGGGCGCCGCACCACTCTGTTCTCCGACAGGCGCAGGAGTTTTTTCTTTCTTCTTTCGTGAAGACTTTGTCTGTACGGGCGGGACGGGCGGGACGAAAGGCGCACTCGTTCCCGCGGCATCTCGCGATGGAGGTTGAGGAGGACGCTGTCCGGCATGTCCCGGAGGAGTAGCGACATAAGGAGGGGCAGGCGGCACCTGTCCATGGGGAGGAACCGACGCTTGACGAGCTCCTGCTTGCGGCGCAGAAACTTGAGAAGCGCCGGGATACGGCGGAACCGTAGGTTGCGGTGTACCGACCGGAGGGCTAGCCGTTTGAGTTGCGCCTCCATATTGGATACCTGCCGACGAAAAAGGCGGTGAGATGTGTTCCCGAGCAAGCGGACCGCCCGCAAATTGCTGGAGAAAGACCTTGAAATCAGGCAATGAGAAAGGCTGCGGACGATTCACAAAGCTGATAATTTGAGCGACATAACCGAGATCCTCAGATTGATCAAATTGCGTATGGAAAATGACGTCTTTTAAGAATGCGCTCATCTTCTCATTGATGTCCGCGGGTCTCCCATTTGTCGCAATCCCCGACGCAGGCTCCATAAGAGGGAGACAAACCATGTAAGGAGTGCAACTGGAAACATCGACAAAGATGTAGTCCGTATTAAGCAGTAGCGAGTCGGGATCGATCATGTACTCCTCAGCCCTCAACAGCGTATTCGTGATGCCGGAGACCACGCCCAGAAGCTGTTTTCTGTTTACTGTGTCGAAGTAAAACTGGCGAAGCGATAACCGCGAGGAGATGTTGTATTTGAGGTATTGGTTCTCGTCTTGCTGTTGATAGATCATGGGAAGGAGCCCTTCGATCTGATTGTGCGTCACCATCCCCAAACTGAGAGAGTCAATTCTGTCCGTATCCTTTAACTGGTAGACAAGATACGAGTTGGAACCTTGGCTGTCGTAGGTAAATGTGTACATGTTATTGTCCTTTCCGGTATATGTGCTGCGAATACTATCGGTTTAAGCGGTAGAGACTTAGGAGACGCCATTTCGTCTCAATTTTCACAAAACAGGTGCCCTTACCGCTAAAATCTTTTACTTCATCAAATGTTGCTTCAATAACCAGCTTACCTTCGGGATCGATAAAACCCCATTTGTCTTCTATTTTTACGGCTGCCACATCGTTCGAGAATGAACGCGCGTCATCGTAAGCAGGCTCGATGACCAAGTCACCCTCCACGTTAACGAAGCCCCATTGACCGCCTTTTTTGACGGCTGCGAATCCCTTGTCCGTAAAAAGTCTGGCGTCTTCAAATCTCTCCCCTCCCACGATATTTCCTTCAATATCATAGAGAGCGAACAGATCGCCTTCTTTTGCGAAGTAACGCTCATTGCGGTTGAAAAAACCTCGATCATCAAGTACCACATCCGAATACACCTGCCCTGAGATCGGTACACCCGACGTATCGATCCTTACCCATTGAGTCCCTGACTTCGCAATGGCGACCCCGCTGTTGACTGAGGAAACAAAGTCGTATGGTTCCGATAGGATCTCATTGTTGCGGTTAACAAGATAATACTTACCGTCTTTTGCCTCGGCGGGAAAGACATCGCTGACTATAGGGCCTAAACGAGCAAATCGTTCATCGATTTCCGTCACCTGATCGTTATCCTTATCGATGAAGAAAGCCTCACCTTCTTTGGAAACGACAGGCGCGAATCCGGAAGATGTAAACGGACCTGCGGCCGAATATTCAAATCTTGACAGCTTCCGACCGGTATGACTGAGATAGCCCCAGAGACCCTTATCGTTCATGACGGGGCATCTGTTCTGAGAAAAAACGCCTACATCTTCGTACGTGTCATAGGTGAGCTTCGTCAGGTACGCCAAACGATTTCTCGTCTCGCGGATAAACTCAGAATCGACGGAACGTTTCTCCGCAACTTCCAAAATATCGAAGACTCGCTCATATTTCTCATCAATGATATAAGCGTCCAGCAGGCTGTCATAGGCTTCGGGAGAAGTGGGGAAATCAGTGATAAATTGCTCACACCATATCAGACGCTCTTCGTGGAGTTCGAGCGATTTATAGAGATCCGCTACTTCCTGACGTATCGCCGGCGAATCTTCTATCTCCAACGCCTTTCGATAGTTCTCTACAGCGTATTTGGCTATTTTTTTCCCTGCGAAATCACGTGCCGTCGCCAAGAGATCTTCGTATTGCGAATTCTTATTAAAGGCGCCGCTGATAAGCGTAAACCAAGATAGAATGAGAAATACGACAAGCGCAATAGGAACGATGAGTCGATAGTTTTTCATAAGGCACCTCCCTTACATACCGGACAACCCGATGGCGATACACGTACCGATCAAAACACATGGCGCCAATGAGATCGAATCCTTGCGCGTCTTTCGCTTTGTCAAGAGCAAAAAGATCGCGTAGAAAAAGGACACGAGTAGCGAAAAGAATACAGCGTTGGCAGCCCCCCAAATCCCTTGGTACAACCCCATCACGAAAAAGAGTTTGACGTCGCCCATGCCGATACTGTTTTTCATGATGAACGAGAGGATCAGGAAGAAACCGCCGATAACAAGGGCGCCGATCGCCGCCGATTTCATAATCTCAAGCGCCTCCGACGTATTGAGTATCAGTTCCAGACCTGCATAGAGAAATCTCAACACAATGGCGGCGAGAACCAGCGCATTGGGAATCACTTGGCGAACATGGTCGATGGCGGCCATCGGAACGATGAACATTACTAATATGAGCAATTTCACGTGGTGCAACAACTCGGATGCAGAGTAAACATAAGTGAGTGAAGCGGAAACGGCTATTCCCAAAAGTAACGAGACCGCAATATACAGCTTTCGGTTTCGCCCTCGCGGGATGAAATCCGGCATAGTCATGGCGGCGAAAGGTTGCCCGCTCAATCTATACACGGTGTACACGTAACCGAATAAGGTCAGGATAAGAGTTAGTATGATCTCTATGATTAAATTCCTCACGCAAATCTCCTCATCTCCTACCCGTCATCATGGTCTGTCGCCTTGCATCCAGCCACGCGTGACTGCCGTCTGGTTAAAGTCAAAATGGATATTCAACGGCAGTAGAGGAATCATCTTCACTCTGTATCGGACATTGACGATGATGTAATCCGTGCCGTTCGGAAACAAAAGGGAGCTTCTGAGGTTCAATCCGCTCATGTAGCTGTCGGCACGCGGCAACACGCGCATCGAACGAAGAAAGCTCTCAGGTTGTCCACCTCGCTCATCGGTCAAATGCTTCTTGATCATCGCCGTAACGATCGGAGCGGCGATGCGGCTCGAGATATCCAGATTAAGATCTCCCTTGGAGGCGAGCCTCACAAGCCCAAAGAGGAATTTAACAGGATCCGAGGCCATGTTCTCCGCGGCTTCGGCGAGTTTTCCACCCGATTCCTCAACCTCTCCATTCTTGATGATATCGTCCCATACCTTGCCGATATCGTTGAAGTCAATCTCGATATCTTCTCCGCCTGCGATACCTTGTATGGCTCCAAACACGTTGACCGTTTCCTTCGAGACATCTTCTGTTTTTACTCCTTCTTTCCCCGAGCTCAGTCCCGAACGAATGAGAGAGTATAAATAGCTGTATTCCGAAATCTCGCGCGCCGTTGAATTGATCGCGAAGGCCATACGAGCTTGGATCAAGCAGACATTGATGACCGATAGAATCGTGATGATCACAAAGACGAAGAAGCTGAGCGAAATGATCGCCTCAATCGTGATACTCCCGCTTTCACGACGGGTGCTTCCCCTACGCGTGCGAAACATTTCCGGCGCGGAGGATGCGCCCCCTTTCTCATCTTTCTTTACGAGTATCATGCTGCTACCTCCTTCCCGGCGCACGGCGTCAGTATCCGCGGGTCGCATTGTAATCGATTGAATACCACGATGTATTCTCAAGAGGGTCCCTGAATGTGTCGGCGAATAGCGGTAGAGGCATGAGGACGGGTTTGACGAGCACCTTCGCCTCCACAGTAAGATACGCGCCTGCGTTTCTGAGAAGATAGTCCGGATTTCCCGTCACTTTCGACACATTGAGCTGGATGACATCCGCCGTGCGCAACAGGATGCTCGTTCGGTTCGTAAACATCCCGAGAAGCAGGAACAGACGCATGTAATCGCTATAACGGAAAGAAAGAAGTGATGACATGCCGGTACTTTCCCCTGAGGACTGCTTGCTTTCTCCTTCGCCGCCGGATTGTCCTTCCGTACCGAAGAACCCGTCGATGCCCTGTTCAAGCTCAGTCTTCAATTCCTCGGCACCCTCATCCATCGCTTCTCTTACCTTGTCCATCATCTCGTTTTTGTATTTTTTTATCTCATCGGTTGCTTCATGCAGCTTATTTTTCACCGCATTGGAAATCTCGTTGAAATACTCATCCATCTTCTCTGTGAAACTCTCGAGGTCCTCCATGCCTTGCTGTTCGATTTCCCGGAGTTTATCAATCGAGCTATTGATGTATTTTTCTTTGAGCAGTTCGACCGTTTTCTCCTTCACGATGTAGGAGATGTCCGACGGATCTTCGTCCAGCGATTGAAGCCATTCATCGAGCTTCTCGGAAACATACTTTCCCGGATCGGTTATAGACGGATCCCCGAGCGCGTTCTGGATAAGGGAGATCATCTTTTTGATGGCGACATTCGCATGGCGCGAGATGAGGTCGTCGATACTCTCGCTAATGTGATTTTCGATCTCTTCCCTGTTTTCATCCAGGAATTGGTCTGCTTCCTCGCCTCCTTTATCAAGATACTCGCCCAGCTTGTCGGCAGCCCAGTTAACGGCCTCATCCGCGGCGCCTTTCAAAAGATCGCTCGCCTCCTCTTTCGCGGCGGCCATAAGTCCCGCCGGCGTGACCACCCAGGAACTTTTCTTATGGAATACGGGAACGGCTTTCCCGCGCGCCAGATTACCCAGATCGATAGCCGATTGCACCAAGGCGAGGAGTATTTGAATCGTTGCCTGAATCAGCGGAACGGGTACGATACCCCATGTCGCAGCGGAAATGGGTGTCGCGATCTGGAGAGCGAACATGCTCGTATCCATATCGGTGAAGGCATAGATGACGTTAAGACCGAAACGGATGGCAAAAATGGAGCTGTAAGCATGCGTTACATTACTTGACCCCGTCCCCCCGTAGAGAATATACTCCACCTCGCGTTTATAATGGTAATTGTTTTCTCCATTGATCTCATGACACCGCAACGTCTGTATAGGGTTTTTTAAATCCTTATCTTTGTGCTCTTTCTCAATTGTGTCGAAACTAAACATGCTAAGGATGTAATCGGTAACGTAGTAACCGTCGCGGAGATCTTCCGATGAACCCTTCAAGATTCCCGCCACCCCCGAGAACATGCCTGCAAGTCCGGTGCTGGTGCTCTTCGCCACATCATTGGAATCGGAGGTATATGTGCCGTGAGCAGTCGAAGAAGAAGAATCACCTGACGGCTTGGAAGGAAGATCCTTTACAGATTGGCCATCTCCGTCTTTTTTAGGAGGATCTTTTTCCTCTTTCACCTTTTCATTTTTTTCTTCGTCCGTCGCCTTTTCACCGTTATTCTTCATCCTATCTTGGAGTTTTTTCGCTTTATCATCTTTGTCGGAGCGCACGGTACAATGGCGTTTCGTTTCGTCAGCTTCCTTGGGATCTGAATGTTTTTTGAATAGATAGACGTAAAAGACAGGTTGGTATGAGCCGTAGAGCGAGATGCCTGTTTCCGGATTCTTCATCCAAGTAAAATCGATATCAGGCGAAACGAACAATCCATTAAACGAGCTCTCCGCACTTTCTTGGAGTGGTTGTTTATACTGTGATCTCTTGTCAAGGAACTCTTTTCCCAGACGGTCGGCGAGGAGTTTTTCGAATGTCTCATAGTCTTTGATATCGCCCACGAACTTACCGGCATACCGGATCTGTTCGATTTGCTCCGAGATCTGTTCCATCCGCTGTCGCAACGGTGAGATTCGATTGTAAAGCTCCAGAACCTGATCTTTGTCATAATTAGTTTTGAGATCCTTGAGATCGGCTCTGTCCTGTTCCGCCAGAGAGGAGAGTTTAAGATCAGGATCTTGTGACGTTTTATTCCACTCATTTCTCCTTTTAACGAGATCACCCCCGTTGAGCGAATCATACACGTCCTTAAGGTCTTTTTCCGCTCTCTTCAGGCACTCGACGGCTTCCTTAAATTTGTCCCGATATACTCTCGCCTTTTCCGCGACCTTGCCAATCTCACCATTGATCGTGAACGGGTCAGTACGCCCCGAAGTTCTGATTTTAGTCGTCAATTCGGCGAGAGGCTGGAACGCGTCATAAGTCAACCGCATGTCCTCTTCATAGTTTGCCTTTATCGTCTTCGCGAGCTCCGTAGCATGGATCTCTTTGCCCTTGTACTTCACGTAAAAATCAAGAGCATCGTCGTCAGCCCATATCATCGCAACGGCGAATTCTTGGTAACGTTCATAGCGATGCGTCATCAGATCCGTGTACTCTTTGAGAGGTTGACCCGATGTTTCAAGCAGTTGTCGGACGTACTGGATATCGTACAGTCCTTCATCGATCACGGAAGACGTCGGCAACCCGAGCGATTTGAGCTTCGTCTTTATTTCTGTGAGCTTATCATCATTGTAGAGAGCGCCCATTTCAACGATCCACTGCTGCATCACTACTAAACTAGGCCGGAAAATCAGATTGTAGTCGCCAGGAAACAGATCGACAAAAGTCTTGTATTTCTCTCCTCTGGATTCCAATTCCCAGAGCTTGCCTTCTGTCTCACCTCCAAACGCATCAGGTATCAGCGTCGTCCGCTCAGTCAATTGAATCGGCGTGACGGCCGTCATCCGCGTCTCGTATAGATCCTTAATGGTTCGGACGTGAAAATCCTTAAACCTCGATTCCAGATCTGTGAAGAACGTGTCGTTCGCCACTCCGACAAGATGAGATTTAACAAGAGAGTTGTACTCCGCGAGATTCTCCCAGGCAGACCGGAGCTTCTTATTGAGCTTCTCTTCCTCCTTGTAATACGACTGGCGCTGCTCAACGAGCTTTGTCTCCTTGCTGACGCTGCTAAAGCTGTTCAACGCCGACAAAAACCGCAAGCCCGTGTTGATCGGCGTACGGTACTTCATAAACTCGACGATCTGTCGTTCAAGGATATCGGGATTGGTGAGCGAACCGTTCTGAGGAATATAGGCGTTAAAATCGCCCAATTTCATGTTGAGGATATCGGAGGCGTCACTGACATCAGAAGGCAAATCGCGAAGTTGCGCCATGATCTGATTGGTAATCGGTCCCGCCACATCGGAGCTCACTCCGTAAGAAACGATACTTTTGTGGTAAAAAGCTTCCAGATCTCTGAAAAGCGATTCCTGATCCTGCGTCGTCGCAAAAAGCCCGTAGAGCTCTTTTAATTGTGAGTCATACTGTGTCAACGCCGTATTCAGCGCTAAGTCGCCCGCGGACGCAACCACACCGCGCGCGAGAGAAATCCTGCTCACATCAACGAAAAAAGCGCTGCAAGTCAACATAGGCACCAAGATGATGACAAGGAAGATCGTTACGGCACCCTTACATCTACGGACGTATTTCATAGACTCCTTCGCCCCTTTCCATCGCGCTGTCAATCGAAAATGCTCAAAATGGTTTTAACTTTCCCAAAAGCTTCCGACACCTTCTTCATGACACCGCTGCCTGTCAGGTAATCGATGACCATGTCAGTATTACGAATAAATTCCGTTGTATAGCTGACCGGCATTTCCGCGCGAGAGTAAAATGTCAACGATATCTTGTTTTTATCGCCGAGAAAACGAATCGGGAACGTCATCTCATACTCAATCTCGACGTCAAAAGTCGCGTAGATGAAATAATTGTTGAAATGCGCGATGTCCGACTGTGGAGTGATGAGAACCGGCTTCATCCCCGGGAAAAAGCCCGAAGACTTTTTGTGGAAGCGGCTCGCGACTTTTTCATTGATCATGGAGACGACACTGGAGCGACTGTTCCCACTGAGAAAGCGGTACGGCTCGATGCTGATTTTCTCATCGAGCCTCAGCGCTCCGTTGTGCCTATACGCCCTTTCAATGATCGAATCCGCGCAGGCACTCGCCCCGATGATCGCGTACTGTTCCACTTCCGATTGAGCTTCCGACCTCTGGTAGAGAAGATTCCCTGTGAAAAGGAGAAAGAAAATCACGAAAAAAATGACAGGAAAAACGATCGCCGCCTCGACAAATACGACGCCGCTTTCATCTCTCCTCGCTTTGCGCCACACGCGAACAACCCTATCCATACGAAAGGCCTCGCTTTCCGGTCAGACAACCGATTGCTTTCTCCGCTCGACGAACAGGCAGACAAGTCGAAAAAGCCGGTGCCGACTCGTTCTCCCCGAACATCTTCAAGGCGAAAGAACCGCCGAGCTATTTCCTATTCAATAGCGGTCTTTGCTTTCCCTGTGATCATATTGATCAGCTCTCGCAGCAAATTCCCGATCGCTTCTCTAAAAATGACCGCAAGCGCGATCGCGATACCGATCAACACGACGATAGCGACGACGTTAACTTCACCCTTTTCATCCCTGATCAGTTTGTTGAATCGCTCGGCAACGATCCCAAGGAACAGTTCCATACGTTGTAACATGGTTATAATCCTCCTTGTGTTACTCCATTAATTTAATGTACAGACAGTACTCAGATCCGTTATCAGGTCGTACTGTCTAAAGGTCCGTCATGCGCCAACGACCCTTCGTTACCGCCATCTAGGCTCCTAGATTTGAGAGAATAGGCACGATAACGAGAATCAAGATCCCGATAAACATCACGGAGATCGGAATCAATAGCTTGGCTGCCGCGCGTTCTCCCTCGCGGCGCACAAGCTGCTTTTTGAGTTGCCATACTTCGTGGCTCTGCTCTTGCAGAGCGAGTGTCAGATCTCTGCTTCCCTTGGTCATCCCCTGAATGATGGTTGACGTAAACTTCTTCACCTCCGGAATGACACATCGCCTACCGAAGTTATAGATAGCGTCGACCTCCGCCACGCCGTTTCGTATCTCTTCAACGGCGATTTGCATTTCATCGTAGAAGACGCCTTCGCCTCCGAACGCCACTCTCTCCCACGCTTCTCTGAGAATCATTCCGGCGTTGGTAAGTAGTGCGAGTTTCGAAACGACGTCCGCGAAGTCATGCAGCAGCTCGTCGGAACGAGCCTGAATTCTTTTGCTCGCCTGAGTGCCGTAGTAATAATATGCAAGCCCCGAAAACATGAAGAAAACAAACATGATCATCAGATCCCGCGCCAGTCCGTAAAAGATGAAGGACAGGACAAAGAGCGTCATGGTGAACGTCACTTGTTGGGCGTGCGTAACATGAAGATAATACTCGGCATATTTCTCACCATAGAGAACGTTAAGTTCCTGCCGAAGTTTTCTGTCGCCTTTCGATTTGTATTTGTAACCTATTGAGTGAAGGAATGCGTAACCCGTTCCGTAAATGTCTTTTAATGGAAACTCCTTCTCGGACAAGACGGAGAACATGCTCCGATATTGCGCACCTTTCAAGAAGAACACGATCCAAACGATGACGAGCAAAGTGCCCACCAACATGATGACTATTTCGAAGATCTCAAGACCCAACATCTCTCATTCTCCTCTCACATCTTGATATTAAGCACTGACTTGCCGACATAGTACGCGATAATGAAGATGATGATCGCTACCGTAGACGCCAGTATGCCAGCGGGCGACGCAAAGTTTTTGGCAAAGTCGGGACTCATTCCCTTGATGAGCGCAACAATGGCGATCGGCATGACCGCCATGATGTTCTGTTCCGTTTTATTAGCGGTCAGCATCGTCTCGATATCTTCTTCGATGGCCATTTTGTCACTCAGAATGGCGTGCGTATTCCGGATGACATCTTTGATATTGCCGCCCTTTCGATAGCTGATACTGAAGACACCGGCAAAGCTTGAGATGTCATCAATGTCGCTCCGTTTTCCGAAATCTTCCAACAGTTGTTCAACGGGAAAATTGTTCTGAATGCCTGAGAGAATCAACTCGAGTTCACGCAAGATGAAGGCATCACTATCGTACTGGACCTTCAGATCTTCGTATACCGCATAGAAGGCATCCGTCACGTTTTTGCCGGCGCTGAGAGAAGTCGTCAATCCGTCCAACATATCCCGAAACTGCTTGGCAAGCTGGCGCTTGCGCTTCCCGATAATCGCTTTCGTCCTGGCGGGAATAAAAAGCCTCGCCGCGATAATACCTGCTATGGTCGGGATCAGGATGTTCAGAATGTACGTGATCGTCGTCGGCTGACCGAACTCGTCTTTGCCGAGCCCGCCATAAAAGAGATAACCGACTGCGGCACCTGCAACAAAAGCGAGCAGAGCGTACCCGAACTTTTCCCACCTTTTCATGTAATAGACACGGAAATTGCGCGTCGGCATGTTTGTTGCGGATAAAAAGAATTCCGGTTCAGGCGGAGCTTTTTTCTTTTTCTTGAACATAAACGAAACACCTCATCGAATATCCGGCTTGGTCGCGTCTCCTTCGACCTTGTCGGGTACCATTAACCGGCTGTTGGCGGTATGCCGCCCTTCAGCGGATTAAATCACATGCTTGAAACCCGCAATTTGCAGTTTCTGCGTATTTTTCATCTCATTATCCGTGCGTGTCAGTCTTCCCGATACGCGCGTCAAGGTGCTCTTTTCGTCCTCGATGAACACATAGAGCGGGTTCAGCACTATGCGTCCGTCCTCATACCCGAGGACTTCAGTGATTTCCATCGTGCGGCGCGACTTGTCACGCAAACGCGAGAGGTGGATGATGATGTCCACCGCAGACGCAATCTGCTGACGAATCGCTTCAAGCGGTAACCCCGCCGCGCCTTGGAGAACCATCGTCTCCAAACGGCTCAGCATATCCTCCGTACTGTTCGCGTGTCCCGTGGAGATTGAACCGTCATGCCCGGTATTCATCGCTTGTAGCATATCGAGAGCCTCTCCGCCGCGGACCTCGCCTACGACTATCCGTTCAGGCCGCATGCGGAGAGAAGATTTGATGAGATCGCGGATTGAGATCTCTCCGACTCCCGCGACATTCGCGGTACGCGTCTCGAGCCTGACGAGGTTATCGATGTTCTTGATTTGAAGCTCCGCCGAGTCCTCAATCGTAATGACGCGCTCGTCTCTCGGAATGAAGTTTGACAGCGCGTTCAAGAAGGTCGTCTTTCCGGAGCCGGTACCGCCACTAATAAAAATGTTGTATTTTGCCTTGACAAGGACCTCCAACTGCTCCGCAATATCTTTCGTAAGTGATCCGTACTCGATCAGTTTCTCCATCGTCATCGGCGTTTTGGAAAACTTTCGGATGGTCACCGTCGGTCCGCAGAGCGCGATCGGAGGCAGAACGACATTGACGCGCGATCCGTCGGGAAGACGCGTGTCGCAGATGGGGTTAGCCTGATTTACTTCGCGCCCGGCCAAGCCAACAATGCGCTGGATAATATCCTCCAGACGTCGCTGGCTCTCAAACTTCTTATCGAGTTTGAAGAGGCGGCCGCTCTGCTCAATAAAAATATCATCTGTGCCGTTGATCATGACCTCCGTGATCGTATCGTCCTTAATGATACTGTCAAGGAGACCGAACCCTCGAATCGAACTGAATACCTGTTCAACGATCGACACGCGCTGCTCAATAGAACAGTATTCCTGTTTGAGCCATTCGCCTGTGAGTTCCTCCACACGTAGTAACAGCTCATCGTCTTCCAGTTCGCTCAGGGGCAGATTCTCGCCGATGTAGCGCTTAATCTCGGCGATGACCTCCTGCTCTCTTTCAAAGGTCATGCTGTCACCTCAGAATCTGTCGGAAAATATTCATTGACACGAGTTGCTCCACGACTTCCCTCTGCGACGCGTGCGCATAGCGTGGCGCTCCTCCCAACAGTCTCAGCTCGATTCCCTCGACCGCCTGTGAGACCTTGTTGCTGAACTTGTTGTACACTAGGTAGAGCTTGCTCAGGATACGCAAATCGCGCTGCTGGTCGATCATCCGAAGCGCCTCATAAGCGCGCACCAACTTAGTGTTCGCGATCGCCATCCCGTCACTGACCAGTACAATCGCATACGCTTCCTTTAAGGCATGGAGCATCCTGCCGTCGAGCGCAAAATCCATGTCCAGAACGATGTGATCATAACGGTCTCTGGCTCGAAGCTCCCTCAGCAACCTCTCCAGATCATCTTGCGTGAGCTCCTGCACATCCAGCGCAATAGGGGGGCTCTCAAAGAAGAACACACCGTCCGCCGATTCACGTACCGCACTCTCCAGTTTTACGGACAGATTTAGTTTTTGGCTCTTCAATACGAAAATAACATCGCTCAACGTCTCCTGACCGGCTCCGGTAAAAAAGACATCCGATCTGCCGAAGAGTTCCAAGTTCATATAGAGCACGCGCCGCCCTGCCCGTGCGAGCGTAAGCGCATAGGCAGCGGACAGGGTCGAGCTTCCCACTCCGCCGGCAGGCGACGCAAACACACTGATAAGCGCGCTCGGAGTACCATCTGACTTAAAGCCGGTAATGTCACTCGATTTCTCCGCATAAATGCTGAGTATCTGCTTGTAGATGCTGTCAGCCTTCTGGTATTTCGAAATAGCAGGCTGATCGCGAAGCGAAGCGATCTGCGGATTTTCGACAAAGTACGCAAAACCACACCGTGTCGGTATCTTATCGAGATCAATTTCGAACGATTCATCTGCAAGAAAGACATCGATCCGCGCTTCACTCAGCTCGCTCAGCGCTGTATCAAGTTGCGTGAAGGAATAGATTTCGAGTTTATCCCAGTAGCGTGCGTTAAAAGCAGATGCGAGTCTCTCCAAAAAATCCGGCTCACGATCCAAAATAGCCAACTTAATTTTCATAATCGCCACCTTTTGTAAGCATCTCGCCACTAATCTGTCAGTAACGATAGAACTCATTTACATGGGTTATTCATTGTGCCTATATTATACCTTTATTCTTATTCAAGACAACGGCATCTTGCCACAAGAATTCGTAAAAAAATTGTGAGCTGAATGCCAAAGCAACTTGGACAGTAGAGTAGGTATTCAAGAATTTATAATTGTTATTCTCCTTGCATTGAAAGAAAGATAATGGAAGACGACTATTTATGGTGAGTTTGCCTTTTTAAGCATGGATATAACCGAAAATCCAAGGCTCCTCAACGTATTTTTTCGACAATCTCTCGATCTTATGTATTACAATCTAATTAGAAATAAAGAAAGCACCTCAGGTATTCGTGATGTCGGTTTTGAACAACACAATCCGCTTCCGCCTGATTAAAAAGAAAACGGACAATCGAACGGATTGTCATGAATAATCGCCTGAAACGACATCGTTCGTCGCGTGCATATTCTTTCATACGCATAGCGCCTAATCAGTTATCAGGCGTTAGAAAGGAGACTTCTTATGGACAAACGGATGAAATCTCGCAGAAGGCTCGCACTTACGCCCCTCCTCGTGTTCACTTGTCTCGCTGTCGTTCTTGCGGCAGTACAAATCGCTTACGCATGGTATGTGGTCATGATAGCGTCGAATCAGACTTTCAAGATTGGAATCGATTCGCAGAAATATCTGAAAAGTATCTATGTAGCAGATCCGCCCATGCAAGTCATTGATAAAATATCCATCAGCCTGTTCCAGTCTGACAGCCCGACTGCTCCTCAAACAAAAGTGAAATCCGGCATCATCCTGAACCGCTTCTATGCTATGGAAATCACTGTTGAATTGATAGAGGGAGAGGAATTTCATGAAGTGGATGATAATTTTTTGGAATATTACATGGAACCCTTCAAGCTTGATGGCATATTGTGGCCAGCTGTGAATAAAATTATTTGCTTTTTTACCGCAGACTTTACGAACTATCGTATCGTCCGCTTCGACGTGAACGGCGGTACGCCCAAAATCGCGTTTAAAGCGGTAACAGTGAACGGAACAATCAAGGCACCGAAAGATCCGCAACGAAGCGGCTACGAATTCGACGGCTGGTGGACGAGCGCCACGGGTGGCGAGAAGTTTAATTTCAGCCAACCCATCACGAAAGACATCACACTGTTCGCGCAATGGAAACCTCTAGCACCTCCCACGACGACGACTACTACGACCACAACGACGATTACGACAACCACTGAAGAGATAACGACTACTGAGGAGACGACCACGCCGACAACGGTCGAAGAGACGACCACATGGTTGCCCGGATCGGAGACTACGATCACTCCCGAAACAAGTCCCACTCTTCCCACGGATCCGATTGACGGTGAGGATGACTCGGATAAGCCTTCCGTGCCACTGATTATAGGGTTTATCATCGGCGCCAGTGTCATCGGGGGGTTAGGGGGCTTTATCATCTTTTCGATACGAGAGAAAAAGAAATACGGTTAGATGAGGCGTCATACAACGTAAACTCCGGACAGAATCACGCTTTGAGCAATAAGTCGATCATAAAAACACCCGACTCATCTTAGAACCGGGTGTTTTATTACTTGAAGAATGGCAAAGAGAAGCCACCTCATTTTGAGTTCACATATCTAGCCTTCGACGATCTCCTCGTCGGGAATCGCATTCAGCCGCTCGGCGAGATCGCGAGCGTACCGACGGAGCGACTCATAATCTTCTTCCGTCGGAAGACCGCGGACAAGAACGGACTCGAGACGCTCTGCTTTCACTCTTGCCGTCAGTCCGCTGACTTGCTTTTCGATTTGGCTACCCCATCCATAAGAACCGAACAAGCCAAAGTAGCGAATTGCCGGATTAAACGCATTGATCAAGAGCGCCGTCGCCGCCACGGCGGGATGCGGACCGCCCAACACGGTCGGCGAGGCCAAGAGAAGCGAACCTGCATTGACCGTCTCCGTCACGACAGAACCGACCAACGTACGAAGATCGCGGTTCGGATCGCCAAGATCGTATAGCGCGACACGGATGCCGGCCGCGCAGAGCTCATCGGCGACGACATCGACCATACGGGCGGTACTACCGTGCATCGACACGTAGGCGATAACGACGTCGCGGCGGACTTTATCGGAGACCATGAGCTCGTACTCGTTCAAAACGATCGCGGGGTCTTCCCAGATCGGACCGTGCGAGGAGCAGATACGCTTCGGATCGAGCTCTTTCACTTTCGCCACATAACGCGTGACGTGCTGCCTCGTCGGCATCATGATTTCGGAGAAGTAGGCGCGCGTCTCAAGAAGCCAAATCTCCTTATCGGGACAGTTCGGAACGTCCGGCGCGTAATGGCTTCCGAACAAATCGGAGCTGAAGAGCATACGCTCTTCCGGCATCCAGAACATCGTATTGTCAGGCCAATGGGCGAAAGGTATCGGCATGCACACGAGCGTCACGCCGCCGAGATCAATCGAATCTCCCTCCGCGATGACAAGGAACGTCTCGCGCGGTATGTGAAAATGGTATTCCATCAGCTCGGCAACCCTTGCCGTTCCGACGAGCTGAGCGTCGGGGAAGACATCGCACAGCACGAGGATGGCTCCTGCGTGATCTTGCTCCGTATGCAAACAGAAAATGTAGTCAAGTTTATCGATTTGAAGTTCTTTGAGGTTCTGCAACAATTGATCAGCCTTATCACCCTGTACGGGATCGATTAGAGCTGTTTTCTCATCTCCGCGAATAAGATAGCTGTTGTAAGTCGTACCGTACGGCGTTGGCATCAAAGCGTCAAAATACGGCAAACGCGGATCCGGTGCGCCCACTTGAAAGACGCGATCACTGATCTTCTGCATTACTTTATTCCCATCCTTTCACATAGTTAACACGTTAATGATTGTTATGCTTTCAATGACTCTTTCATCTTATCAGGTTCATCCGTAAAAAAGAACCGACCGGCACACTAAGAAGAAAGCCGGCGTTACCGGCTTTCTCGTCATACTTTGTCTAAACTGGACTGGACTTAGTCTTCGTAAGGTGAAAATTCACTTTTCGGTACGCCGCACAGCGGGCATACCCAATCCTCCGGAATATCCTCAAACGGTGTACCGGGCTCTACGCCTCCGTCCGGATCGCCCATCTCGGGATCGTAGATATATCCGCACATATCACAAATATATTTTTTCATGATGACTCCTTCCTTATCAACCGGTGTATCACGCGGTCAGGTTCAACTGTAAATTGATTATACATGATTTACATTCAGGGAAAAAGTTTACGCTGTTCTTTTTCTAAGCGAGACCTGCGATAACGAAATCGCACTATGTGCGAAAAACAGTAGGGATAATAACTATAAAAAGAACTCAAACAACACACCGTCCATGAGAACATCATCGCCTTCCTCGACACCGGCGTCCAATAATGCGTCTTGAATACCGCTGTCGACAATACGTTTTTGAAAATGGCGAAAAGATTCCGCATCGCTGAAATTCGTCGACTGCATCAGCTCATGGATAAAAGGTCCCTCAACCGAAACGACGCCTTTTTGCTCGGAAACCGAGAAATCGTACTTCTTATCCAATCGATAAACTTTGAGCCGACCGATTTCGTCGAGTTCAGGCGGAGGCAACGTCAAGACTTCAGCGGCAAGCGCTTGTTTGAGCTCTGTCACACCCTCCGTCGTGGCACCCGAGACGGCAAACACACGGTATCCGAGCGCCTCGAGATCATCGCGCAACTTTTGTACCGTATCTTCCGTTACGAGATCAATCTTGTTCAGCACAACCCATTGCGGGCGCGAATCGAGCAAGTTCTTATAATTCTCCAATTCGCGATTCAACGCCACGAAGCGATCCATCGGCTCGATACCGTCGAAGTTCGAAACATCGAGCACATGCAAAAGCAAACGCGCCCTCTCGACGTGTCGCAGGAAGTCATGTCCCATCCCCGCTCCCTCGGACGCACCCTCAATCAACCCCGGCACGTCCGCAAGTACGAAGCGCGCTCCCGAGACATCGACGACACCCAAGATCGGTTGCAATGTTGTAAAGGGATAGGAGGCTATTTTTGGTTTTGCTGCCGACATCACGGAAAGAAGCGTCGACTTCCCGGCATTGGGGAAACCGACGAGCGCCGCGTCAGCGAGCAAACGCAACTCGAGATCGAGTTTGAGCGTCGTGCCAAGTTTACCCGCCGTCGCGAAGCGCGGAGCCTGACGAACGGGATTCGCAAAATTCATGTTTCCGCGACCGCCCGCACCGCCTTTCGCCACGAGTACTTCATCTCCGTCATTTCGCAAATCGGCAACAAGTTCACGCGACTCCGATTCAAGAATAAGGGTGCCCGGCGGCACTTTTAGAACGAGATCGGCTCCTCCCGCGCCTGCCATCTTTTTGCCCTTGCCGTCCTCCCCGTTCCCGGCAGCGAAATGGCGCTGAAATCTGTACTCCTGAAGCGTGTTGACATTACGGTCGGCGCGAATCGTGACATCGCCGCCTCGCCCACCGTTGCCGCCGTCAGGGCCACCGTTCGGGATGTATTTCTCGCGACGAAAAGAAACACAGCCGTTGCCTCCGTTGCCGGACTTTATTTCAATGGTTGTTCGATCGAAAAACATGTGTAAATCAGTGAGAGCGGCTGTTGCCGCTCCCGATCCCTACATTTCGATAGGATAGACGCTTGCCTGTTTGCGCTTACGGGAAATGCGTTCGTACCGCACTGTCCCGTCAACCTTCGCAAAAAGCGTATCGTCCTTGCCAATCCCGACATTGTTGCCGGGATGAATCTTCGTTCCGCGCTGGCGATAAATGATGCTCCCCGCCGTGCAGAACTGACCGTCGGCAACTTTCGCGCCCAGACGTTTCGATCGAGAATCGCGACCATTGCGCGTGCTGCCCATGCCCATCTTGTGAGCCAGTAGTTGAAGATTAACTTTAATCATTTGTTGCCTCCTATATCGTTGACGCGCTGAATCAAATAGTCGCGTGATATGTTGACTTTTATGTCTCCGAGTCCCCGTGGAACACATCGTTGACCGTTACATATTTGTTTCCGTAGCTGTCTTCCAACTGAAGACATCCTATTCTCGTCGATGCCATCAAGGCGGCGATGACGGTTGACTGCTCGTCGTCATCGGAATACTGAACGGCACATCGGATATTGCCGTCTTCGAGCAGGTAGTCCGGCTCAACGCCGGCGAGCTCCTGTAGGCTTCCGATGGTCGTCTGCCCGATCGCGGAGACTCCGGCGCAAATCATATCAGGCCATAGTCTCCAGTTTCTCGCATGTCCCACCAATTGAAAGGCCGTAATTCGACCCTGTTCGTCATGGTGAAAAGTCGCCAGAATCATGTTAACCGCTGATCGCTTCGATCAGGACACGTGTGTAGGGCTGTCGATGACCTTGCTTTCGACGATAACCCTTTTTCGCTTTGTACTTAAAGACGACTATTTTTTTGCCGCGACCGTGTTTCACGATTTTACCCGTGACAGTCGCACCTTCGATGAGCGGCGTACCCGTTGTAAGAGACTCTCCATCGGATATGGCGAGAACCTCGTCAAACGTCACTTCGTCATCCGGTTCACCGGCGAGCGTCTCAACAAAAATCTCATCTCCGACGGCTACACGATATTGCTTGCCGCCAGTTCTAATAATGGCATAACCCATTATGCGGTTCCTCCTAATTAACAGTCTCGCCCGACAGAGGTTGTTGTTTCAGACAACATTAAAAGACCCCGCCGGAGCGGTCGCCGAATTATGATACGACAGAAGAGACATCGATGTCAAACGGCATTTTCCGCCATGAAC
>JAAZKT010000038.1 GCA_012799695.1 Clostridiaceae bacterium
CCGACATGCTCCATCATCGTCGCCAACGCAATCGGCGCAATAGTAATGATGGCGCTCACGTCAAACTTCATGATGTTTTCCTTGTAGATCGGAATTGCGAGCACACCCTCCGTTGCCTTCAGCGCGCTGAAATCGACCATGCTGACGAGTAGTGCGACAACGTAGGCGGCAATCACACCGACTAGGATCGGAATGACGCGAAGCATACCTTTGCCCCAGATGTTAATCGCGATGATCGTTATGATGGCGGTAAGGGCCACCAGCCAGTTGAGTCCCACAGGGAGATCTCCAATTGGCCTCTGGATGTCGTTGAACGCAACAGGGGCAAGAATCAGACCGATGCCGATGATGATCGGACCGGTGACAACTGGCGGGAACCAACGCATGACGCGTTTCACGCCGACGACCTTGATGATGAGGGCGAGTACGCAGTAAATCAATCCCGCGACGAAGATGCCGCCGGATGCGTACGGGAGTTTGGTTGGGTCACCGCCGGAGACAATGTTGTAACCGACAATAAACGCAAACGATGATCCAAGGAAAACGGGCACCTTAAAGCCCGTAATCACGTGGAACAGCAGTGTGCCGAGTCCGGCCATGAGAAGCGTCGTGTTGACGTTGAGACCGGTGAGCAACGGCACGAGAACGGTCGCTCCGAACATCGCCACGGCCTGTTGCAATCCGAAAATAAACTGCTGGACAGGGTTGATGCCTTTGAGCGAATAGATCGGATCAATACCCAATCTTACTTTTTCTTCTGTCATTCGTCCATCTCCTCTCATTATAAGTCGTTTCCTCTTAGAATGGGATTTTCTCGACTCCACGTCGCATACACGCAACGCGCAGGGAGAACGAATAAAAAACCATCCAAAGCAGGAACACTTACAGATAGATATATACGTATTCTATCACAAAAGGAGAGGGGTTGCACTGTAATTATTAACAAGATGACCTCCTTTTCCATCCATGTTCCTGACGATACCCTACACACCTATCCTCCTTTTTATTCACACTTTCTCACTCTCGCATCATATTCATACAGCGCGAGGCAAAAGCTCGTATAGGTTTAGGTAATGAAAGGCGTGTGATCATCCGTTCAGAATTGCAGTGTCAATACGGGGCGATTATGGTAAACTGAAATACAGCCACCGGAGCTGATGATCCGGTCAGTCGATGCAGGCAATTTAGCCGTCTCTGAGACGCAACCGAACGCGGGGCCCGTGCGTTGTGGACCTGTGAACCCCGCCAGATCCGGAAGGAAGCAGCGGTAAGCGGTCATCCGCAAGCGCCGCGGGGAAACCTGATTCGGTTGCGCCTCAGGCACGGCTCTTTTTCAGGATGGCAACACGAAAAACGAGGTGTACGATGTCGGAAACAGATCAACTTGCACTCTATAGATTGTGGCGTCCACAGACTTTTTCGGAAGTCGTCGCACAGGAGCAAATTGTCTACCCCCTTCGTCAAAGTGTTATCAACGGCAACTTCTCGCATGCTCTCCTCTTCTCCGGGACGCGCGGAACGGGAAAAACGTCACTTGCCAAGATCTTTTCGAAGGCGATCAATTGTTTGAACCCCGAACGCGGCGATCCGTGCAATGAATGCGAAATCTGCCTCGCTGCGAATGATGGCTCCCTTATGGATATCAGTGAAATCGATGCCGCCTCGCACAACAGCGTCGACCATATGAGGCGTTTGACAGATGAGGTCGCTTTTACGCCTCTGAAGGCGCGATTCAAAGTCTACATCATCGACGAAGTTCATATGTTGTCCGTCGGCGCTTTCAATGCGCTCCTCAAGACGCTTGAGGAACCTCCGTCGCACGCCGTATTTGTCATGGCGACGACAGAACCGCATCGCATCCCCGCAACGATCATTTCGCGTTGTCAGCACTTTAAGTTCCGCCGTATTCCGAACGATGAAATCATCGAGCGCGTTAGGCTCATTGCAAAGAGCATCGATCTTGCCGTGGATGAGAGCGCGTTCGAGATGATTGCGACGCTTTCCGCCGGGGCGCTCCGCGATGCCATTGGCCTACTTGATCAGACGAGGCAACTGGAAACGACCCCGATCACGCGCGACGATGTACTGACCTTGGCGGGGCTCGTACCTGATCGTTTTCTCTCCGAGACGGCGGAGGCGATCCTCTTCAAAAAACCTGATGCGCTTCTCGTCAATATTCAGGAACTTGTCATGTCTGGACGTGACTTGACGCGATTTGTGACAGATCTCGGTGCGTATTTTCGCAACTTGCTTGTTGCAAGCGTTTCGAAAAAACCTGAGCAGTTGATCCAACTTCGCGGAGAGGATATCGAGCGCATGACCTCGATCGCAAAACAGACAAAAACATCGGTGTTAACGGAACTGATTGCCGGCCTCTCGCAACTTCTCGTCTCAATGCGCTTGTCGCCTGATCTTCGTACAACACTCGAGATCGGCCTGATCGGTCTTTTAACGCGCTTCGGTAATGAAATAGACATAAAAATAGCTGATCGTTCCCGCGATTGCCGGATACAAAAAGCATCCGAAGACGCCCAAAAGACAGACAGCCCGCAAGCAAAACCGATACCGGCGACTGAAAAGCCGAGCGGCACCGTTATCGAGACGAACGTGGACGCTGAACCACATCAGAGCGGCGAACCGGTCGTTGAAGATTCTACACGAACAGAGTCTAAGATCGTTTCGGAAAATGACTTACAACCCGCCGAAAAAAAGAAAGACGTCAATCCGCCGAGCGAGTTCGACGGGCAATCTTCAGGTACCATATTCACGGCAATGGGTGAAATGCCTGTTCTCGACATCTGGCGTGCTGTCCTCGATGACTTGCAGCGGGAAAGGCGGATGGACATTGCCCTTTGTGCCAGACCTGCTCGCGTTAAAACAGACGGAAAAAAAATAGCCCTACATTTTGACGCCCGTCTTAAGGGACAACACAGCCTCCTCTCGCAAATTGACAATACACGTATGGTTCAGCAGCTGATCTCGAACCACGTAGGATATAAAGTAGAGCTTCGTATCATCTTGGATAAAATGCATGACAGCATGGAAGGAAATTCCGCCGAGTGGGGCTGGCTGAAACAGGCAAGGGAACAAGCGCTCATAGAAGACATTCCTTCTCCGATAGGAGAAAACGAATAGAAAGAAAGAGAGAAAATATATGGCAAGAGGAAAGCGCGGATTCCCGCGTGGCGGTGGAATACCGGGGGGCGGCAGCCAGATGAACCAGTTGATGCGACAGGCGCAAAAAATGCAGGAGGAACTTGCGCTCGCCCAGGAAGAAGTCGCGGAAATGAAAGCGGAGGCGACGGTGGGCGGCGGTGTTGTCCGCGTCGTCCTCGGTGCGGGACACCGGATTGAAGAGCTCGAGATCGATCCCGGCGTTGTCGATCCAGAAGATGTCGAGATGTTGCAGGATCTCGTCACGGCCGCCGTCAATGATGCAGCCGCAAAACTCGATGAGATGACTGAAGCGAGAATGTCGCAAGTCACCGGCGGCGGCTTCGGTTTACCGGGTTTCTAACCATGTCCTATCGTTACTCCCCCGCGATCGCAAAACTGATCAATGCGTTCGCAAAACTGCCCGGGATCGGTAAAAAAACGGCACAGCGTCTTGCCTTTCATATTTTGGACGATAAGAAAGAAGACGCGCTTGCGCTCGCCGATGCGATTCGCGAAGCGTGCGCTTCCGTCCGTCTCTGTTCCGTCTGCTGCAATCTGACTGAAGAAGATCCATGTGATATTTGCCGTTCCGCTACTCGAGACAGAACACGTATATGTATCGTCGAGAATCCGCGTGACGTCGCCGCCATGGAGCGCATCCACGATTACCGCGGTTTATATCATGTCCTCCATGGCGTGATATCACCGATGCACGACATCGGACCCGAAGACGTCAAGTTGCGGGAACTGTTCGTCCGTCTTCGAAATCATGATGAGATCGAAGAGATTATCCTCGCTACGAATCCGACGATCGAGGGTGAAGCGACGGCGCTTTATATCGCGCGTCTTCTGAAGCCCTCCGGTATCCGAACGACGCGTATCGCTCACGGAATCCCGATGGGTGCCGCTCTTGAGTATGCCGACGAGGTAACGCTCTCGCGCGCTTTTCAAAATCGCCAAGAAGTCTGATTCTGTTCAATAGGTCCTTATAAACTAATCTTCTAAACGGATCGCACAAAATGCGATCCGTCGCATTTTGTGCATCTTAGACTTTTTCCGCTGAAGAAAAGATATCGCGCAGGATGGAAGGAGTAGCGGAGGCCTTCACGGCGACTCCATCCGCGAGAATCATCGCGCGATACCCCGCCTTAAACGTCAACCGGTGTTCCCGCGTACTCACAGAGAGTAATCGTGAGACGAGCTCCATCGCTCGCTCATCGGATTTTGCGGAATCGTGCAGAATGAGCTCGACATTCCGACCGGAACTACAAATCCGCGCGAGTCCGGCGCGTTCGCCGAACGCTCGAATGTATGAAATGTCGAGCAGGGCGACCGTCTCCTCCGGCGGATCGCCATAGCGATCGATCAACTCATCGAAAACGTCGCGATAATCGTCCAATGTATCGATCGAGGCGATGCGGCGATAAATATCGAGGCGCTCGTCGCTTTCACTTACGTAATCAGCAGACAGAATCGCATCGACAGTCAGATCAACAACCGTCTGAACGCGTTGCGGCGGCGGTTCAAGCCCCTTCGCCTCTCGTACGGTTTCCTCCAACATTCTCGTATAGAGATCGTATCCGATCGATTCGAGGTGTCCGCTTTGTTCCGCGCCGAGTAAATTACCGGCACCTCGCACCTCCAAGTCACGCAATGCGATCTGAAAGCCGGAGCCGAGCTCCGTAAAATCGCGAATGGCTGCCAATCGTTTTTCTGCAGCCTCTCCGATCACGCGGTCGGGGCGATAAGTAATCAGGGCGTACGCCTGTCGCTCGGAGCGACCGACTCGCCCTCGTATCTGGTAGAGTTGCGCCAGACCGAATCGATCGGCATCCTCGACGATCAACGTATTGACGCGAGGCATATCGACGCCCGACTCAATAATCGTCGTACAGACGAGCACGTCATACTCACCTTCCAAAAAATCCTCAATGACGCTTTCAAGCTGTCGTTCCGTCATCTTTCCATGGGCGACGGCAAAACGAATGCCGGGCATCTTCTCAGCCAGCTTCGCTGCGCGCTGATCGATTTTATGCGTATTATTAAAGAGATAAAATACTTGACCGTGACGAGCGCGTTCACGCAAGATCGCATCGATGACGAGGTCTTCATCGTACTCGATCACCGCCGTCCTGATGGGCAGGCGATCCTCCGGCCCTTCTTCGAGAAGCGAGATGTCGCGCATACCGGCAAGCGACAAGTGAAGCGTTCGCGGAATGGGAGTCGCCGTCAACGTGAGTACCTCGACAGAGGGCGACAGCGCCTTAATCATCTCCTTATGATCAACGCCAAATCGTTGTTCTTCATCGATCACAAGCAATCCCAGATCTTTAAAGGAGACATCTTTCGACAAAAGGCGGTGTGTAGCGATCACGATATCAACGTGCCCATTGGCGAGCTCTTTGAGTATTGTTTTCTGTTCCTCGCGACCGATAAACCGCGAGAGCTCACGTACCTCAACTGGAAAGGAACCGAGCCTTTCACGCAAATTACGGACATGCTGACGGACAAGAACCGTCGTGGGTGCCAGAAGCGCCGCCTGTTTTCCCTCCATCACGCACTTGAACATCGCACGAAAACACACTTCCGTCTTTCCGAAACCGACATCGCCACAGATAAGGCGATCCATGACTTTCTCGCTTTCCATGTCGCTTTTTATTTCAGCGATGACGCGCAGTTGATCATTCGTCTCTTCATAGGGAAATGACTCTTCAAATTCCTTTTGCCACACCGTATCGGCACCGTAAACATGCCCCTTGATCGACTCCCTCTCCGCATAAAGCGATATGATATCGGTGACGAGCCGTTTGATCGACGAACGGGCGCGCTCCTTCTGACGCTGCCACCCGGCTCCTCCCATGTAAGAAAGCCGTGGTTTCGTGTCGCCGACCGGGATATAAGGGGAGAGAAGATCCACACGATCGACAGGCAACCGCAACACCCCGTCGCGATAGCGAATCGTCAAGTAATCGCGCGTTCCGTCACTTGTCGTGATCGGTTCCGTCCCTTCGTAGCACCCGATACCGTAGTCTTCATGGACGACAAATGAACCGGGGACGAGATCTTGGTAAAAAACCTCGCGCTGTGAACGCTTCTTTCGGCGGGATTTCCGCCTGCTGACACCGTAGAGATTCTCAGTACCGACGACGAGCAACGGCAACGAATCGATCACGAACCCTCTAGGAAAGACACCCGGAAGAACGACCGCCGTTTCTGCGCCGCGGTCAAGCAAAAAGAACGATAGCTGTTCGGCACGCTCATCCGAACCTGCAAATAGGAGAGCGGACCCGCGATCTTGTAGCACGTGTGCGACATCCGCCGCAACCTTGTCCGGCTGATTTCGATAGCGATTGACGGCTCCGGCATGAAGTGACATATCGGCAGCTCCGGGAAGACCGTTCCCGGAGGCGGGCATATCGACGAGAGCGATAAAACGTCGCTCGTTTTCGATCGTGCGTAAGACATCGGGTGGGGCGACCTGACAGCCCTCCGAGAATGAAAATGTATCGCCCTTTTCCATCAATCCGGTCAGCCGCTGAATAAACCCTGCGTGCGCCGCATCAAGCCTTCGCGAAAAAGTGAGTGGCTCGTCGAGGAATAACAGAGGCGATGCAACTCTCACAAAGTCCGCCACCGTACAGACTTCTTCATCAATTAAAGGCAACAGGCGGTCCAGCGACGGAAAGTGCATTTTTTCTTTGATACGCTCCAAGTCTCGAAAACCGTTCGCCTGTAGTTTTTCTATCACATCACGATGAACTCCGTTGCGACGGTGTCGAGCTATTTCCTCTGCCATCGCGATGTCCAAACGATCCGCGGTCGCTTCCCGCTCCTTGTCCGTCATGACAATCTCGCGCGCAGGCGGGATGTCTACGCGGCGGATGGTGTGCGTCGAGCGCTGTGAATCGGGATCGAAAGCCTTCAGCTCGTCGACCTCGATGTCGAAAAACAGAATGCGGATCGCCTCATAAAGGCTGTGCGTCGCATCGGGAGGAAACACGTCGACAATATCGCCGCGGCGGGCGTACTGTCCCGGTTGCTCTACTTGCGGTACGCGCTCGTACCCTACCGTCACCAGGTGGCTCTCCAACGTATCAGGATTCATCTCTTGCCCCGTAGCGAGCGTCAAGACGAAACGGCGGTACGTCTCCGGAGAACGCACGCGCTGAAGCGCCGCATCGGCAGGAACAATCAACACACGGAAGTCTCGTCTCAGAAGGCGCATCAGGACAGCGGAACGCATCATCTCACGATCACGATTCGTCGCACGAATATCATAAAGCGAAAGCTCTCGGCTGTGAAAGGTCAAGATGCTTTCTTCAGGGATTAACGCAGCCAATTCCTCTCGAAGCGAATAGGCTCGCGCCTCATCCGGAACAAAGACACACGCCCCGCGTCCCGTCTTTTCTTCAAGTGAAGCGATTAAGAACGATTTGGCGGAATCGACCAGTCCGTTGATGTTAAGCGGTATACCGTCCTCAATGGTGCGCAGAATGTCACGGCCGGCAGGAGAGCGCAAGAGGAAATCGGACGCATCAGACCATACGGTCGTCACTTCTTCCTCGCGATGATTTAACACGGCTCTCCTTCGTCCCCCTCCGCACTTTGACCGCTCGCATCGGCGGAACATTGAACGGTGCCGGTCATTACTTTCGGGCTATCCCGATCATCGGTCTTCTCGCGATTATCACCGTCATCTTGCGGACTCTTCTTGTTAAAGCGTTCTTGGGCAACCTGATGTTCGCCGCGCAGAATCAACTCCGTCGCATCAGCGGCATCCTCCAATGACTCCGCCACGATGCGTTCCGCATTGCGTCCTATTTTATCGAGGACGAAGGTAACCGTATCTCCGGCAGGTCTCGGACCGATGCCGATGCGCACGCGCCAAAAACGATGATCTTTCAGATGATCGATAATTGATTTCATACCGTTATGCGTGCCGGCGCTCCCGGTTTCACGTATTCTGATCCGACTTAACGGTATATCGTAATCATCGTAGAGAACGATGATGCGTTCGTTCGGTATTTTATAAAAAGACATGGCGCGTATAAGACTTTCACCGGAACGGTTCATATAGGTATCCGGTTGGAGAAGCAAAACACGTTGATCGGCAATCCGACCCTCCCCGGTTATCCCGCCGAAACGTCGCCGTCGCAAGGCGATCCGATGCCGTTTTGCAAGCACGTCAATGCCCATTCGGCCGAGATTGTGCCATGTTTTGTTATAGCGACGTCCGGGGTTGCCAAGACCGACAATGAGCCAGAGACTGTCCATCAGACACTCTCCTTGCCTTGAAGCTGAAGCACAGAATCGTTTTGATGTACCTCAATCGTACACTGCGTGTAATTTCCCGTAACTTGTGACTCTTCATGCAATAAGGGAAGCGATTTGTCTTGTTCATCGAGCGAGCGCCGACAATGAAAAACGCGCGAACATTCATAGCGCGGTGATGCGTTAATGACGTAATCACGTCCTGCCCTCGCCCCTTCGCGGAGCAATCGTTCGCTCACCGTTTTCAACGCAAGACCGGGACGATTATTGTCGCGAGACAGATGACAGAGCGCAAACGCTTCTGTACCCGAATGCAACAGCTGTACGGCGGCATCGCCTGCATCGAGGTTTGAGAGATGACCGCGACTCCCCGCTATCCGCCTTTTTAATAATTTAGGGTAGTATCCCGACTCCAACAATTCGGGATCAAAATTCGCCTCAAGATAGACAACTCGGCAGCCCTCGAGCGAGTTTTTCACTTCAGAAGAAAAATGCCCCAAGTCCGTTACCACGCCAATATCGCCGCCTGTAGCAAAAATGCGAAATCCGACAGGATCGGACGCGTCATGCGGAACGGAAAACGGCAAAACGACCGTGTCGCGGATAGAGAACGCTTTGCCGGGTTCAATAATGTAGACAAGTGATTCATTGATGTTGCCGAGAATGTCTCGTGCACCCTCAAACGTGCTCTTTGTCGTATAGAGGGGAATACCGAACCGCCTCATCACGACACCGATGCCCGAACAGTGATCAATGTGCTCGTGTGTCAGCAACAGTGCATCTACGGCGTTGGCGTCTTCGCCGATCGAGCGAAGAGCGAGAGCAAATTGCTTTCCGGTTATACCGCAATCGACCGCAATCCGAGCGGAGTCCGTACGAATGTACGTCGAATTACCGCTCGAGCCCGAACGCAGCGACAGCGAAAAAACGCTCATGCGCCCTCTCTTTCAACACGTGAAATAACGGCGCCGAGCTTCGTCAATTTTTCGACAAAATGCTCGTACCCGCGTTCAATCCTATCGATGTCGAAAACTTCCGTCGCTCCGCTGGCAGCGAGCCCCGCCATCACCATCGCTGCCCCCGCGCGCAAGTCGCGAGCCGTGACGCGTGAACCCGTTAGTTTCGCACCGCCCTGAACGACGGCGAGACGCCCGGAAGTGATAATGTTCGCCCCCATCATGCGAAGCGCATCGACGTATTGGAATCGATTCTCCCATACGTTCTCAATCATACGACCGGTGCCTTCCGCCAAGCAGAGAAGCACAGTCGCTTGAGGCTGTAGGTCTGTCGGGAATCCGGGATACGGCATCGTCTTATAGCTCGTTGAGCGAAGCGTATCGCCTTCTGCAAGATAAACGCGAATCGAGTCCTCCCCGTCTTCAACCGTCACGCCCATTTCCTGCAACTTGGCGGTCAATGGCTCCATATGCTTGGGAATCACGCCGTCAACCGTAATATCGCCTCGTGTCAAAGGCGCCAGTATCATGTAGGTCCCCGCCTCTATCTGATCGGGAATCACCGTGTACTCTCTGCCACCGGGAAGCATCGGGCGGCCGTTAATTCGAATGACATCGGTACCGGCACCGCGAATATCGGCTCCCATCACGTTCAGGAAGTTTGCGACATCGACGATGTGCGGTTCGCGTGCGGCATTGTCAATAACTGTTTTTCCTTTTGCCTTGACAGCGGCCAACATGATGTTGATCGTCGCACCCACGCTGACCGTGTCAAGGAATACGCCTCCACCGGTCAGCTCTTCCGCCGAACACGTCACAATCCCGCGACCGACATCCGTTGTGGCTCCGAGCGCCTGAAAACCCTTGAGATGAAGATCTATAGGACGCACCCCGAAATCACAACCGCCCGGCATGCGCAGAGAGACTTTGCCGAAACGTCCGAGAAGAGCTCCGAGCAAATAGTACGACCCGCGTATCTCCGTCACGCGCGAGTGTAACGCCTCGTGCGTATTGATCGTACGAGCATCGAGCCGCACCTTGCCGGGTGCGAGATATTCGACAGTTGCCCCGATATCGCTAAAAATCTGTAGAAGCACATCGATATCGCTGATAGCAGGGAGATTGTCTATAATACACGGCCCGTCGATCACCATCGCCGCGGACAAAACGGCGAGCGATGCGTTCTTTGAACCGCCAATCTTCACATGTCCGGTAAGAGGATACCCACCCTCGATTAAGTAACTACGCAAATGAACCTCTTTTCAAATCACCTCAACCGAAATATATATGAGGCGCTATTTTTTTATCAATTGTCATCATGGTCAAGTACAATCGTTGACTTTTCTATCTATTATATCAAGGAGTCCACGTAAATCGAATGAACCCGTATCATACTTAACATTTTCTTCTCCCGAAAGCTCGTCGAGCCACCGCCTAACTGTATCATGTGCGGCTGTCGCGACTGCATCGCGAGGTTTTTCTCTTTTTGATACTTCAAATAGAGATTCTCTGAGGATTCGACGCGCACTCGGTAAAAACAAAGTGAATTGACTCCCGATGCCGGGCTCGCTCTCCGCTTCAATACGTCCGCGCTGCATCCGCGCTAACTCCTGAGCGATTGGAAGTCCGAGCCCCGTTCCACCGAAGGTACGCGATCCCGTCTTGTCTGCCCTGTAAAAACGCCTGAAAATATTGTCTAAATCGGTTTGATCAATACCGATGCCGTCATCTACAACTTTAATGTAGAAATCGTCCACAATATTGCCGGCATAAACGCGAATACTGCCACCTGCTTCCGTATAGTGAATCGCATTGACAATCAGATTCGTCAAAATTCTCTCTACTGAAGATCGATCGGCGAGAACGATCGACTGGCGCGACAAGACGGAAAAATCGAGCGCAATCGACTTGGCGGACGATTGATCCCTAAACCGTTCGCAAATCTGTCGGGCGCATTCGGAGAGATCAAAGAGTACCATCTGGACGTGTAGACGACTGCTGTCAATCGTCGAAAGAAGCAAAAGGTCCGAGATCAGGCGTTCCATGCGGATGGAGTCATCGTAAATACGCGTGACATCAGACTTGATATCGTCCCTGCTCTTCTCGTCGATTCCCCAATCGAGCAACGTTTCCGAATATGATTTGATCGTTGTAAGAGGCGTTTTCAATTCATGCGAGACATTTGCGACAAATACCTTCCGCTGCTCTTCCTGTCGGCGAAATTGAGTGACATCCTGTGCCGTAATGATGTGCCCCCCGAAAGGTTCACCGTCAATACGAAGAGGGTGTTGCTGACAGACGAGCCTCAGCGTATAGCCATCGATATCGAGTTCACCTGAAACGTCATCGCTCTCCAAGTAATAAGCGGCTCGCATACCGTTGTCCGCGCCAAATCGATCAAGAAAACTATCAAGCGAATCCGGGATCACACCGAAATAAAGCTCCGCAACGGGATTCGACGCGATGAGGCGGTTGTCGCTTCCATAGGCGACAATGCCAACATTGAGAGAGGACAAGATTGCCTGAGACTCCGTTCGCTCGTTGGCAATTCGCCGCATGGTTCGCATCACGTTCTGATCAGCACGACGGCGCTCCCGTTTGTTCATCCAGAGCATGACGGGAATCACGGTCAGAGCCGTTGCTAAAACGGATATAAGTACAATCGCCGAATCATTCAATGCCGTTCACGCCATTCTCGAAATCACGACGGAAATAGTATCCGACGCCACGTTTCGTCAAAATATAGCGGAATTCGCCGGGGTCGGGCTCGATTTTTTCACGCGCCCGTCGAACCGTTACATCGACTGTTCGCACATCTCCGTAGTACTCGTTATAATCCCAAACGTTCTCAAGTAGCTCCTCGCGTGTAAATACTTGCCCGGCATGGGAGGCGAGAAAACGGACGAGCTCATATTCGCGAAGCGTCAAATCGACCGTCTCTCCGTCAAGCGTGACGTGATAGGCATCCTGATCGATAACAATGCCGCCGATTTCGATAATCGGCGATTGAAAAGCTCTCTCGTCCTGAATGCTGACGCGGCGCAGTTGCGCCTTCACTCTTGCAAGCACCTCGCGGACACTAAAGGGTTTCGTAATGTAGTCATCGGCTCCGAGTTCCAGGCCGAGCACTTTATCAATCTCCTCGCTTTTCGCCGTGATCATGATGATCGGAACGGTCGAGTCGCGGCGGATGCGCTTACAGACATCAAACCCGTCAATCCCGGGAAGCATACAATCCAAGAGGATGAGATCGGGATCTTTGGTCATGGCAAGTCGAATGGCTTCTTCACCATCATAGGCGAAGATCACCTTATACCCTTCCCGTTCAAGATTCGAACGGAGAATATTCACAATATTCGGTTCATCATCAACGACAAGAATGCGCGCGCTCATCATGCTTCTCCTTCCGCTCTCGATCTTACAATCTTAGATTCTACTTATTCTCAAAAAATACCGGACACAGAGCCATCGCGGCCTCGTCGGCGATGACAGTCGTATAGGGGTGAAGCTGAATCAGCGAACCAGGAACTTGAGGTGTCACCGGTCCGAAACAGCTCTTCGCGACCGCTTCGGCCTTACCTTCACCGCATGCGATCAAAACGAGATGTCTCGTGCTCATAATGCCACGCATACCGACCGATATCGCCGTTTGGGGCACCTCATCGCGACGATCAAAATTTCGTTTATTCGCGTTGATCGTACTCTCTGTCAATACAGCGATGTGCGTATCTGGAGTAAAACAATCCGCCGGCTCGTTAAAGGCGATATGCGCATTCACCCCGATGCCGATCATCTGCAAATCCGTACGACCGTACCGATAGAATATCTCATCATACCGACGACACTCCTCTTCAATATTCTCCGCCATACCGTCGGGAATATGTGTGTTGTTTTCATCGATATTGACATGATCAAATAAATGTTTACGCATGAACGCGCGATAGCTTTGCGGGTGGTCGCCTGAAAGTCCGATGTACTCATCGAGATTAATCGTACGCACTCGGGAAAAATCCAGATTCTCCTCATGATGCATGCGAGCGAGTTCTCTGTACGTGCCGAGCGGCGTCGAACCTGTAGGAAGCCCTAAAACGGCATCCGGTTTCGTCCTGACGAGCGCACCGATGATCCGAGCCGCTTCAATGCTCATCTCCCGTTCGTCAGCAACAACAAGAATCTTCATGTATAAAAAATCCTTCCGACTGAAATGTTAAATTTAGTATAGCTATTTTACCATGCAGTTTGGCTCAGGAAGCAACTCCCCTTTACGGTATCGTGATACGATGAGGCGGTCATCGCCCACGAAGATGAAGCGCTGCAGTCTTTCCAACACGTCGAGCGGACGATAAGGCGACAGCCTACAATCGTCGATCACAAGCGCATCAAAGGAATAGCCGGGCATAAAAGCTCCGGTCTTTCCGAAGAACGATCCGCCCGCGGCCGTGCCCATCCAAAAAGCCTCTGCAAAACTGATCACGCGTGATGTTCGATCGGTGAGAGCCCAACGTAAACGTGAATGTTTCATGGCAGCCGATACATGGTGTCCCATAAAGAGTCTGTTGCCGCCTCCGATATCGGAACCAAGTCCTACCTTGATACCTTTGTCGATCATTTGAGCCGTCGGCATGATCCCTGAAGCGATGTTGGCATTGGAGGAAGGGCAGTGCGCGACAATGACATCGCGCTCTCGCATCATCTCAAGCTCCTCATCCGTATTGTAGATGCAATGCGCCATCACCGTTCTTCCCTTTGGCAACAAATCGACATCTTGATAGACGGACATGTAATCCCTCGATTCGGGGAAAAGGCCTTTCACCCAATCGATTTCACCTAAGTTCTCATTGGCATGCGATTGAACGAATAAACCTTTCTCAGCCGATAACTCGCCAAGCCAGCGCATCAGTTCCGGCGTACACGACGGCGCGAAGCGCGGAGTCAGGATCGGCTTCACACCACGGTCTTCAAACGGTGCCATTAAGTCGAGGTAGCGCATCGTCTCGCTCATCGACTCCTCCGTCGTCTCCTCGAGATCGACACCGCCGTTCCTGTCCATGTTCACTTTGCCAACAAAAGCCGATAGCCCCGCATCAGCCAGCAGCTCCGCCAAAAGAACGGTCGCATCGGTATGTATACTTGAAAAGATCGAGCTGTGAAGCGTACCGCCAGACCAAAGATCGTAAACGAGATCGGTAAAGACACGTGAAGCATACGCATGATCGGCAAATCGCGCCTCTTCCGGGAAAGTATAATCGGTAAGCCATGGAAGAAGTTCTTTGTCATATCCGAGCCCCGTCGTCACGTACTGTACGGCGTGAAGATGAACGTCGGAAAACGCCGGGATGATGAGCTTGCCTTTGCAGTCAATTTCAACGACATCGTCGCCGATCTGCGGTTTTACTTGCGTTATTTCTTCCAATACACCGTCGCAGACGAGCGCGTACGAATCCTCATAGACAGAAAGCTCGCCCGGATCAGGGCGCGCAGTAATAAAATCTCCGCGGAATAGATAATTCTCTTTAGACATTTAGTCATCCTTTCTTGGCCGATCCCTACTCAACGGATACGGTCGGCGATTGCCTCCAGACCTTACCGAAAGCAAATCCTCCCGGTTACACGTAAACCGATTTGCGAATAAAACGGTCTGTTCCACGATTATTCTGGATAGTCCCCGCTTAATAGTATAACAGGAATACTGCTCATTCGAATGTTAAAATAATTGCATGAGCTTGTGGAAGTTTTTTCTCAAAATCTTTGCGATCAGCATGATGACCTTCGGCGGAGGTTATACAATCGTGCCGTTGATTAGGGAGGAATTCGCGCACAAAGAAAAGCTGATTCGCGATGATGAAATGCTCGAACTCATCGCGCTTTCACAGACAGCACCGGGACCGATCGCTGTCAGCACGGCATTGCTCACGGGGTATAAGCTGAAAGGGCGACGTGGCGCCATCGTCGGCATCGTCGCGGCGATACTGCCGCCCCTGATCATCATCTCCATTCTCTACTACTTCTATACGTGGTTCGCCGCGAACTTCTGGGTGCGAGCCGCTTTGCGCGGGATGAGCGGCGCGATCTCCGCCATCATGGTCGTCGCGGTTTACGATCTTGCAAAGGCTTCACTTAAAGAACACAAAGTGTTTTCCGCGATAATCCTGATCGCCGCCTTCCTAACGAGCACGTTCACGTCGATCAATACGGGACTGATCATCTTGGCGTTGGCTCTTGTCGGCATAGTCGCATTTCGTTACGTGCCGAAGGAGAAAAAACCATGACGATGCTACGTCTCTTCATCGCATTTTTGGAAGTAGGAGCTTTCGCATTCGGAGGCGGTTATGCGGTACTTCCTCTCATTGAACGCGTCATCGTCCATCGATACGGCTGGCTCACGATAACAGAGATGACCGATGTCGTTTCCATTTCTCAGGTAACACCGGGACCGATCGCACTGAATGCCGCCACATTCGTGGGAATGCGTGTCGCGGGCATTCCCGGAGCCGTTATCGCGTCCGTGGCGACCGTGCTCCCGCAAGCGATCCTGCTGTTCCTCTTCGGCATCTTCTTTTTCCGGGAAAAGAGATCAGCTACGATTGAGCACGCCTTCATGTCGCTTCGTCCGGGCGTCGCGGGGTTAATCGCTGCATCGACTGTTTCCATTTTCATTGCGTCTGCCTTCCTATCCACATCGCCCGTTGTTATGGACCCCCTCGTGCTCGTCGCCCTTGCCGTCGTCCTTATTCTCCGCATAAGGCGGGCCAATATCTTCCCGCTCGTCTTCCTTGGAGCGGGCATCGGACTTATCGGAGGTCTTGTCGAATATTTGACTCAGACTTAAAGAACAATCGTCGTTATATCGTAATCTTGCGGGTTAATCGCGGAAGAGCATTGGAATACAGATCTAACGTGATTTTACGAAACTAGCATTCCCGGTAAATATGCCACAAACAATGCCAAAAGGAACGAAACGCGTTTTTACAGGACTAGCACTCCCGGTAAATATGCCACAAACAATGCCAAAAGGAACGAAACGCGATTTTACATGACTAGCACTTCCGGTAAATATGCCACAAGCAATGCCAAAAGGAACGAAACGCGTTTTTACACTCGCTGAATCCACCGATCGTGTGACTCAGAGCATTGGAATACAGATCTAACGTGATTTTACAGGGTTACCGTATCAGCTGAACTGTGCCTGATAGAGATCAGCATAAACTTCTCCCTTCTCGAGAAGTTCTTCATGCGTCCCTTGTTCAACGATTTGTCCGTCGCTAAGCAACAGGATCTGATCGGCATTTCGCACAGTCGACAGCCTGTGTGCAATCACAAACGATGTGCGACCTTGAACGAGCTTATTCATGGCGTCCTGTATCATGATTTCCGTCTGACTGTCTACATTTGAGGTCGCCTCATCGAGGATAAGCATCGGTGTATCGAGCAACATCGCTCGGGCAATCGTCATCAACTGCTTTTGACCTTGAGAAAGGTTGGAGGCGCTGTCGCTGATGATGCTGTCGTATCCATTCGGGAGTGATTCAATATATGAGGCGATGTGAGCGGCTTTCGCGGCTTGCTCAATCTCCTCCAATGTCGCATCCGGTTTTCCGTAGGCGATATTGTCGCGAATCGTCCCTTGGAACAGCCACGTATCCTGAAGAACCATGGCGAAAGAGCGGCGAAGGCTGTCCCGCGTGATATCGAGAAGCCTCTTGCCGTCAATCAGGATCTCACCTTCCTGCGGATCGTAAAAGCGCATAAGCAAATTGATCAGCGTCGTCTTTCCTGCACCTGTCGAACCGACAATCGCAAACAGCTCTCCCGGATTCGTTTTGACGCTGAAATCTCTGATCACAGGTTGATCCGGCGTATACGCAAAAGAAACGCGATCAAACTCGACGATGCCGCGTACATCTTCAAGGGGAAGAGCATGCTCGGCATCCGGCGGCTCTGGCGGTTGCTCTAAAAGTGTGAATACGCGCTCGGCGGCCGACAAACCTGATTGCAATTCGGCGATGATGGCGGCAATTTCATTGATCGGTCCGGAAAAACGACGCGAATATAAAATGAAAGACGTCAATACACCGATCGTAAAGCTGCCTTTGAGGAAGAGCGACACGCCGATCATCCCGACGAGCGCCAACGACAAGTTGCTGATTAATGTGACGGACGGTCCATTCAAAGCCGCCTGATAGTCTGCACGATAGTGTGCGTCGGACGCTTCTTCATTAATCGAATGGAACTCCTCCGTAAAAAACGACTCTTTGCGGTACGCCGCAATCGTCTTTTGACCGAACAGGATTTCCTCAACATACCCGTTCATTTCGCCGAGTTTTTTGGAGCGCTTGCGAAAAAGCGGTCGCGTCTTTTTGATCCTGTAAATGGTGAACAAAACCGTAATAGGAACAAGGGCCAAGAACGTAAAGGAGAGCGACACCGACATCCTGAACATCATAACAAGCGAGCCGATCACGGTGATCAAGCTAGCCGCGATCACGACGATGTCCTGCGAGATAGCGGAACTGACGACATCCAAATCGTACGAGATGCGCGAGACGAGATCGCCTGCCTGATGCGTATCGATATAGGATAGCGGCAAGTCGATGATTTGATCGAACGCATCCTGCCTCATTCGGCAGATGACCCGCTTCGAAGTGCGCGCCAATAAACGCACCATGACATAGTTCAGGACAGCAGACCCAACGTACGCTCCCAACATGAGAAACGACTTCACCAAGACGGTGTCGAATTCTACACCCCCAGCAACAATACCCATCGCGTCGACCGCCTCGCCGCTAAGACGCGGACCGGCAAGCGCGAGAACATTCGAGAAAAGCAAAAGCGCAAGTGACGCTAGAAAGGACGACCATTCGGGTTTGACATATCTGATCAACCCTCGAAAAACCTTCCGATAATCGCGGGGTCTATGATCTGTTTTTTCAGAGGTTGCGGTCGAACCCGTCACCTTGTCTCTCCTTGTTTCCTATTAACTGTCACCATCACAGCGTTGCACTGTCACGCCTTCCGTCGTGATATCTAATAACCTCGCCACGCAACTCAGGCAATCGCTTCACTCCCACAACTGTCCGCGCCGCCATGCCGACGTCACCTCCAC
>JAAZKT010000039.1 GCA_012799695.1 Clostridiaceae bacterium
AGAATCAGGAAGAGCCAACAAAGTGCCGACAATATTCCGCCCAACGCGATTTGAGCGGATCCGGAAGAAGACGAGTTCGTTCCCCTCGCCATACCTAAATCAACAGCAAAGGCAAAGGTCGCCGCCCATGCATTCACAGCAAGAATCGGCACAACAAAGACATGAGAGTGTTTGACAACACGATTCGTCGCTTCCGCTCGAGCGATAATAGGGCGATTGGTTTTGGGGATTGCCATATGGCGATTGATGATGCGTCCAATGGCGACCGCCGTGCCCCCAACCGTAATGTTGTTGAGTCGTCTGTTGGACATTTCCGAGCGTAATCTGGTCGTACGCGGCATTAATTTCGCGCATTTTCTCTTCGGCAAGTTCTTTTGCGCGTTTATCTTGGAACTGGTCCGGATGGTATTTTCGAACAAGCTCACGATACGCGGTACGGACTTCTTCTTCGGACGCTCCCGGGGAGATACCGAGGACGGAATATGGATTATTGCTCATCACTTACTCCTCTTTTTTTCAGGTTCTAGATGTTGGGGAGAGGTTCCCCAAGCATCACACGGCTGCGAGTCGCGGGCAAGCCGATCGTAACGATATTATACACAAGTCCGCCGTATCGCTCATACGTCAAAAGAGCGAGATTTCTGTCAACGGTCTCTTCCGCCTCGATGAGTCGCTTCTCGGCAACTTCGCGTCCGTTCTCAAATTTTGACAGCGGATTCCAATTATTCTTCGTCAGATCTCTCTCGAGGTCTTCAAGTGCGTCGATCAAATACACCCACCTCCCGAGCGCGTGACCGGCGTCTCCGAGCAGCGTCTTGTAAAGATCGGCGTCTTGCTCGCTCTCATACCATCTTGGATCGTTTGAGGCATTGACGTGATCACCTTTCGTGACTTCCTCGGACGCCGCGAGCATCCCGAAACCGTCCTTGAATAGGTAAGCTAAGATGTCCCCGAAACAGTCGGCCGGATCGTGTGACGTGAACCCCTTTTCAATCGCCTCAAGTTGCGACAACTTATCGCGGATAAAAGATGCCAACACAGGTCTTGCGCGCGCGACTTTTTTCGCGGAGCGATGGAGGAGAAGCGACAGCGCGCGCCCTCGGATCGGTTTATCGTCCTTGGCATCGTCTCTCATCGATTCATATGCGAAAAGACAAGACAAATCGGCCGCATAGTCCAAGACGGGATGCTCCGCTACGATCGCTTTCTTTTTGAAAGGGTTCAAGACACACCCTTCATATTTGACGACAGGCTCGACCGTTGAAAAAGCGAGAAGCAGGAGCGACAGAAACGTCATGTCATAAGTCACGGTAAAACGTTGCAATTGACCGATGCGATTTCCGATCACTTTGCAAAGCCCGCAATATATCGACTTGTACAAAGCGAAGTCGCGCATCAGAAGATCGGGTTTTTCAGGTCTCACGTATCCGAACATGACTTATATTTTCCTTCAATTTAAACGGCAGGACATCCGCTCAATCAGCAGGTATTCCGCGCATCTATGATATCATTGAAAGGATCGCGAGACGGCATATTATTGAGTGCCGACATGCGAACCAAAAGGTTTCATTCGTCGTATGCGATTCAAAGGAGGCAAACCCGCTTTTCAGGGCGTTATTGATGACAATGGTTACTAAAACACGTTTTGCACCCAGTCCGACAGGTATCATGCATATCGGCAACCTGCGCTCCGCCCTATACGAATATTTGATCGCGCGCTCTGAAGGAGGAAAATTTCTCCTACGCATCGAAGATACGGATCGCGAGCGGTATGTTGAAGGGGCAGTTGAGGCCATCTATCGCACGCTCGATATCTGCGGCCTCCACCACGATGAAGGACCAGACATCGGCGGTCCGAACGGCCCATACGTTCAAAGCGAGCGACTTCATTTGTACGGCGAATACGCAGACAAGCTCGTCGAGTCCGGTCATGCGTATCCCTGCTTTTGCTCAGTCGAGCGCCTAGCCGATATGCGGGAAGATGAAGAGACGGAGTTTATCGGTTATGACCGCCACTGCCGCGATCTGGATCCCGCCGTCGCAGCTCGTCGCGTCGCTTCGGGTGAACCGCACGTCATCCGTCAGAAGATGCCGCTTGAGGGGGAGACATCGTTCACGGATGAAGTCTACGGCACTATCACCGTCATGAATAAGGAACTCGAGGATCAGATCCTCGTCAAGTCGGACCGTTATCCGACCTATAATTTTGCGAACGTCGTCGACGATCACCTGATGGAGATCACGCACGTTGTCAGAGGTTCGGAGTATTTGTCTTCGACACCGAAATACTGCATCCTCTACGACGCTTTCGGTTGGGATATTCCGACGTTTGTTCACTTGCCGTTAATAGTCGGCGAAGATGGTAAAAAACTATCAAAACGCCATGGCTCCACGAGTTTTGATGAACTTCTGGCTGATGGCTATCTCCCTGAAGCGATCATCAACATGATCGCTTTCCTCGGATGGGCACCGGGCGAAGAGACGCGTGAGATTTTCTCTCTTGAAGAATTGGAAGCGATTTTCTCAGCCAAGGGAATTAACAAAGCGCCTGCCGTTTTCGCCTACGATAAACTCAACTGGATGAACGAACAGTATATCCGCCGATTGCCTTTTGATCGCTGGCGCGCCATGGTCAAGGATATTACCGATTCCATGTTCGGCGAGCGCCAGTACAATGTTGACATGCTCGCCCGAGTGTTACAGGAACGCGTGACAAAGCTCGGCGATATCCCGGAGATGATTCGTTTTCTGACGGAGCGGCTCCCCTACTCGGCCGAACTCTTTTTCAATAAGCGGGCAAAGCTCGATGCCGACGTTGCGTCCGTCATCCTTAAAGAATTGCGCCCCGCGCTCGAAGCGCTCCCTGTCTGGGATGAAGAGACTCTTTCCGCGACACTTGGAAGGGTATGTGATGAGGCAAGACGGAAGAAAGGTCAGGTCATGGGGGCGTTACGTGTCGCCCTCGCCGCACAACAAGTGACTCCGGGAGGCGCTACGGAGACGGCTATGATTCTCGGTCGTCAAGAGGCGCTCTTAAGGCTTGCGGCGGCGATCGATTTTCTGAACGGACGCCGGCCGTAAAACATTCAACAAATGGAGCTTCTGTAAACTGGCTCCCGACAATTCACACATGACCCGCATAGACCACAACCAAATGAGAGGATTCTAAAATGAATAAAACAAATGATTCTGACGTGAAACGCCTTCCCGGCATCGTGACAGGTATCACGCCGAAAGAAGAAATAGAGACCGGCAACGAAATCTCACATTTTATACTCGACTTCATTGACGAGGACATGGGGCCCGGCGGACGCACGGAGGGGTTGACCGTCCACACGCGCTTCCCTCCCGAGCCTAACGGCTATCTCCACATCGGACACGCCAAAGCCATTGTCATTGACTTCGGCACTGCGGAGTTGTACGACGGTCTTTGCAATCTTCGCATGGACGATACAAACCCCGAAAAAGAGGACATCGAATACGTCAACGCCATCAAAGAAGATATCCATTGGCTCGGCTACGACTGGGGCGATCGCTTCTACTACGCGTCGGACTACTTCGAAGAGATGTATCAGTACGCGGAAGAACTTATCGAAAAGGACCTCGCGTTCGTCTGTGAACAGACACCTGAGGAGATGCGAATCGCACGCGGCACACTGACAACTCCCGGCACTGAGAGCCCGTGGCGTAGCCGCCCCAAAGAAGAGAGTATGGACTTGTTCAGAAGGATGCGTGCCGGAGAATTCCCCGATGGCACCTACACATTGCGCGCCAAGATCGACATGACCTCCGGCAACATGAACATGCGTGATCCCGTCATCTACCGTATCCAACATGAGACACATCATAGGACGGGCGACGATTGGTGTATTTACCCGATGTACGATTTTGCGCATCCTCTCGAGGATGCGATCGAGCATATCACGCACTCGCTCTGCTCGCTTGAGTTTGAGGATCACCGCCCGCTTTACGACTGGGTTATCGAGCACTGCTCCGTCCCCTCCAAACCGAGACAGATCGAATTCGCGCGGCTCAACATCAATTACACCGTCATGAGCAAACGTAAACTGCGCGCGCTCGTCGAAGAAGGTCTCGTTGACGGCTGGGATGATCCGCGCTTGCCTACCTTATCCGGGTTGCGCCGCCGCGGTTACACGCCGCGCGCCATACGCGATTTCTGCGAGCGGAACGGCGTCTCGAAAGTCGACAGCATGGTTGATATCAAATTTCTCGAGCATTGTCTGAGGGAAGATTTGAATGAACGCGCACCTCGCGCGATGGCAGTCCTTGACCCTGTCAAGCTGACGATCACGAACTACCCGGAGGATAAAACAGAGACGTTCGTCGTCGACAGTATGCCTAATAAACCCGAAGCCGGTACACACGAATTGACCTTCTCGCGCCATCTTCTGATCGAGCGCGATGACTTCATGATTGCCCCGCCGAAAAAGTACTACCGCCTCTTCCCCGGCAACAAAGTTCGTCTGAGAGGAAGCTATATCGTAGAATGTACGGGATATAAAGCGGATGATGACGGACAAATCATCGAGGTGCTCGCCGAATACGATCCGGAGACGCGTGGCGGCGCCGCTCGCGAAGGCGAGCGCATAAGAGGTACCATCCACTGGCTCGATGAGGAAACTGCGGTCAAGGCTGAATTACGCCTTTATGACAACCTCTTCACCGTTGAGAATCCCGACGCCAGCGAACTCGATTATCACGAACTCCTGAATCCCGATTCACTCGTCGTTATCGAGAACGCCTACGTCGAACCTTGGCTCAAAGAGGATCGCTCACATATAGGCTACCAGTTTATGAGGACCGGTTACTTCATCCATGACTGCCACGATACGACCGAGGATAAGCTGGTGTTCAACCGATCAGTCGCTTTAAGAGATTCCTACAAGCCTGAAAATTGATAGCTGACGTCACTTCATCCGAAAAGGACAGGGGTTGTTCCGCGAACAACCCCTTCATTTTGTTACCGTTTAGATTGTGACCCCGCGCTTCTTCCCACATAGCGAACAAGGCCCGACCGCTATTAATATTGTCTCTTGATCTTCCTGGCAGTCGTTTTCGGGAACTCCTCATCGCGCAACACGACAGAACGAACGGCCTTGTACGTAACGAGCTTGCGGTTGATCTCGCGCACCTGTTGCTCCACCTTAGCCTTGACGCGCTCATCGGTCAAAGGAAGTCCCTTGAGTTCCGGGTCTTCATCGACCGCTTCGCGGTCAGGGAAGATTTCGGCTTGAATCATTACATCGCCATCCTTAGCCTCAACACCGGATACGACAACTTCCGCGATGAGCGGTTGCTGCTGAAGCATAAATTCTATTTCCTCGGGGAAGATGTTCTTGCCGTTTTTCGTGACGATTTTGTTCTTCTTTCGTCCCGTGATGATCACGAACGATTGCTCATCGAGGTAGCCGAGATCACCCGTGTGGTAGAATCCGTCCTCATCGATCGCTTCGCGCGTCGCTTCTTCGTTTTTGTAGTAGCCGATCATCACATTATCGCCGCGACCGAGAATCTCACCGATGCCGTTCTCATCGGGATCGAGGATCTTGACATCGACACCCGGCAATGCCAAACCGGCAGCCTTATTGTTGTAATGTTTTCCTCGATTCAGCGCAAGAATAGGCGCACATTCAGTCAGGCCGTATCCTTGCAGGCAGTGGATACCGAGATCCTGCATATTCTCAAGGAGCTTCTCGTCAATGGAAGCACCGCCTGCAATCAATAGACGCAAATTGCCGCCAAAGTTCTCGTGAACGGCACTGAAGACTTTCTTCCTGATATCGATACCCGCCTTGCGGAGCGCTTTCGTCAATTTGAGCCCGAAATTGAATTTTTTCAACATCTTCGGATCGGCCTTTACTTTTCTCATAATTCCACGGTGAAAGGCCTCCATCATGAGCGGCACGAGCAAAATGATGCTCGGTTTTACCTCCTGAACATTTTGCAGAATATAACGCAACCCCTCGCTCACCGCGACACAACTGCCACGGTACAGCTGACAGAGATATCCGCATGTACACTCATACGTGTGATGAATCGGTAAAACCGAGAGAAAAACATCGTACTCATCGATGTAGACCATCGAGCACATTCCCATCAAGTTCTTGCAGACATTTTTATGACTCAGCATGACTGCCTTCGGCTGCGCCGTAGTCCCCGACGTAAAGAGGAGGATCTGCATCGCTTCTTCGTCGATGGGCAACGTATCATAGGAAAGATCGCCTTCTTCACGCTGTTTCTCCCCGTCTTGTAACAGGTCCCAAAAATAGAGATCGGATTCGTCTTCACCGGGAAGATCGAAATTGAGATAGTGCTTGACACCGGGGATCTCGTCACGAATCTCGTCAACGATTGTTTTCTTGTGATTCGAAAAGAGCAAAATGTCGGCCTCGGCGCTGTTCACGAGATTGACGATCTCGTTGGCAGGTTGCTCCTTATCAAGAGGAACAACAATGGCGAGCCCGTTGACGACCGCAAGGTAGGAGACATACCATTCATAACGCGTCTCGGCGAGGATCGCCACGCGGCTGTTCTCCTTGACAAGGCTGTTCTTCAACGCTGTTCCGAACGAACGGACATCGGCGGCGAACTGCTTGAACGTGACACCGACGTAGGGACGCTTTCTGTCTATCTTCAAGTTCTTCGCCTCTTCGCTTCGAGGGACGATCTGACGCGTTGCGATCGGATCTTTCAGAAGATAAGCGTTGCGCTCTCCGTACAGTTTCTCACTCTGCTGTATCATATCGCGCAGATTCACGATCTCGCGCACGTCGTACAGAGGGTATTTATAAATTCCGTGACTCATGTAAAACCTCATTCATTAAAAAATTTTAACTAATTAGCATTCTATTGCTAAAATCTATACTCGTCAATGATATTTTCGAAAAGCGTGATATTCCCCAAATCGAGCGTCATTTTAATCCACCAAATACTTGATTCCCCCAAAAAACCACTTGTGTGACCCGCCACGACTTCTGAGAGCTTTTTGAAAGTCTCCGCTTATTATCTGCTTGACAGAGTCGAATACTCTAT
>JAAZKT010000114.1 GCA_012799695.1 Clostridiaceae bacterium
CCGGATAGATTGATCAGCACTGACCCTTTGCCCATCGTTTTGGCGAGTTTCATGCCGTAGGCGACAGCGTGGGCACTTTCGACCGCAGGAATGATGCCCTCCATTCTGGAGAGCTCAAAGAAAGCGTCGACGGCTTCCTCATCGTCCACCACATCGTACTTGATTCTACCGATGTCTCGCAGGAATGCATGCTCCGGACCGCTAGACGGATAGTCCAAACCGGAAGCGATGGAGTACACGGGTGCCGGCTCACCGCGCTCATCTTTTAACATGACGCTGTTAAAGCCATGCATGATCCCTTCTTCGCCATATGTGAGGCTGGCAGCGTGGTCGCCAATCCCCGCTCCCCTTCCAAGCGGCTCAATGCCGTATAGGTCAACGGGGTCATTGAAAAAGCCGGAGAATATGCCGATTGAGTTGGAACCGCCGCCAACACAGGCGACCACCGCATCGGGAAGCTCGCCCGTCATACCGGTGAATTGCTCTCTTGCCTCGACTCCGACGATATGTTGGAAATCGCGCACAATCAAGGGGAACGGATGCGGACCTACGACGGAACCGATGCAATAGATAGAGTTCTCGAAATCCTCGGCGTACGCCATAAATGCCGCGTCTACCGCTTCCTTTAAGGTCTGCAATCCGTCCGTCACTTCGATGACTCTCGCACCAAGAATCTTCATTCTAGCCACATTGGGAGCTTGCTTTTTTATGTCTACGGCGCCCATATAAATGTCACACTCAAGTCCGAAGTACGCGGCGGCGGTCGCAAGGGCGACACCGTGCTGACCTGCACCTGTTTCGGCAATGACCTTTTTCTTCCCCATGAATTTTGCAAGCAGCACTTCACCCATGCAATGATTAAGTTTATGCGCTCCCGTATGGTTTAAATCTTCGCGCTTGACATAGAGTTGTACGCCTGTACCGATTTTGTCGGACAGTCTTTCCAAATGAGAGATAGGTGTCGGTCTGCCCTGAAACTCCCGGCGAATACGACGAAGCTCGCTGATAAATTTCGAAGATTTACAGATTGTATGGTACGCCGCCTCGATCTCATCCATAGCTGACTGCAACTCGGGCGAGATATAGGAGCCGCCATATTTTCCGAAGTAACCGTTCGTGTCGGGATGGTTTTTAAAGTAGGTCTCGAATTCAATATGTTGATAATTCATTTTTATACCTCTATCTACACTAGTTTGGTTAATAAATTCATATTATACATTTTAAAAGCTTAAAAGCACGATAATCGGAGCTTAGCATAAGTAACTGCCAATGATCAATCGGTCACGATGCCATAAAAAACGACAAAAACACCCCCGGGAGACAATTTCTCCTAGGAGTGTCCGGTCTCATGCTCAAGTATCCACTTTTTTCTGCGTCACAAAGTCGAATCAAACTACCCAATCGCAGTTTTTTATGAAAAACCAATCTAAAAAGTGGTAAAAGAATTGGGCCTTTTGGCAAACGGCAGTAGTTCATAAAATATAAAAACACTTAATAGAGACTTTTTATACAATTATTATTGAATATATCTATGATATTATGTAAACGAGCTATAGGGAATTCGGCTCTTTTTCGAAAAGCCAATGTAGCATCTTTAGACAAAGGAGATTTCAGTTTCGACCATCATGTAATCTTTGTAATCGCCAGATGATTATTTCACCGTCATATATACCCTCGCAACTGCGAGAAAAGGCACCAAAAATGTTTTGGAATTGGGGAAATTGAACAAACCTGCGCTAAGCAGAAACTTGAACTTTTCCTAGGAGGCTATCATGAACTACAGTCTCATACTGTCAATAGCACTTTACATTTGCGGTTGTTTTTATATGGTTTTCGGTGCAGTCATAATTGCCATTAACGCAAAGAGTAAAGTCAACAGAATGTTTTTACATCTGACAAGTTCATTGGCGATTTGGTCTTTTTCATACTCCATCTCAACCTCAGTGCCTACTGCGGAAATGAGCGCTTTTGTTAGGTCTTTCTCCGCTTTCGGTTGGGGTATTTTTAGCAGCTTATTGCTACACTTTGTGCTAGCTCTCACAAAAACTAAAATTCGTTTAAACAGACGCCTTCTGTATGTCGCGCTTTATTTACCTGCACTTATAAACGTCATTCTTTTCGGACCCTTTGGGCTCCTCAGAGATAGACATTATTTAATGGAACAGACCACTTTCGGTTGGATGAACAGAACTCCCATGTACACTGCAAGCATTTGGCTTACCGCTTACTACGTCGTTTTTTCGCTTGCAACTCTTATCGTGCTTTTTCGTTGGTGGAGGAGTATTGAGTCTCATACCCCCAAGAAGCGACAAGCAACACTTTTTTTAGCTTCCATAATGCTTTTGTTTCTCATAGAAGCCGTAATAGACGCGATACCTGACATGCTCGATAAAAAGTTTTTTCCCAAAATGCCCGTTCTTTTTCTCATTATCCCGACAGTAATGCTGTTTATCGTATTGAAAAAATTCGGGCTGATCAGTGAAACAACGAGGATAACATATTCGTTTCCGGAAATCAAAAAGTACTTGGCCGCAGAGCGATCGCGTTTATTTAATACGGCAACGGTCATATTTCTGTTAGGTGGTGCGCTCTCCTTTCTAGTAGGTTATTTCGCCAACAAAGGATCGTTAGAACGAGAATTATTGCTCGCTTTGTTTTTAATATTTTTTGGATTATTGTCAAGGTTTATTCCTGTCATAACGAAAAAGCATGCTGTTCAGGATGCTATCTTCTTAGCAATATGCGCATTGGGTACGTTTTATTTTATGATCGTAAACGAAGAAACGGGAGCGTTAACGGTATGGGCAGTCTATATACTGTTTCTTCTGTTTACTGTTATCCTTGATGATAAAAATCTTGCCAGTGTCTTTACTGTATTTTGCGTCATCATACAAGTCCTTTTTTGGATCATCTACCCGAAAGTCTCCGTCACTATCGATGGAAGTGAGTACGCTACAAGAATTTCCATTATTATGCTTTCGTATTTTATTGTGAGATATCTGACGAATGAATACGCTCTAAAGGTAAAAGGTTATGAAAGGTTTGCAATTGAACAGGAAGCGCTTGAAAGGATTTCTACCAGTTTTATTTCCATCAACAGAGAAAACGCTAAAGATACAATCGATGAGATGCTGGTAATGGCTGACGAAATACTTCAATTCAGTCACGCATATTTGATTGATTTTAGTGCGGATCACGAAGACATAACGATTCTCAGCACGCATGTAAATGACGTAGAGAGTGTACCGGTTCCCTTTCAACCGGGAATGAAAGTTGACATGGCGACGTTCCCCATAGTAAAACCTCTTGTCGATCAAGGGACGCCTATGATGTGTGAAGACATTTCTCATGTTTCCGTTGAAGAAGATAAAGAACAACGAGATTTTTTCATGAGTAGAGGCGTACTCTCGTATTTTGCGCTACCGATATCAGTCGACGGCAAAGTAAGTGCAATTCTAATTGTTGAATACAGTGACCCCATTGAGATCAGCATTGCGAATAATCGACTGCACTTCTTGAAAATTATTGTAAATGTATTGGCAGACGCAAAAAAGAAAATATTGTACGAGGAAAGACTATACAAGTTCGCGTATTTTGATGAGACTACAAAACTAGCGAACAAGAGTATGCTGATAAAAAGACTTGACCAAATCATAAACGATAGAAAAGGGGCGGAAAAAATTGCCGTTCTAGACGTAGAGCTCGAGAACTTTAGGAATATTATTGATACCTTCGGTCAAAGCACAGGTGAGCAGATTATGATAGAATCGGCGAAAATTCTGGAAAAACTGCTTGGAAAATCATGTAACCTCGCAAGAACTGGGGAAGGTGCCTTTATTATTATACTGCCAACCGAAAAAAACGTTAATCAGATCGAGGCGTTTGCGAAGAAGGTACTTGATTCCTTTTCTAACCCAATATCCACGGGGACAGATGTAGATGCACTCTTCGTCGTTATCAGTATCGGCATATCCGTTTATCCGGATGATGGAGGGGATGCGACCGCTCTCCTGAAGAGTTCCAATCTGGCAAGCTATGAAGCGAAGAATACCGACAAACAGATTATGTTCTATACGGAACGACTGGAAAGCCAAATTGCGGAAACTACAATGCTCACGAATATGCTTTTTAAATCGTCGAAAAACAAAGAGTTTTTCCTTGAGTATCAACCTCAGATTCGTTGTGAAACGGGAAAAACTGTCGGTGTTGAAGCTTTGCTCAGATGGACGAACGACGACAACGAAAGAATACCGCCTGATCGATTTATACCTATACTTGAACAGACAGGATTGATTCACGATGTGGGGAGTTGGGTGCTGAAAGAAGCGCTTGAAGAGCACAACAGACTCGTAGCGAAGGGTTTTCCCCCTCTCCGCTTTTCCATTAACTTATCAGTTGTACAATTTCAAAGTGAAGATTTTATTCCAGATGTTACGAAAATAATCGAGCAAAGCGGGGTAGATCCGAAGTATATCGAGCTTGAGATTACGGAAAGCTTCTTCTCGGAAAATCCCACCGAAATCATTGAATTATTGTACAAATTGAAAGGATTGGGAGTCAGTATTGCAATCGATGATTTCGGCAAAGAGTACTCATCGTTAAATCGATTGAATCGGATACCTTTTGACAGAATAAAAATCGACAAAGACATTATCAGTTATTTCGATCTGGAAAGAAAAAGAGCTCCTGTGACTGAAGGTATTATCCTATTGGCAAAGTTCTTCAATGCGAGTATTACAGCCGAGGGCGTGGAAACGAAAGAGCAGGCGGAGTTTCTGATCAGTCTAGACTGCGATGAAATACAAGGGTTTTATTATTCGAGGCCATTATCGACAGAAGCGTTGGAAGAATTCCTTAAAAATGAATGATGTGACGCATTGGCTCATCCTCCGGTAACAAGAAGAACGAAACTATGACCAAAGACCGAAACAAGGAAGATCGTACGAGCCGCTTCA
>JAAZKT010000040.1 GCA_012799695.1 Clostridiaceae bacterium
GGAGGCGGCCGCTCTATCCTTCTGAGCTACGGGACCACATATCAAAGGACACTGACCATTGTACAGAAAAATGAGCGCCCGGTCATCTCGCGTGTGCAATTTTTCAGTTTATATCGAATTTTTGAATACTACGCCGATTCCGGAGTACAGTTTTGCAGTTTATATCGATTTTTTGAATTCTGCGCCGATTCTGAATTCTGCGCCGATTCCGGAGTACAGTTTTGCAATTAGTATCGAAATCTTGGAATTTACATTGAACGATAGTGGGAATTTCAATTAAAACTGAATTTTTGGACTTAATGTTTAAAACCCGGCTCCACGTTTAAGGGGGCTCTCTTTTGAGAAAGCCCCCTTCCTGTGAACATTAAATTAACGTAAAACGTTTAACTTCGATCGTGCTTACTCCGTGTCAAACGCGACGCAGCGGCAGAATGCCGATTCGCCGTACTGGAATTTCCACGGGAACGTTCCGAGGATCATGCGCTTGTTCTTCGGCACGATGTCGATTTCACCGCCGAGGCACTCGACGTGGATGATTTCCCACGGCTGCGGGAAGACCCAGATGTGCATCGCCTGATACGTGTCGGGCCACTTGTAGATCTCATTAAGCCCCTTGCCGTACTTTTCCCTCATGTAAGCGTCACACTTCTCTGCCTCACCGGGTTCCCAATCACGGATCTTCGTGTTCATCGGGTGGTCGGCGGAGCCGGCATCGACAGCGATGTACTTGAGTTCCATTTCCTTCATCCAGTCGGGGAAATCGACTGATGGACCGGGGTGGCGAAGCATATAACGGCGCTCATCCGGAGTTGCCCCATCTAACGAATATTTGTGGTAGCCCGTGTAGATGAAGATGATGTCGCCCTTGCGGATGTCCGCGCGATCCATGAGATCTTGAGGCGTATAGATTGACCAGTCCTCCGCGATGTCGGAGATATCGACGACGACACCCGGTCCGACAAGTTTTTCCATCTCGAGCGATGCAATGTCGCGTCCGCCCGTGTCAAAATGCTGCGGGCCATCGAGATGTGTTCCAACGTGGTTTGACGTCGTGATAATCATACCGTTCGCTCCGTTCGGCGCCAAACGCTTGAAGTACTTGACGTTCAAAGGCTCATAAGTCGGCCACGGAGGCGTCATATGATTTGTGTTCAGCGTCAAGTCATACACTCTGATTTTGTCCCAATTTTTGAGTAACATAGTATAGTTCCTTTCATTTTTTCCTTTTTAGGTAGGTTGGTAAAGCCTTTATTCTTTTCTCGCCCTAGTTTGATGTGGGCGTACCTTCCAGTAGTTGCCGGTTTCGGCTTAGCCTAGCATTCCTTCACTCTCGAGAAGCTCCACGTATGCCTCCAGTGCGTCAGTGAAACAATTCATAGGCGGATTGACGATACCCGCACCCACTTGCCCGACACCGGCGTGTTTGCTGGCGATGCCTGTGTTGATGACGGGTAGGATTTGCGTCTCGACGACGAGACGGATATCGATGCCTGTCGGTGTCCCACGGAAATTCATCGGCGGCATTTTGTAGATTGTGCTCTCCTCAAGTGTAATCTCGTACATGCTCGTCGTGTAATTCACGGCATCCTGTGGTGTTCCGCCAACAAATTGCACGATCGCGGGCGCCGTCGCCATGGCGAAACCGCCAATTCCGTAAGTCTCGGTGATACAGGAGTCGCCGATGTCGGGGTTGGCGTCGTCCGTGCTGTAGCCCGGGAAATACAACCCGTCGATGATTGCGGCAGGCCCTGTAAACCAGCGATCTCCGAGCGCGGCGACTCTGATGCCAAATTCCGTACCGTTACGGGCCATGGTATAGACGATCGTCGAATGTTTGACCTTTCCGACAGGATCCATCGCCGATTTGGAGGCCGGCATCGAGAGGTTCAGGAAGAAGTGATCGTTCGAGTTCAAAAAATCGAATACGGCGACTTGATCCTCTTTCGATGCGTCCGTTTTGACGATACTCGACGCGATCTCGCGGATAAACAGCGATGTCGCCGCTTTGTTGCGGTTGTGCACTTCGTCGCCCATCTGAGCCGCTTGCGCGATCATGGTCTTGAGGTCAATCGGCCCATAAATCTCCAACGCTTGCTTCATGACAGGATAGAGCGTTTTCTCCATCCATTTCAAATGCTTGATGACATCATCGCCATATGCACCGAAACGAAGAACATTGCCGAGTCCCTCATTCATCGTACAATACGCAAAGTTGCCTTGCGTTTTATTCTCCACGATAAAGACCGGCATTGATGCCGTTACGACACCCGCCATCGGCCCCACGGCCTGATGATGATGACAAGGATCGAATTCGATCTCGCCTGAAGCGGCGAGTTTTTCCGCCTCCTCCGGAGTCGTTGCAAGACCCTCATAGATCAAGCCGCCGATCACCGCACCGCGAAGCGGTCCGGACATCTTATCCCATGTGATGGGAGGGCCAGCGTGCATGATGAGTTTCTTGTGCATACCCGGAACAACGTCTTTTGCAACTCCCATCCCGACGAGCGTCGGCTGAGCGTTTTGCATGATTTCCAGTGCTTTCTTGTTGGCAGTTTCAATAAAATTCGCCATAAATTCCTTCTTTCTCTCAAATTGTGTCTTTCATTAAAAATGACACGTTCCTATTATACAAACTTAAAACCTGCGCACTGCGTGACAAATGCAGATTTTGTAACCTCTACAACCCTTTCAGCCTACCGAGCAGCGATGCCATTTTCTTGTCACCGCCTGCGGCTGGTTTCCAATCGACGTGGATTGTTTCTACGTCTTGACTACGCAATTCTTCATAAAAAGATTCGAGCCCCATGTTGATCACTTTCAACTCTTTCTTAAAAAGTTCATTGACTGACATATCGTTTTCTCCTCTCCCTATGCACTCATTTTTTCCATGATAAGGTCAACAAGTCTGACAGCCTGTGCGTTGGATGGCATGACGATAACGCCCGCCTGTTCGAGGCTCGCGATCGATTGACGAAGATCCTGCGGGTCCTTATCCGTTCCCGTGACAGAGGCGACAACGACAAGGTTCTTTCCCTCTTCCTTCAAACGAGCGCGCGCATCCCTCACCGAGTCGGCAACAGCGCCCGCAGGGTTCTCATGCGACCCGTAACCGATCACGACATCGACGAGTACCACAGCTGTCGACCCGTCGACATGCGTCTTAAAAAATTCCGTTCTCGTCAAGGGGTCGATCATGGGATGCGGTCTTCCGCGTGTAAACTCATCTTCTCCAAGATCAAGGCAAATATGACCTTCCAAGCCACCGAGATTTGCCAGTGCGCGATCGGGCGTGAGAGGGATATTCGAGTAGATCGGATAATTCTCCCCAAGGTATTTAATCGCTTCATCGGCGAGCGTACCGCCCGTATAGAGTGCGCGTAAATACTTTTGATCGGCGGAAAGTGTCGAGAAAGCATTCGAAACAAGTTTCTCGATTTCCTCCTCAGGCGCATCAAAGCCATCGAAATCTTCAACCTTTTCGCCACGTAACAAAGCGACCGCTTTCCGAGCGGCATCTTCCAAGCTGACACACGGTGTGGCGCCGGCGGCGATAATGGAAGCGGCGTCTCCGCCAATGAAGTCGATGACGACAGGTTTATTCGCTTGTTTAACCAAATCGACAATCTTTTTCTCAACGGTCGGATGTGGAGGTTTCGAGACAAGCACGATGACATCTGTTTCAGGATCCTTTAACAATGCCTCGATGCCCTGAATCATCATCAGGCCGCCGATCTCTTCGCGAAGATCGCGACCTCCCGTTCCGATCACCTGTGAAAGTCCTTCGCCGAGTTGATCAATGCGTACGGTGATCTCCTGCGTTCCCGTACCGGATGCGCCGACAAGGCCGATTCGCCCCTTTGACACGACGTTGGCGAAACAGAGAGGAACGCCGTTGATGATCGCCGTACCGCAATCGGGGCCCATCATCAAAAGACCCTTCTCGACAGCCAATTGCTTAAGCCTGAGCTCATCCTTGATCGATACGTTGTCCGAGAACATCATGACATGTAGTCCCGCTTTCAGGGCAGCCTCCGCCTCTTCAGCCGCATACTGGCCGGGAATAGAAATCTGAACAAGGTTAGCGCCTCCGAGGTGATCAATGGCCGACCGGAGAGTCGGAGGCCGGTAATCGCCTGCAGATGCTTCCTTTTTGCGGTTGATCTGCTCATCGAACGAATTGACAAGTTGTTCCATTGTAACGAGCTCTTCATTGAACTTCGCCGCGATGAAAAGATCATTCGGCGTGACGTCTTCGAGATTCGCATCAAACATATTGAGATTGCGGACGAGATCCAAATTCAGCTCGGTGCCCATTCCGACAAGAACTTCCTCGACACCTTCCATTGATTTCATTTCACGCGAAATCAGCATCAAGGTAACCGAGTCGTAGTAGGCGTTTTTTCTAACGATACTTTGAATCATATGCGATCCTCCTTTTTTAATATACACTCCTCCTGCCGCGCCCAGCGCGATATAATCGTCTGAACACACCATATCCCGAACAGAAAATCAGCTCCGGAAGTCGCACCGAATTCCAACACGCGATCAATCGCGCGGCGAAGTTCAGGGAGATTATGCGTTGCCAATGCTTCTAATATCTTAAGGTAGCTGTCGCTTGCCTTACCTGCCGATGCATGCCTGAGCATCGAATAGCTGACAATCGTCGTCCTTGAGTTTGCAAGCTCGACGATGCCTTCCAAGAAACTCAACAAAGTTTGATCATCGCGGTGATTCCATTGGTTCCTATAGTGAAGAGAGAGAATAAAAGCCGCGAGAAAATCGTCGCATGATGGTGTCAAGCCCGGCCCAAAACCTACAAGCAGTTCAGTCTGATAAAGTGATCGCTCCCAATCTTTCGCCTCCACGGCATCAATAAATGAACAAATATCTCCGGAAATGAAACGGGCGTAGATACTTGTACAAGACGACTCCCTCGCATCGCCATTGATGAAACGAATAACAGATGAAACGCCTCCCGAATCAAGTTCCAGCAACGTCTTCTTGATCATGCTGAGCGCTTCTTCGCTCGCACATGCAATTTCACCTGAAGGTGCTGAAAGTGTCGGTCTCCAGACACGCGCATTACGCAATCTGATACGAATCTCATTTTTCGGTATGACAAACTCCAACTGCCCGTTGTATACCACGCTGTCATCTACCTCGAAAGGCCACGCAATATGCGCGGGCAAATCGACCTTGATCCCCATCGGCATCATATCGACATCGGTTCTGGCGATCGTCATCAATTCTTCTGCGTGCGACAATAAATTAACTGAGCCACGAAAGATTGAATGAACGCGAAAGACAATATTTTCGTGATGAAGCAACAGGTCGTGAAGATCCTGCGACATCTGCACCGCATGAATCGTTCGATCAAAACTTCCGATCATCACTGAATAAGCTCCTTAATTCTAATCGCCAACTGTATATTAAATGCCGTTTCCGGATCACGGAGATCAATTCCATAGACATCGCGAATTCTGTTGATACGATAAATGATCGTGTTATAGTGCGTAAACAAAATCTCGGACACACGTTTCAAATTACCGCCTGATGCGAAATAAACGCGCACAGTCTCGATTAGATCGCCGTGCTGTCTGTTATCGTGTTCCTCGAGCGGACTCAGAATCTCATCGGCATAGGCGAGCGCCTCTTCCCTCAGAAGCGGGTGCCCCAACACACGTAGCAATCCCAGTTCATCGTAATATAGAACAGGCTTTCCTTTTTCCTGTCGACTCATCAGTATGCGAACGGTCTGCTCCGCTTGTTGTAAACTCAACGCCAAAGATCGATACGTATCGACACATGAACCGACACCGATATGTGCGTATTCGAGCACACCCTTCTCGTCGATACACCTAATCAACGTGCCGATAAAACGCTGCAAGTGGGAATTTCTCGCGTCCAAACCGCAGTCATTGTCAAATTGCAAGAGAAAGATGGCGCGGTCGCTTTTACGTGTCGCAAGAAAATATCCGGCATACTCTTGCTTCAACCGATTTGCGAGATTCAGCAGATTTGTATTCAGATTTTTTGCCATGCGAGCATTATTGGGCGTCAGTTGGTACTGCCTGTCCTGTTCCATCATAAGGACGATGCACTGGCTTGGAAGTTCGGGATGAAAAAGATAAAAGTCAGCATTCTCAAGCGCTTTACTCTGTTCATCGTGGTCATCACTTAGCAGCTGCTCCAAAAAAGTAGTCTGATGCACGTTTTCGCGTTCAACGAGCGTAATGCGGTTCAGAATATCGAGAGCGATAAGCGAAGTCGCCGACTCTATTACAAATAAGTCTTGGGCGCGAATGGCATTATCCGTATCCCACAAAAAGATACTGCCGTAATGCATGTTGTCAAAATAGATGGGAATCACGAACCGTCTGATAGAAAGATCCGCCACGAACGATTCGCTGATTCGCATATCGGGAACAGAAGAGTGACGTCGTATGAAAGCGTGGGCAATCACATCCTTTAAATCGTTCTCAATCATCGTCTCCTTATCACGATCGGGACAATAAAAGTGAACATCGCGGAAGATATCATCACAGATAGCGACAGGTGCGCGGATGGAGCGGTAGATCTGTTCTGCGATTGCTTTCATGCCACCGTGACGCAACATAATGTTGCGCACTTTTGAGTTAAAGTCGTTGATATTCTCTAACAATTTCGTCTGTTCGCCGATGATCCTGTTAAAAATCTCCTTAATGAGATCACCATACGGCACAGCCTGAGGTATCCGTATGATAGGAAATGATATCTCGTCGGCAATCTTTAACACGTTGTCCGGCACCTCGCTGATGTACCGTTGTGTTTTAATTCCCATTCCGCAGACTTTTCTTTCCTTAAGCTGGGGAATGAGTTTCTCGAATGCCTCAATGTCATGGCTGAATGTATATGCCGTAGTCAGTAAAAATTCGCCGGGGCGAACCCAGTCGATAATGTCAGGAACCTCCAAGACGTTAACGGAGACTATGCTATTCGTCAGACCGCCTTTTCCTGCCAAGACTTCTGCATCTTTCAACAAACTGACTTGTAGAATATCCTTTAATTCAATCATGAGTTTGTTTTCATTCGGCATGATTTGCACCTCATATTCATTCTAAATAAAAAAAGTGATAAATGATTTAGCCTGCAATAACAACGTTGATTTTATTATATCATAGATATGTGTGAAAATAGCACAGATATTGTCCGCCATCTAGCAATCTTCTTGCATAAAATGATTGATTATAAAGTTTTCTTTTTAGTTATATCCCATAATTGAAACTACACAACATCAAAACGTCATGATAAGCGTATCGTTAAAAGCAGCCATTTACGCCATGCCTTCAAAAAAGTATCTCAAAATCTCTTATTTAACTTGAATCGCACAAAAAAACAGAAAGAATCGCTCCCGTCTTTGTTTAGGGATGCTAATTCAAGAACTAAGAAGTTAAATATCTTGTATCCAGTGACAAAGTCCATTTATCACAAACGTGCTAAAATAAATCATATCGTGAAATATTGGTGACCAATCGATCGGGGTGTTGTTTCCGATGAGTAATCGTCAATAGCAAGTAGTTCGAATTCTATCTGAAAAAGGTAGTCTTTATCGCAAGGAGGTTTCTGTGCTAAGTCAATTTGATTACGTCAAACCGCTTGTTCTGAATGAGGCGCTCGCCGCTCTTGCCAAGGAAGACAATTCCTACGTATTGGCAGGGGGTACCGATCTTATGATCATGCTGCGCCACAACGCGATCAATGCACGCCATATCATCGACATCAAAGGCATTCCGGAACTGAATGAGCTCCGTTTTATCGAGAACGAGGGCTTGACGATCGGTGCCAATGTGGTGGTCAACGCGCTCGTTGATTCGGAACTCGTCAAGAACAAGTACAAGGCATTACATGACGCCGCCTCATGTCTCGCATCGTTTCAATTAAGAAACAGGGCGACACTCGTCGGCAACATCTGTAATGCATCGCCCGGGGCTGATCTGCCCCCCGCACTTCTCGTCTACGACGCCGTCGTGAAGATAGCGAGCGTCGACGGAGTGCGAGAAGTACCGCTCGTTGAGTTCTTTACGGGCGTCAAAAAAACTGTCCTGACGAAGAACGAGCTGGTCCTCTCCGTCTTCCTGCCCGATCCGGGTGATAATGACGCGAGCTGTTATCTTCGCCAGACACGTCTTAAGGGCCATGACCTCTCGACCGTTGGCGTTGCATGCCGTCTGGACGGTAAAGGCAAAGTCGCCGTCGCAATCGGCGCCGTCGCCCCTACCCCGCTCAGGTTGAAGGCACTGGAGACAGCCATCAACGAGAAAGGTCTCTCCGGAGAGACAATCTTGTGGGCTGCAGATGCCATCAACGAACATATTAAACCGATCTCGGACGTCCGCTCTTCAGAAGCGTATCGTCGCCATATGGCGTCCGTTCTTCTGAAGCGATGCTTGGTGACTTTGACAGGTAAGGAGGTATAAACATGACAGTCGCAGAATTGAAAAATGACGGAAAAGCTTGTGCGATGGACACGGCGCATATCAGTTCGGCAAGAGAACTTCGTGTTGTTATTGACCTCGTAGTAAACGGAGAGCGTGTGATTGAGGAAATCGAACCGAACATGCTCTTACTCCACTTTTTACGTGACAGGTTAAAACTTTTTGGCGCAAAAGAAGCGTGCGGAGAAGGTGAATGCGGCGCATGTACCGTTCTGATGAACGGTTATGCTGTCACCTCGTGCCTCGTGCTCGCTGTTGAGGCGAACGGTGCGGAAATACTCACTGTGGAAGGACTTTCCAAAGGTAACGAGCTCAGTATTCTTCAGCAGGAATTTGTGTTCCAAGACGCTCTCCAATGCGGCTTCTGCACGCCGGGCATGCTGATGTCGGCGCGCGGGCTCCTCGACAATAACCCGAATCCGACCGATGAAGAAATACACGAGGCGATGGCGGGCAACCTCTGCCGCTGCACCGGATATCTTCAGATCTTCAACGCGGTCAAACGGGCTGCCGAGCGCGAGAGAGAAGAGAGAGAGGAGTAGGTCATGTCAAGTCTTTGTCAATTAGAAAACTTTGAATACAGTTGCTGCAGGGATTACGAGTCTAAGTACAAGCATGTGGGACAACCCTACATCAGAAAAGACGCCATCGAGAAGGTGACAGGGCAGGCAACGTATACGTTCGACATGGAACTGCCCGGCATGCTCCACGCGAAGACACTGCACTCACCTTATGCCAGAGCGAGGATCGTCTCAATCGATACGAGCAAAGCGAGAGCGCTGTACGGTGTCAAGGCCTGCCTGTGCGGTGAAGATGCCAATACGAAGGTCGGCCTTTACATGCAGGACAAAATGGTCTTTGCCAGCGGCGAGACACGCTATCAAGGCGAGGTCGTCGCGGCAGTCGCCGCCACTACGGAAGCGATTGCGGAGCGCGCCATTTCCCTCATCGAAGTCGAGTACGAAGTGCTCGAGCCTGTGCTAAATGTCGACCAGGCGCTAGAAGCGAAAACACTCGTCCATCCTGACATTAACACGATCGAACACATTAGGGGCGTCTTCTTCCCGCAGCCGGATTCCAACATCGCAAGCCTTAACACGAGCCGTCGCGGTGATCCGGACAAGGCATTCGAAGATGCCGACCTCGTCGTCGAAAACGAATTCTCGTTGCCGGCGGTCGCGCACGTTCCGCTCGAGACACACGTGGCGATCGTTGAAGCCGATCCCTATACCGACAAAATCCGTATCTGGTCCTCGGCGCAATCACCTTTCGCCTTGAGGCAGATGATGGCTGCCGCTTTCGACGTAAAGGAATCCGACATTGAGGTCCACATCCCCTATGTCGGAGGAGGATTCGGCGGGAAAGCCGGTATCCACCTCGAGCCGTTGGTCGCTTTGCTGTCACGCGAAGCGGGTGGAGTCCCCGTCAAGCTTCGTATGACACGCGAGCAGGAATTCAACTACATGCCGACGCGTGCGGGCATGCGCGGCAGAATCAAGTCTGGCGTCACGAAAGACGGGCGAATCAAGGCAACCAAGATCGTTTATGACTGGGACAGCGGTGCCTATGCAGACTACGGCGTAAACGTCGGAAAAACGGCGGTGTACGGAGGCTTGGGACCTTACGATATCGAGAACGCGAGCATCGTCTCGAACACGATCTATACGAATAAAGTGTTCAGTACGGCGTACCGCGGCTTCGGTCACCTCGAGACTCTCTGGACGGTTGAGCGTCAAACCGATATTCTCTCGCAAAAACTCGGCATCGATCCATACGAATTCCGCATGATGAACATGTTGAAGCCCGGATCGAAGACGATTTCACAAGAAGTCATTACCGAAAGCTCCGGAAGTCCTTGTGACTGCCTTTCCGCCGTCGTAAAAGAGATCGGATGGACAGGACGCAAGACACAGGAAGAGCGTGAGAGAGAGTGGAAAACGGGCAAAGTACGCGGCAAAGGCTTCGCCATGATTCAGAAGGCGCCGGCGATGCCTGCCAATACGGCCACATCCGTCATCATGCAGATGGTTGGAGACGGACACGTCAACATCATGATGGGTGCCGTCGACTACGGACAGGGAGCGCTTACGGCTCTCGCCCAGATCGCGGCGCAAGAGCTCGACATCCCGTTCGAGATGGTTAAGATGATACCGCAGACCAATACGGAAACTAACCCGTACGACTGGAACACCGTGGCGTCGAAGCTCACCTTCATGGCTGGTAATGCCGTCATTCAGGCAAGCCGTCGCATGGTCGCCCAGATGAAAGAAATCGCGGGACAGGCACTTCGCTGCTCACCTGACGTGTTGGCGCACGCCGATGGGTACATCTACAAGAAGCATACGCCTGAAATGCGCATCGCCTACAAAGATATGGCGCTCGGCTACGCTTATCCTGACGGCATGGGAATCGGCGGACCGCTCATCTCGCACGGTGTTTGCATGGCGGACGGTCTGACGAACCTCGATCCGAAAACTGGTAAAGGGTTGCCCGCCCTCGCATGGACGTTCGGAGCGCACGCCGTCGAGATTGAACTCGATGTTGAGACAGGTAACATCGATGTTCTGAAAGTCGCATCGGCATTCGACATCGGACAAGTCATCAACGAGAGAATGGTTTACAGCCAAGTCGTTGGCGGCGTCATGCAGGGAATCGGATCGGCGATCCTCGAAGGATATAAGTTCAGCGACGACAATGTGCTGTTGAACCCCTCCTTCACCGACAACAAGATCCCGACGATGAAAGACATGCCGTTCGAAGTCGTTCCGATCTATATCGAGAATCCTCAGTTGAACGGTCCGTACGGCGCGCGCGGCATCGCGGAACATACGATGATCTCCGTTCCCTCCGCGATCGGCAACGCTCTCTACGAAGCGACAGGCATCAACTTCTATCGCCTGCCGCTCACACCGGAGAACGTCATGCTCGGCATCCTGTCAGGGAAAAAAGACTGCAGATAACCAAAGCGCTCGCAAATAATCACTGATGATTTGCATTTAAAGGGGCTGTCTCAAAACCGCTAAATAGTAGCGGGATCGATACAGCCTCTTTCCTTTTGTGGAAATCGGGAACGTAAAGTCCAGAAAATCGAAATTAACTGTAAAACTGTACATGGGCATTGACGCAAAGTCCAGAAGATCGAAATTAACTGCAAAACTGCACATGGGCATCGACGTAAAGTCCAGAAAATCGAAATTAACTGCAAAACTGTACACCTTCTGGAGCTTCGGGGTAAATAGCGCGACCAAAAAGAGGGGCTTGTCTCATCATTGCTCTTAATGAGCAGTTTTGAGACAGCCCCTTTTTATAAGCGTCAGATCATTCTAGTCTCATAGAGTAGAGAGACAAGCGATGTGCGAGAAACCATGCCAGAACGGCTTTGAAAAAATCCCCGGGAAGGAATACGACCATCCCCGCCATGAGAACATTCACAAAAGAGAGTGTTTGTTTCATATAATAGCGAAGAACCAAGACCATGTAGGGCAAGCCGATCAAATAGATAAGAAAGGTAACGATGACAAGATTAAACACCATGCTGACACGTTTCTCGTTTCTATTTTGTGTCAAATACGATAGAAACGGTGCCGCGATCACAAAGGCAATAACAAACCCGAAACTAGGTGAAACGAACGGTGAAGCGCCCCATAAAACAATCTTCAAGAGCATGTGAAGCAACATGGCCAGACACGCAGTTAGCGGCTTGAGAAGCAGTCCCGCCATAAGGACGGCGAGCGTCTGCAATGTGACTGGAACGGGGCCAATAGGAATTTGAATGAAACCGAGAATAAATGTCAGCACGCCGAATAAAGCGGCACGCGTCATCATTCTTGTCGTCACTTTCATCTTCATTGAACTCATGCAATCGCCATCCGAGAGAATAACCCGTATACGCAAGCTAATAACTCACTAGGCTGATTTCTCCTGATATAAGCTCGCATTCTCGGCCGTTCTCATCAAGATAGATAAGAGCGCCATCATCTGAAACACCGGTAGGCACGACAGTGCGTCCGTCATCGATAACAACTTGCCTCCCTAGAATAAAGCAGCGCCCGCGATACTCATCGAGATATTCACGATTAGGAAGGGCGCGAATAATCTTAGACAGTTCATTGACGATCATCGCAACCAGAACGTTCCGATTAATCACAAGAATGCCTTGGTCGTCTTCAACGAAGGCTATCCCGTCGGCATTCTCGCTCGGACGATCCAAAAAGTCGGATAATGCTCCGACTTTATCCCGCAATTCGACAGGATAACCGTCGCCGGGACGCACAAGATTCAGGCCGATGCCGAGGATTATTGCCTTTGCTTTCGACGCATACGACATGGAAATCGCTTCAGTCAATATGCCGCCTATCTTCTTGCCATCGATGAATATGTCGTTCACCCACTTGATCTCGGCAACAATCCCGAATGTTTCTTCGAGAACGCGACAGACAGCAACGGCCGCCATTGTCGTTACAAGCGCCTCGGATCCGTCACGATCCCACGGAAAAGCGAGCGAAAAATAGAGTCCGATACCATGCGGAGAATAGAATCTTTTTCCACGTCGTCCTCTCCCCTTCGTCTGTCCGTTCGCGACAATAAGGCATGGGAACTCACCATCGTCCACTTGCGTACGCGCGACGAGACTGGTCGACGTGGTCGTCTCAAAGCAGTGGATATGCAAGTCAGCCCAATCTGCGGACAATCGACCTCTAATCGCCTCTTTCGATAGCAGGTTCGGTTCACTCAGCGGTCGATCCGCTCTGTCTTGAGAACATTGATTTATTTTTCGACTGTCGCGCGAGATATACACATCAGTCAAGCGACGGTGTCGAGACCGGCGGCTTCCTGTATTTTGAAAGCTGCTCGAAGGCATAGGCTATCTCAATCAACACAGGCTCACTGAAAGGACGACCGATAATTTCGAGACCGACAGGGACGCCGATAGGCGCATCGGGAGACAGTGCAAATCCCGCCGGAACGGCGATCGATGGGAAACCGGTCGCCGAGCACAATACTCCGTTTCGCTGTTTCTGCCCTTCGCCGATCAGGCAGACGAGCTGCTGCTGATGTGGATAGACAAGTGCGTCCAATTCACTGTCAGCCATAATCTTCATGATTTTCGTACGCATCTCTGCCTGTCTAATCAGTTTTTCATTGTATGCCGCCGTACCGACGTCGAGTTTCAAAGCGGTCAACATATTATCTTCAATACCGGGATGATATTTGCCGCTAGCCAAGATTTCCTCGACCGAGTGAACGGGGGCGTCCGCTCTCAGTCCTGAGAGATAGCCGTTCAGATGCGTCTTAAAATCATCGAGGTGCACGCTGGCATTGCGGATCATTTCATCGGAATCGATATTATCCGTTACCTCGATTAGGACGGCGCCGCCCTCCTCAAAGAAAGATAAAGCGCCTTTCATGACGTTGTTGACTGGTTCGTTGATTTCTTCTTTGCCGAAAAAGTTGCGCAAAATCCCTATGCGTTTGCCTTGCAAACCGTCTGGCTTGAGAAACGGCATGTAGCTTTCAGGTTGACGCCCGACGCTCCACGCCGTCTCGGGATCGTCGCAATCGTAACCGGCGATCACATCGAGCGTTCGCACGCAATCCTCAACTGTTCTGCAAATAGGACCTGCCGTATCTTGCGTCAAGCTGTAAGGCACGATACCCGCTCGACTTACAAGGCCGACAGTCGGCCTTATGCCGGCAAGGCTACACGCCGATGCAGGGCTCCTGATCGAATTGATCGTGTCGGTTCCGATGCCGATGATGCCGAAATTAGCGGCGATCGCGGCTCCCGTTCCGCCCGAGGATCCGCCCGGCGTACGAGTCAAATCGTAGGGGTTCACCGTCTGCCCTAGCATAGAGCTGATCGTCTCTCCCCAAATAGCGAACTCATGGAGATTCGTCTTCGCAAGGATGATCGCGCCGGCCTCCCGCAGACGTTTCGTGATAAATGCGTCCTCATCGGGAATGTAACCTTCAAGCGAAACCGAACCGCCCGTTGTCGCCATGTCAAAGGTATTGACGTTGTCCTTTAACATAACAGGGATGCCGTGAAGCGGACCTTGAAGTTCGCCGGTCTCCGCCAGCTTCCGATCAAGATAGTCCGCTTCATCACATGCTTTCGGATTGACGGCGATGATGGAATGAAGCGACGGACCCTTTTTCTCATAAGCTTCGATACGTCTTAAATACGAATCGACAAGCGCACGACTTGTCACCTCACCCGCCTTCATTGCGGCATGAACGAGCGAAACTGTCGTTTCCATGATATTAAAACTGCCCATCGTGTCATTCTCCTTCCAGATTACATTGCTACA
>JAAZKT010000041.1 GCA_012799695.1 Clostridiaceae bacterium
GCATCGCCACATCGGACTTGCTGCCGCCGCCTACGATATAAAGCTTCTCAACGCTCGTCTTGCACTTCTTCTCCATGATTTCGAGACCTTCGCGAAGCGCATAGGCGATACTCTCGAGGAAAGCCCTATAAAGGTCGGCGACCGTGTGTCGATCGATCCACCCCGCGACCATCCCCTTGCCGTGCGGGTATAACCCCGGCTGTACGGTCCAGAACGGGAAAACGAATAAACCGTTTGATCCCGGAGGAACATCGGCAGCCAACTCGTTCATCTCGTTCAAAAATTCGGGCATCCCCTGCTCTTTCGAGTATTGATTACAAAACCATGTGATGAGCCAATACCCGCGGTATATGTTGTATTCGGGATTCCACGCGTCCGGGATACAGCTGGCGAACGTATAAAACTTGAGTTTGCTGTCCTCGACATAACGCGTGATGGTCGTGCCGATCGTCGCCATCGTTCCGTAGCTGACGGTCGCCTGCTTGGGACTGAAAACGCCAGATCCGAGCGTTTCGCACATCTTATCGCCCGCTGCGGCGATCAGCGGAAGTCCCACAGGCAACAGTGTCTTCTCGCTCGCTTCTTCGGTAATCTCTCCGAGTTTACTTCCCGGCGGGAATATATCGACCAGCTGGTCGCGCCTGACACCGAGAATTTTATAGACTGCGGGAATCTTGTACCAATCCTGCCGCCTTGCCTCGTACGGCATATAACCGACCTGCATAGCCAGTGAATCGTGGAAAACACCGCAAAGACGGTGCGTCAAAAAACCCGTGAGCGTCACGTAGATCTTGGCTTTGGCGTAGACCTCGGGCTCGTGAATGCGGATCCAGTTGAACTTCGACCGCGGAGCGACCATGTCAAAGAACGACCTTTTCACAGTATAGATGAGCTTATCCGCTCCCTTTAGCGTACGTCTCAGAATCGGAATAATCTCCGGCGTCCGACGCGTGTCGATCCATGTCAGCCAGTCGCGTAAAGGCTGGTTGTTCTCATCCAACGGCAAGATGTTGTCTCGATTCGCCGTGATCGTCATCGCCTTGACCTGCACGATGCCGTCACCGAGCTTCTCGACGACTTCTCTAATCACCTGACACGAGTCATCCCAGAACTGCTCGGCGGGAATCTCCGCCCATCCGGGCTGCAAACTGTAGTACGGCTCGCTGATTTTTCGCGCCGACGCGATCTGATCGCCTTCGCGATTGAAAACGATAGCGCGCACGCTCTGTGTGCCGACATCGACGGCAAGGATGTAGGGATCGTTCATGGTGACTGCTCCTCCGTCTTCGTTGTCAGAGCTTATGCTTCCGCCTCTTCCGATTTATATTTTTCGTAAATCTTCATATACTTTTCGCAATAGTTCGGCGGCGCGTATTTTTCCAGTGTGTGCTTTATGTTCCACTCGCGGATGACGGTCTGTTGCTTCTGATTGACCCACACCTCGAATTTCTTCTTGACGGCGGCGCGATACATCGGACCGAGATCGTCCATAATCTCGTCGAACATGATTTTGCTGTTGCCTTCCCACTGAAGCTCGTCAAGCGTAATCTTCTTGTCCATTCTTTGCCCTTTCTCCTTTAATGCAGCCTCACTTGTGCCCATTATACATGCTTGTTCTACTACCCCCGTCGCTCTTTCTCTCATATTTTGCCCGTTTTATGAGAGCGACTCGATATATTCCTGCCACTGTCCAATAAGCGCGATATCGACATTATCAAAGACGGGGGCGCTCTCGTCGCGATTGATCGCGACGATCTTCTCTGCGCGTCGCAATCCGCTCATCGTCTGAACGGAACCGGATACACCGACAAGGATCGCCAGATCAGGCGCGACGGTCAATCCGCTCACGCCGATCTGCCGCTCGTGAGGAGCCAAATATCCTTGAACAAGCGCACGCGTGACACTCCACTCCAAATTATGCTTCTTCGCGAATAGAATGAGTCGATCTCTTTCATCTTCCGTCGTGATCGC
>JAAZKT010000007.1 GCA_012799695.1 Clostridiaceae bacterium
GCGAGACGGATCTTTTTATCTATCCCGGTTTCAGGTTCAGAGTGATTGATGCGATGATTACAAATTTTCATTTGCCCTGTTCTACCTTACTCATGCTCGTCTCGGCTTTGATGGGACGTGAGGCTATACTTGAGGCATACCGCGTGGCAGTAGAGGAGAAGTATCGTTTTTTCAGCTTCGGTGACGCCATGTTATTGCTCCCGTAGCGCGGCTCTAGTTTTGAAGAAAGCGAGATAACATGAAGAATCACAATAGAGCGTTGAGTTTTGAACTGAAGCACATCTGTCGGCAGAGCGGCGCGCGCTATGGAATCGTTACGACGCCTCACGGTTCTTTTGAGACTCCTGTTTTTATGCCTGTCGGGACAAGGGCGACCGTCAAAACGATGTCGAGTGAAGAGCTGATCACCATCGGTGCGAAGATTATTCTCGGCAATACGTATCATCTTTACCTGCGCCCCGGCACGGAGATTATGGATCATGCAGGAGGCCTGCATGCCTTCATGAATTGGAACCTCCCGATTTTAACCGACAGTGGTGGCTTTCAAGTGTTTTCTCTCGCAAAATTGAATGACATCAAAGAGGAAGGTGTCGCATTTCAATCGCACATCGACGGTTCAAGTCACTTTCTTTCTCCTGAAAAATCTATCGCCATACAGGAGTCGCTCGGTTCCGATATCATGATGCAACTCGACGAGTGTACTCCATGGCCTTCAGACGAATCATATGCGAAGCAATCTCTTGAGCGGACAACGCGTTGGCTCGAACGATGCATTAATGTATGGAAGTATCCTGAAAAGCAAGCACTTTTCGGCATTGTACAAGGCGGAATGTATGAGCATCTTCGTATACAGAGCGCGAAAGAGATCACAGCATTCGACCTTCCCGGTTACGCAATCGGCGGTCTGTCCGTCGGAGAGCCGGCCGATGTGATGTACAGAATGCTTGAATCCGTTATGCCCCATATGCCCACGAATAAGCCGCGTTACTTAATGGGCGTCGGGTCCCCCGATTATCTCGTTGAGTGTTCAGTTCGCGGAATCGATATGTTCGATTGCGTTCTTCCTACTCGGATAGGAAGAAACGGGACAGCCATGACGTCACAGGGGCGCGTCGTTCTGCGCAATGCCATCCATGCTCACTCATTTGAGCCATTGGATCCGAATTGCAGCTGTTACGTTTGTACAAAATACACACGTGCTTACCTTCATCATCTCATTCGGTGTGAAGAGATACTCGGTCTCCGTCTATTGTCATGGCATAATCTTTTCTTTCTCATCGATCTCATGAGAAAGATTAGAGACGCCATCTGCGAGGATAGATTGATGAGTTTCCGCGAGGAATTTTTCGCCGATTACAAAATGAATGACAAGTAAAGGGTCAGTGTGGTACACTTTCCGTGTTCCGAAGATTCTGCATCTCAATATGAGGTATGGTGCTTGACGTTCGGACATAACGATAGGCTCATTCAAGGAGGATCACGATGGCCCTGTTATACCGCTTTTTACTTGAAGCAACAGCTCAACAAACGGATAAGCCCGGAGGAATTCTCGGCACGCTTTATATGTTACTTCCGTTCGTATTGATTATCGGTGTGATGTATTTCGTATCAATCAGACCGCAGAAAAAACGTGAAAAACAACTGAAAGCGCAACTCGAGAAAATGAAACCCGGTGACAAAGTGATGTCCATCGGCGGTATCGTCGGCCGCGTCGCCAATATTTCTGATGACGAAGTGACGATCTATTCCGGTGTCGCCAACACAATGCTGACATTCAAGAAGTCAGCCATCAGCACGGTCGTTTCGCAAAGCTCCGAAAGCGAAGAGTAAATAATACTGTTTTCCTTATCGCGGTTTAACGAACCTGATTCAAGTAATATACGACCGGACAGCCCAGACATGTAACGCCGTCCGGTCGTGAATTTAATAGTCATGATCCGCTGCGTCTGGTATAATTTTTTGTTACAGGCGCCACAGTGCAACTAAATGAAGAGCGGAGCGTGAGATCATTGGGGCTTATTCCTCAACAGTCCATTGATGCAGTCATCAATGCGAGCGACATCGTTGAAGTCGTTTCGCGTTATGTTCGCCTTGAGAAAAAGAGTTCTCTAAATCTTTTCGGACTTTGTCCGTTCCACGATGAAAAAACGCCGTCGTTCAGTGTGTCTCCCGGCAAGCAGATTTTTTATTGTTTCGGATGCCATAAAGGCGGCAATGTGATCAAGTTCATTCAGGAAATCGAGCATCTCTCATTCCCTGAAGCTGTGCGCTTTCTTGCCGAGAGAGCGGGTATCGCTATTGTTGAGATTGAAGAGGACAGTCAGTGGCGCGAGAAGACCGACCGCAGAAGAGCCGCTTCGGAGGCGTTACTCGAGGCGGCGAGATACTACCACACACAGCTTGAGAGCGCTGAAGGGAAAGATGCCCGCCTGTATCTTGAGAATCGCGGCGTTGACGAAAATTTGCGACGAAAATACGGACTCGGGTTTGCTCCCGCGCAAGGTGATGCCTTGTACAGGAGTTTGAGGGATCGAGGCATCTCCGACATCGCCATGCTTGATTCCGGATTAATAGTCAAAAGTTCACGCAGAGAGGGGTATTACGATTTTTTTCGCCAGCGCGTCATGTTTCCGATTATTGAGGGTCGCGGGAAAGTTCTTGCATTCGGAGGGCGAGCTATTCGTGACAGCGGGCCGAAGTACATTAATTCACCCGATTCGATAGTCTACCGGAAGGGCAGGCATCTGTTCGGAATGCCGCAAGCGATCGGCACTAAGGAGCGCGTATGGTATCTCGTTGAGGGATACATGGATGTTATCGCTCTCGCCAAGGTCGGTATCTATCATGCCGTGGCACCGCTGGGAACGGCGGTTACGGACTATCAGGCCAGAGCTATCGGCAGACATGTGGACAGCGTTCTCCTCTTGATGGATAGCGACCGCGCGGGGATTGAGGCGGCTTTGAGGGCGCATGAAATCTTTGAAAGTATTGAAGTCCCTGCTAAATTTATACTTCTGAAAGGTGCTAAGGATCCCGATGACATGCTCAATCAATTCGGCAGACGGCATCTTATGGCCTCGCTCGGTAATGCGCTCGACAAGACTGAGTATTTGTTGGAACTCCTAAAAGTTGGCGATGACACCGAACGCGCAGTTACGCAAGCCGATTACCGTAACCGCGCCATTGATATACTCGCTCAAGAAAATGATGGCGTGAAGCGAGAGATATACGGCGGTAAACTCGCGAATGAATTACAATTGAATACGGGGAGTTTGATCCGCGAGATTGAGCGCCGCCGTTCACTGTTGATCAAGCGCGACGATACTTCCGGCGACACCTCGCCATCGAGTCAAGTTGCTCAAAGGCGCAGAACGCGCGTTTCAGGGCGTACAGTAAGCCGTGAACTGTTTATATTGACACTTTTGACTTTTGATCGGTCGCTCGTGCACCTGAAATCTCGCCTGAACGAATCGGATTTATATGGTTTTGTCTTAACGGATGATGTCAAGTCGTTGCTGTTGTCGGATGAAGCGAGGCGATCACTGTCACCCGACGATTTCAGTTCCGATTTTATGCGACTTTTGGCGCATATCATCATTCAAGAGGCAACAACGAATGATTTGACATTGGCCGGACTTGACGCGGCGATCGGGAGCACTTTGGCAAGGATGAGCGATGGTCTTCCGGAAGAGGAAACATCCAAGCTTGCAAAAAGTGCCGACGGCTTGCATACTTTGTTGATACGCCAACATCGGGAGGTGTCCGAGGCCAATTTTACAGTTGATGAGCTTGGTGACATCTTTCTTGATCGTCTCGCTTATCTTAGAATGTCCAACTGGGCATCTTGCGCCGAACGTTGGAATAGGGAAGCAAACGAGCATAGTTTGTCCGGATCGGAAAAGGAAGCTGAGAGTTTATATGCTAAGGCGGCAACGTACACGATGGCCGCTGAGACTTATCGTATGTTGATACAAGGAGATTGAGTATCGTGAGCAAAAAAATGGATGACTTACAGACGATGACGTGGCGTGAAGCCGCGACTGTCACAGCGGTGAGGACGCTTGATACACTAAGCGACGAAATGTCAATTACTGAAGCGGAGCTTCCCTTTCTGGTACCGCTGGATGCTTACAAGCCGATCGATACGCCTGCGCTCGACATTTTTTCAGAAGATGAGATAGAAATAGTTGATGCAACAGAGATCATCATGAAGCGCGTGGCAGCTGAAACGCATGCTGCCCGCACCGAAACCGACGACCATAGAGAAATCATCGACGAAGATTCCGATGACGAGAGAGATTTTGATCCTGACGAAGAGGATGACGTTATCGACGATTCGCTCTATGCGGGCGACGAAGAAGAAGTAGAAGAAGACGACATGGATGATGAATCGATTCTCGAGCGCATCCATGACAGCAATTTAGATCTGAACGCGCTCTATCCGCTCGTTTGTCACGGCAAAGACAAAGACGGCGAACTTGAACAACAAGAAGTGCTCGATTTTCTTGAACAGATAAAATGGGATGAGGAACGTCTTGATGATGTGATCGTTCTTCTCGAACGTGCTGGCATTGAAGTGATCGATGAGGACGAAATTGAGCGCGAAATGGTTGAACGCGATCGCAGCAAGAAAGCGGAAGCCTTCAATGATGCGATGATTGTCGACGATCCCGTCCGCATGTATTTGAAGGAAATCGGCAAAGTCGAACTGTTGACAGCCGACGAGGAAAAAGAACTTGCCGCTCGCATGGAGGCGGGGGACTGGGAGGCTAAGCAGCATCTGACTGAAGCCAACCTTCGACTCGTTGTCAGCATCGCAAAGCGATACACAGGTCGCGGTATGCACTTTCTCGATCTTATCCAAGAAGGCAATCTCGGCCTTATCAAGGCGGTCGATAAATTTGACTATACGAAGGGGTTTAAGTTCAGCACGTACGCGACATGGTGGATTCGCCAAGCGATCACGCGTGCGATCGCCGATCAGGCGCGTACGATCCGCATTCCTGTCCATATGGTTGAGACAATCAACAAACTGATCCGTATTCAGCGACAGTTGGTTCAGGAACTTGGGCGTGAACCTGAGGTCGAGGAGATAGCTGCTGAGATGGATATCACGCCTGAGAAAGTGCGTGAAATTATGAAGATCTCCCAAGAGCCCGTCTCACTTGAGAAGCCGATCGGAGAGGAAGAGGACAGCCATCTCGGTGATTTTATCCCCGATGAAGATGCGCCCTCGCCCGCGGAGCAGGCGGCGACAACTTTATTGAAAGAAGAGTTGGAGAGAGTCCTCTCGGGATTGACTCCTCGTGAAGAAAAAGTCCTACGTCTGCGTTTCGGCCTTGATGACGGGAGAGCGCGCACGCTTGAGGAAGTCGGACTCGAATTCGACGTGACACGCGAGCGAATTCGCCAGATCGAGGCGAAAGCGCTTCGAAAGATGCGCGGGCCGAGAATGAGCGAGAGACTGCGCGATTATTACGACTAATCTTCAATTTGGACAGATTGACACTCATCACCGCATGCATACCGCCGTGCCGACGTCTCATTGACGTCGGCAGCGATCATGCTACAGTGCCAATTTCAATTTTAAATCGCGGTATTTGTGAACAAGTTCTGATCACCGACGTTCACCGCGGACCGATCGAGGTGGCACGTCGTCGTATTGAGGAAGCCGGATTGTCGGATGTTTGTCGATTTGTATTGACTGACGGTCTCGATGATGTAGCTCCTGAAGAAGGCGATGTGTTACTCATCAGTGGGCTTGGAGGGGAGAATATCGCCGGCATTCTCGAACGCGGATATCATAAATTATCGAGATTTTATCGACTGATCTTTCAACCTCAAACAAGGGATTACTTATTACGAAACGCTATTGATCGCCTTAGTCTGACGTTTCTCGATGAGAGAGTCGCCGTTGAAAATCGACGACCTTACCTTGTTATGATTTGTGATTCCTCAATCGGGGACCCCGGAATGCAGCTTTCACCGTTACAGAGGGAGTTCGGTCCGAAAATTCTCGAGCGTGTCGAAGAAACTATCCAAGTCATCCCTCATATCCCCGAATTGAATGTAAATGTGAGAACGGCACTGGAGGTGCTGTCCGCATTTGAATTGTTTGACCTGCAAAATCGCGCGCGACTCGTTTACTTGTTATCCAAGTACGAGAAAATCACCCGTCGCGCGCGCTTTCACTTGCGCGATCAGGCGCTGCTCAATGCTTTTGATGAGTGGTTTTTATCTTTGTTTTAAAACTTAGATTTGAACCCAATTATCAACCTTCTTGTCACTGCATTGTCATTTGAATCAGCAAAGTCTCTTGCGTATAATGTCTTCAGCAAATGCGCCGAGTCGAACGGATGGTCGCGGCGTTGTACCGAAAGGTCTTCGTCGAGGAAAGTCCGGGCTCTTAGGGCAGGATGCCGGTTAACGGCCGGTGAAGGTGACTTCAAGGATAGTGCAACAGAAATAGACAGCCGAGCACACGCTCGGTTAAGGTGGAAAGGTGAGGTAAGAGCTCACCGGCACCATGGAGACATGGTGGCCCTGCAAACCCCATTCGGAGCAACGCCGTGGAGGAACGAGACTGTCGCCCGCAGGTTCCATGGAGGCGGCTAGAACTTCTCGGCAACGAGAGGTCCAGATAGATGACCATTCAAGACAGAACCCGGCTTATAGATCGACTCGGCGCTTTTGATTGATAAACCGGAGATAAGTTGTGTGACGGCTGATATGACGAATATACCCGCAGAGAATGTGAATCGAAATACGTTTGTGCTCAGTAACTGGCGTCGCTATGCTTGGAATAGCAAGAGCTTGTCCGTCATGGCCTTCCTCTTTCCTTTTTTGCTCTTAGCGATTGCCTATGCAGCCGGCCAGACATTTCCATTCGGTAATCGACATATGTTGACGGTCGATCTCTTCCATCAATACGCTCCTTTTTTGCAACTTTTTCGCGAAAAAATACTGACGGGCGGATCGCCATTCTATTCATTAGCGTCCGGACTCGGCGTCAGCTTTTACGCGCTGTTCGCCTATTATTTGGCTAGTCCGCTTAACCTCCTTCTTTTGCTGTTTCCCGCTTCTTTCCTGACTGAGGGCATTTTTCTACTGACGCTCTTCAAAGTTGGACTTATGGGATTTGCATTTTTCAGATATTTGCTGGTGAGCTATAGGAGAAGGGGTCTTCTTGCCGTCGCATTCTCGACGTTTTACGCTTTGTCGGGATTTACATTGGCATACTCATGGAACATCATGTGGCTCGATACATTGATTCTTTTACCGGTCGTCGTATTGTCGCTTGTGCGCCTTATACGTGACGGTAAATGGATACTGTTTCCCATCTCTGTCACTATGCTTCTCATCTGCAACTACTACTCCGCCTTTTTTGCCTCTATCTTTATCGCGCTCTATTTTCCAATTCTCCTCTTGCGCTATACAGAAGGCTCCGGAATCAGTAAAAAACTGCTCGTTGTATGCAAGGTTGTCGCACTTGTCGCACTGGGGGTCGCGCTATCCGCCTTCTTGCTTTATCCGACTTTCAAATCGTTGTCGCTGACATCGGCAGCCGGGGATCATTTCCCGCGAAAATTTGAATTAATCGGTGAGCCGTTGACTTACTTGGGACAGTTGTTCCCGTTTTTGCAACCGACCGTTCGCTCAGGTGCTCCCAACCTTTATTGCGGACTTCCTGTATTGTTTTTACTGCCTATGTTTTTCCTGTCTGGTCGTGTTCGCGTCAGAGAAAAGATTTTAAACGGTCTCTTATTACTTTTTATCTTTTTATCGTTCGACATCAATATTCTCAATTTTCTATGGCACGGTATGCACTACCCGAACCAGTTGCCTTATCGATACTCTTTTGTCGCGATTTTCCTGCTTTTATCGGTCGCATACGACGGATTGCGTTCAACTCGTGAATTCAGACCGCTCGAAATCGGATTGCTCGGTACTTGTCTTGTGTTTGTCGCGCCTGTCGCAATTGCCCTTGGTTCTGAGATTAAGACTGCCCCATGGACGCAATGGGGAACTATTATTCTTATCCTACTCTATACACTTCTGTTCTCATCATTTAAAAGGCGACCGTTCAAACGTACCATTCAGGTTAACCTCCTCCTCGCCGTTATGCTGTTCGAGGTCGCTCTCTCAACATTTTCGGGAGTCTACCATATCGGTCAGAATGAGTATTTTGGTAATCGTGACGGTTATTCTTCAGGTGCCATCGTCACATCCATACGGGAAGCCGCAAAACAGACAAAGGAGATGGACGACGACAAATCTTTTTATAGGATGGAGGTCAAACCTCACAAGACATCGAACGATCCCGCACTCTACGGCTTAAACGGTCTATCCATATTTGCATCATCTTCTCCGAAGGAGCCGGTTGCTTTCTTTAAGAATGCCGGGTACCAAAATAACGGCATCAACAGTTACCAGTACAGAGGATCGACTTTGTTTTGTGATTCACTATTTCGTATCAAGTACGTGATTGCACGCGACACGCTTGCTTATGAAGATCATGAGCGCGTTATTACGCTGGGTAACAGCTACGTGACGGTCTATCGAAACGACTATATATTTCCACTTGCCTTCGTTGCTGATCAGTCGCTCCTAGAATATAAGAGCCGTTACGGTGATCCGTTCAAGACACAGGGCGATCTCGCCGACGCTCTGATCGGCGAAAAGATTTCACTCTTTTCTAAACTGAAATCTTTGCCTCGAGATGGAAATGGCGTCAGTTCATCTTCTTCGACCAAGACTCGGTTTTCCTTCTCGCGTCCTGCCGGCAACAAAAACTGGAAAATTGAGTTGGAATGGAAGGCGGAATACGCCGGGCCTCACTATTTGAGTCTCGATATGAGCGCAACGGAAATTGAAAAGGCGAGCGTCGAGATTAACGGGCAATCTATTTCGCTCAACAAAAAGAAGAAGGGGATAAGTGAAATAGGCTCTCTTGCCGATGGAGATGAGATACGGTTATTGATCGAGCCTGCAGAAACTATCGATTCAGGGAGTTTTGAGGTTCATCTCGCCTCACTCGATATGAATTCTCTCAATCTGCTTAAAGACTATTCGCGGGAACGCGCGTTAAATATCGTCGAGATGGGAGAAGACTATCTCTTCGGCAACGTCTCGTGTGCTGAAGAAGGCGTCTTGTTTATTTCGATTCCGTTCGACCCGGGTTGGAATGCTTTGGTCGATGGCAAAGATGTCGAGATACAGACCGTGGGGAATGCGCTTATGGCGCTTCGCCTGAGTCCCGGATCACATGAAATATTTATGTATTTTCGCCCCGTTGGATTTGAGTTAGGTCTCACAATCACTTGTTGTGCCGCGGGCGTGTTCGCTTTGTTGCTCATATTCGTATTCCTGCGTAGAAGACATCTTCGCAAAAGAAATGAGGTTGCCGAATTGCCCTTTTACAATGTAGCAGGAGAGAAGAAGGACACACCGGAAATTGAAAATGAGAGTTCAGCGCCGGATTCCGATGAGTCGTAGAAGCTCCTGCGTTTCTTTCGGCGTCAATTCTCTCCATGATCCGACAGGCTGCGCGCCGAGCGCAATGTGCATAATGCGTGTACGTTCAAGATCGTTAACGGTGTATTGAAAGTATTCGCACATTCTTCGTATCTGACGATTCAGTCCTTGTGTCAGCACAATTCGAAACTCTTTCTCACCTGTCTGCCATACGCGGCAGGGCAACGTGATCGTGTCGAGTATAGGAACTCCTTTTTGCATCCCTTCGATGAACGATGACGTGATGCGCTTATCTACCGAGACCCTGTATTCCTTTTCGTGACCATGCTCCGTTCGTGTCAACCTGTAGGCCAGATCTCCATCATCTGTCAAGAGAATCAGCCCGGACGAATCGCGATCAAGTCTTCCGACTGTATATATTCTCTTCGGGTAGTTTATGTAGGAGATAATGTTATCCTTTCGGCGCAAATCACTCGTGCATGTAATGCCGACCGGTTTATTAAAGGCAATATAGACGCGATCATTCTCATGCGGGAGAGTTACGACGATTCCGTCAATGGTTATCACATCGCCGTCTTGCACTTTCGCGCCGGCGACTGCGTTATGACCGTTAATGGTGACGCGCCCCTGCTCGATGAGACGGTCAGCTCCTCTGCGGCTGCAAATGCCGGCCTGCGCGATGTAACGATTAATTCTCATAGAGGTCGGACTTAAATGGAAGTGTCATCGCTATCGCTTTCGCTGTCATAGACATCTTTAAGCTGACTTAGCGATTGCATGACATCATCTGCATACGGGATATAGAGCGTGAATGTTGAGCCGACATGTCGCTCACTTTCAACTGTCATCTCGTACCCCATCTGGTCCGCGATTTCCTTAGCAATTGAAAGACCTAGACCCGTGCCGGGCTCTTTATGCGCTTTGTCTTCCTTATAGAAACGATCAAAAATATGCTCGACATCCTCGGCGTCGATCCCGATTCCAGTGTCAGAAATTGAGATGAATGCCTTCTCCGGCGTTTGACCGATCGTAAGCGTAATGACGCCTTCCGAGGGGGTAAATTTCATGGCATTATCGATGAGAATAATCAATATTTGCTCGATTCTGTCGGCATTGCCCCAGACATCGGGACACTCGCCTTCCAGACCGATTGTTTTAAGGTTCAAGTTGTGGTCTAGGATCGATGTCCTGTAGTTGTCGGCAACATCCATTACTATACGCGTGAGGTCGACTCGCTCTTGGCGATAAGTTGTCGCGCCCGCCTGAATACGTGAAAGTTCGAGCATATCGTTGATGAGACGTGAAAGGCGCATTGTTTCGCGAAGAAGTATTTCATGATATCGATGTTGGTCCTCGGGAGATGTCACCATCCCTTCCGTAAGCGGTTCCAAAAGACCGCGCATCGCCGTGAGCGGTGTACGCATCTCATGAGAAACGTTGGCAACATAGTCGCGACGCGTCTGTTCCAATCGTTCTGCCTGCGTGATGTCGCGGAACAATCCGACGGCACCGTTAATCGTCTGCTGCTCGGTCAGGAGCGGCGTAATGACAACTTGAATGTGGCGATGGTCTTTCGAGATAACACATGTCACAGTCTCTTTCGAATCCATCGCTTGTCGGAAGAAAGTATTGATTCGGCTCGTTTCAAGAAAACTCTCGGGCGTCATTTTCGTCGCATAAGTGCGATCTATACCGAAGACGCCAAAAATGTTGTCGTTGTATTGTGTTATGTTGCCGTGACGATCGACGGCGACAATCCCTTCTCCGATGCCGTCAATGATCTGTTTCAAACTCGACGCCTGCGCGCTAAGACGCCTGAACGATTCCGAAAGATCCTCTGCCATGCGATTGATCGTACGAGCCAAGTCGCCGATCTCGCCTTCCTGTTCTTCGTCGGCGCGCTGAGAGAAATCTCCCTCGCTCATGGACAGCGCGACCTTTCTCATCGATTCGAGGGGGCGAGCAATGCGAAGGGCGGCGATGACGACAGGAATCGCCATGATAACGAGAACAATAAGAGATGAGGTGAGAAGTGCAAAGTTAAGACTTTGAATGCCCGCATTCATCTCTTGAGACGGTTGAACGATGATGGTTGAACCCATTTGGCGATTCTCAGAATCGAGAATCGGTACGGAAATCACGAGAAAACGATCGCCGGACCCGGTGATGCGGTGTTCTCCTAATCGATGTTCGGCACCCTGACGCAATAACTCCTGATGTTCGGATAAGACAATATGGCTCAATTGTTTTGCGAGTTCAGGTCGATCGTCGGGGAGAGGGGAGTGGTGACAAATGCCGTTTTCATTGTCAACGATGTAAATCAAGTTGCCAAAAAGCGTACCAGAGTTATGAATCAAATCGACACAAAAATCGCTCGCCTGACCGGGACATTCTCGCTCATAAACACTATCAGCAATGAAGAACGCACGAGGCAGGAGTTCGCGAGCTTTAATACGTGTAAAAACGGGGTTGGCGACATAACTGTAAAACAGAGCTGTCAGAATCGTCCACAAAAGAATTGCGGCGATCAGCAATACAAAAATGCGTCTGGCGAGAAATCTGTTTTTCATGGGTTCATCAGACAGTCGCTTCAAATTTATACCCGACACCGTAGACGGTGATCAGGCCGTAGTTCGGACTGTCGCTATCGATCTTTTGCCTTATGCGCTTGATGTGCGTGTCAACGGTGCGCGTATCGCCAAAATAATCGTAGCCCCAGACTTTCGAAAGGATTTGCTCGCGATCCATCACTTGGCCCGGATGCGAAGCGAGCAGGTAAAGAATTTCGACTTCCTTGGGCGTAAAAGGAACGACCTCATCGTTGACTTTAACCTGGTAGTTGTCGAGATTGATCTCCAGGCCGTCAAATCGCAGGATAGAAGACTTTTGGCCCGTTTCAGTGTCATGAATACGGCGGAAGACAGCCTTGATACGTGCGATCACTTCGCGCGGACTGAAAGGCTTGACGATGTAATCATCGGCTCCAAGCTCCAGCCCTAACACGCGGTCGATCTCTTCTCCTTTGGCCGTGAGCATGATGATCGGCACATTCGATGTCTTCCGGATCTGGCGACAAACATCCGTACCCGACATCTTCGGCATCATGAGATCGAGAATGATCAGATCAGGCTTTTCGCTAAGCGCCTTTTCGAGCGCCTCTTCTCCGTCGAATGCAGACGAATGAGGGAAGTGCTCCGCAGCGAGATAAAGACCGAGCGACTCGTGCACAACGGGATCATCATCACAGATCAGAATATGCGGCGTTGAGGACATGTACACCTCCTAGTATATTACTGTTCGCTAGGGTCGTAGTGCTTTAGCGAACTTTTTCTGTTCATCCCATATGCCACGTGGGATAATGGAACCGTGCAGTTAAGGGCGTCGGCACCCTCCTAGTTAGCTATTGCATTTACTTTTTTATATTATATATCAAACGATCTGCATTCGACGTCACATAACCTCATTCTGCATTCGACGTCACATAACTCAATCAGTGATATGATGACGGCATGAGTAATTCGAAACAATTAACCATACTCTACGAAGATAACCATGTGCTCGTCGTGCTAAAGCCTCCCGGTGCTCCGTCTCAGCCCGACAAGTCGACTGCGCCCGATATGCTTGGGCTCCTGAAACGTCATCTTGCCATACGAGACCAAAAGAAAGGTGAAGCATGGCTTGGTCTCGTTCACAGACTTGACCGACCGACAAGCGGTCTGATGGTCTTCGCCAAGACTTCAAAGGCAGCCTCTCGTATGAGTAAAACGTTCCGCGGCAGGGAAGTGAAAAAGTACTACCTCGCACGTATACGCGGAATTCCCGACCAAGAGGGCGGCACGCTCTGCGATTACCTTTCAGCCCGGGAAATAGGTGGATGCGTGAGACTGTTGGCTACTAACAGTGCGAGCGATCCGATGACAACTTCTAAAAGCATACTGTCTGACCCTTCAGACGTTCAATTATCAGAAAAGAATACACGGGAGAGGCTACCTGATCCATCAAACAAGAATTCATTGCCAGAACTTGTAGATGAGAAACTAGCTGAACCATCAGACGAGCTTTTCTCGCCAAAACTTAATGGTGAGAAAC
>JAAZKT010000008.1 GCA_012799695.1 Clostridiaceae bacterium
AGCGCGTGAGAAGGCAGCTCAGCATTATGGATACTTATAAGCCGCCGCCTATCAAGCTTCTTAAAGAAGATCGGGGCATGAAAAAATCACAGCAAGAAATTCGTGAAATTCGCGAATTGGGGCGGAAGCTTGAGGAGACCCTCAGCAGTTTCGGTGTCGAGGCGAACATCGCTAACTATACTACGGGTCCTACGATCACGAGATTCGAGCTTGTGCCGGGTCCCGGCGTAAAGGTAAGCCGTGTCGTCAGTCTCGCAGACGATATCGCTCTTAGTCTCGCGGCCATGGGTGTCCGCATCGAGGCGCCCATTCCCGGTAAATCGGCGATCGGCATAGAGATCCCGAATCGCAATACGAGTCCTGTCCTGTTGCGCAGTATTATTCAATCTGATGAATTCAAGCAGGCGACAGGTCCTCTTGTGGCGGCACTCGGTCGAGATGTCGGCGGAGACATCATTTTGTGTGATCTCGCCAAGATGCCTCACATCCTGATTGCAGGGGCGACAGGCTCTGGAAAGTCGGTCTGTATCAACTCAATCCTGATCAGTTTGCTCTATCGCTCTTCGCCTGAGGATTTTCGCCTCCTCATGATCGACCCGAAAATTGTCGAGTTGAATGTATATAACGGGATTCCGCATCTGATGCATCCGGTCGTGACCGATCCCGAGAAGGCATACGGTGTTCTCAACTTTGCCGCGCGCGAAATGGACAAGCGCTATCGGATGTTCGCTGATCGCAAGGTTCGCGATATCGATTCGTATAACGAAGCTGTTAGAAAGATCAACGACCCCGATGAAGACGAGATGCCCTTGCCGCGCATTGTGATCGTGATCGACGAGCTCGCAGACTTGATGGCTGTCACGCAACATCAGGTGGAGGATGCGATCTCGCGTCTCATGGCGAAGGCGCGCGCCGTCGGTATCCATGTCATTATCGCGACGCAGCGTCCGTCTGTCGACGTGATTACCGGTGTCATCAAGGCGAACATACCGTCCCGTATCGCATTCGCCGTGGCATCGCAGGTCGATTCTCGGACGATTATCGATTCCGGCGGGGCGGAAAAGCTTCTCGGTAGAGGTGATATGCTCTATTTCCCGATCGGATCAATCAAGGCGATCCGCGGTCAGGGCGCGTTCGTCTCTAACAGCGAGGTTGAAGCTGTTCTCACTTATATCAAGGACTACCACGATCCGCAGTATGACGAGGGGGTTGCCGCCGCGCTTGAAGATCCGAATGGAGCCCTCAATGATGATCAGGGCGATTTCGGCGGAGAGGACGAACTGTTGATCGATGCGCTGGCGACAGTGATAGAAGCCGACTACGCCGCCGTCTCACTTTTGCAAAGGAGATTATCCGTGGGTTATCCGCGCGCTGCGAGACTGATTGACCGCCTGTGCGAGCTAGGGTGGGTCGGCCCCCATGAAGGGAGCAAGCCACGCAAGATTCTGATCACGCGTGAACAGTACGAACACATCATGCGCGAAGTCGATGGCGCCGGAGGAGACGCCCATGACTTCCGATGATCGCATGATCTTTCGATCCGCTGAGATTATTTCTGTCGGAACTGAACTTCTTGTCGGACAGATCGTCGACACGAACGCGCATTTCTTATCGGAACAATTATCCCAGATCGGGCTGTCGACCTATCGGCATGTCGTCGTCGGCGATAACACCGAGCGTCTCGAACAGGCGATAAGGCACGCCTTGACGGACAATGATCTCGTCATTACTACAGGAGGATTGGGGCCGACGGAAGACGACATTACGGCCCTTGTCGCGGCGCGTGTCGCAGGTGTTTCTCTCGTTTCAAATCGCGATATTACAGACCGACTGGAGAGCCGCGGGCGCTATGTGTCGCCGGGCTATCCTCTCATACCCGAGGGGAGTCGCTATTTTCATAACGATAACGGCACGGCGCCCGGATCCCTTACTTTTTTTACGCTGGACGGGTCGCAAAAGGCCATTTTGATGTTGCCGGGGCCACCGGACGAAATGGAACCGATGTTTCTCCGTTACGTGAGACCGGTTCTTGAAATGCATAGTGCGGCAAAGTTCGTCCATCGCTATGTACGATTGACGGGGATCGGCGAGTCGAGAAGCGAGGATATGATCCGTGATCTTATTGATTCTCAGGATGAGGTGACCATCGCCCCTTACGCAAATCCGGGAGAGGTTGTCTTTCGCGTCTCGCAGCGCTTGGAGAGCGGAGATGACGATAAGACGGATGAAGCGGTTGAAGCGATCGTGGAGCGCGTTGGCGAATTTGTATTTGAAATAGGGCAGCGAACTTTGAATGAGGTCGTTCTCGATATGTTGGTTTCGAGAGGGGAGACGTGCGCCTTTGCGGAGTCCTGTACCGGCGGTATGCTCGCTTCCTCTCTCGCTTCGATTCCCGGCGCCTCGAAGGCGCTGCTCGGCGGTTTTATTACTTATAACGATGAGATGAAACAATCGCTTCTCGGCGTTCCTCGCGACATTCTCGAAGGCGAGGGCGCCGTCAGCGAGGAATGTGTCCGAGCGATGGCGGATCATTGCCGCTTGCGTACGGGTGCGGATTACGCATTGGCAGTTTCAGGGTTTGCCGGACCCTCCGGAGGGACGGAAGATACGCCTGTCGGAACGGTATATATCGCTCTTTCCAAATGTTCAGGTCTTACGGTAAAGCGATTCTTCTTTCGCGGCGATCGCGAAAGAGTCATGAGACAATCGGTCGTAGCCGCGCTAAATCTTCTCCGAAGGGGTATGATTGACGGGTGAGTAAACGTTCTTCAGATTATCCGCCGTTGATGGATCCTCCGAAGCCGCGAGGTATGCGAGTTCTCTCGTCGTCGCAGGCGACGGTCATATTGGTCTTGTCTCTTGCCACCTCCAGGCTCTCCGGTTTTATCCGCGAGATCTTGATCGCCCCGACGTTCGGTTACGGGATTAATACGGATGCTTACTACATCGGTTTTCAAATTCCCGATCTTGCCTATCAATTGCTCGTAGGTGGGACCTTTGCCGCCGCCGTGACGCCTGCCGTCTCTTCGGCACTCGCTCGCGGTCGCGAACGCCGCCTATGGAAAAGCTTGAGCACTTTCATCAACGTGTTCCTAATCGCTTTTATCATCTTGATTGCGATCGGTGAAATTCTCGCCGGTCCGATCATCAACCTTTATAATCCAAACAAAGATCCTGAAGTCATCAGACGCGCGGTGATGGTCACGCGCGCGCTCTTCCCGCAAACGCTTTTTTTATTTCTGGCGGGTATGTGCACCGGTATTTTGACGGGGCATAAATTATGGCAAAGGACGGCCTTCACAACGACACTTTATAACGTCGTTTGTATCTTCTTCATGTTGCGTTGGGGCGGAACGTCGGAAGGGGCGCCTGCAAAAGTTGCTTTAGGTGTCGCCATTTCTGCGGCCATCAATTTCCTGTACTTGCTTTTCATGTCGCGCAAGGTGATCCATTACGAGCCGATTATCGACTTGCACGACAAAGGTTTCAGACGTCTCTTGCGGCTGGCGGTTCCCACGCTTATCTCGGGGACGGTCCTTCAGCTCAATGCGATCATCCAGACCGGATTCGCAAATCAGTTTACGGGTGCCGTGACGTCTTTGCGCCACGCTCAGACGACGTGGAGATTGCCCATGGGCATATTCGCCATCGCCGTCGCGAGCGTCATGTCTCCACATTTGACATCGGCTTACGCAAAACGAAACTATAAGGATATGCGGAAAATCTATACGACGTCTTTGAGACGAGCGCTCTATTATGTCACGCCTTTCGCGCTGCTCTTTGCGGTGCTCGCCGAGGAGACGGTAGAGGCGATTTTTCAATGGAAATCGGCGATTCCGATTGAAAACCTTTTGATCGAGGCCAATTTGCTCAGGATATACGTTCCGGCGATTATTCTTGTGACAATTTACGAGATTGTCACTCTCGCGTTTTACGCTCGTCACGTTACGAGGTTGTCCCTTGTCACGTCAGTTGTGTCGCTCGCCCTGAATCCCTTGTTGTCGTACGTATTCACGCGGGTTTTGGGATTAGGCATTTACGGGTTGCCGGTAGCGTTTGTCCTCAATTCGTTTCTGACCGTCATCTTGCTGTCGACGCTGTACCGCCGTCATATCAGAGAGGCGCGACCATATCGAATGTTGCCGTACTATTTGCGTCTGATCGTATGCTCTTTGCCGACCGTGATTGTCGCGTTGGCGATCAACACGATTCCGTTCAATTCTGCGAATAAAGTACTTCAATTGGTGATTTACTTCATAAAGGCAATTATTATCTTCTTGACTTACTATTGGTCGGGTCTCGCCATCCGTTTCCGCGAGGCGCTCGATCTGCAGGGAATGATCCGTCGATTCCTGAAGTTGAAGCCTGTCGGAAGCGAATGGCGATGATTGACGTATTGATGCCGTTCACTGCCGTTTACGGCGGAATTTTCGTTGACGTAAGCGTCGCTTTTCGATAAAATTAGACATAACAAGAACATAAGTTCTGTGGTCGCCGCTGATGCGGATTAATAGGAGAAAATACATGTCGAAAAAAAGAAAATCAAAACAAGATGTCAAGCCGATTGCCGATAAAGACCGACAGGCGGCACTGAAATCGGCTCTCGATCGTATCGAGAAGGATTTTGGTAAGGGTGCCGTTCTGACGCTGGGCGATACGGCAAGTATGGAGGTTGAAGCCGTTCCGACAGGAGCGCTCTCGCTCGACGTCGCGCTTGGTATCGGCGGATTGCCTCGTGGTCGTGTCATCGAAATATACGGGCCGGAAGCTTCTGGTAAAACGACCGTTGCGCTTCACTGTATCGCGGAGATGCAGAAGCTCGGTGGCTACGCAGCCTTCATCGATGCGGAGCATTCGCTTGATCCCGTCTACGCCGAGAACCTTGGCGTCGACATCGATAATTTAATCGTTTCACAACCTGATTACGGTGAACAGGCTCTTGAAATTGCCGAGGCGCTCGCGCGATCCGGTGCCGTCGACGTCATCGTTATCGATTCAGTCGCGGCGCTTGTTCCTCGTGCGGAGATTGACGGCGAAATGGGCGATGCTGTCGTTGGACTCCAAGCGCGTCTCATGTCGCAGGCGCTCCGCAAACTTGCCGCCGTCATCAATAAGAGTCGTACGATGGTCATTTTCATCAACCAGCTGCGTGAGAAGATCGGCATCATGTTCGGAAATCCTGAGACGACGACGGGTGGTCGCGCGTTGAAGTTCTACGCAAGTGTGCGTCTCGACGTTCGCCGTATCGGCAGAATTGAAACGGGTGATGAGCTTGTCGGATCGAGGACAAGAGTCAAAGTCGTGAAGAATAAAGTCGCTCCGCCTTTCCGCGAGGCCGAATTCGATATTCTTTATGGAAAGGGCATCTCACAGGAGGGTTGCGTTCTCGATATGGGTGTCGATGCCGGTATCATCAACAAGAGCGGATCGTGGTTCTCTTATGGCGAAACGAGGCTGGGACAGGGACGCGACAACGTGCGCGCCTTTTTCGAGGCTGAAGAGAACGAGGAGCTCTTCGAGGAGATTAACGCGAAAGTTCGCGCTCATTATCTAGATTCGCTCGCGGAAAGTACATATAACGCCGATAGGTCATCGAGAGAACCCGACGATTTTCTCGATACGGATGTCGACGCGATTCTTGGACTTGATTTGTGATTGATTCGGATGCTTTTCATCGAGCGCGGGAGTTGGCCGTTGCCTATATAGGGATCGATCACTCGAAATCGTCGGGCAGGGTTCGCGACAACTTGAGAAAGAAAGACGTCGACGATAAGATTGCCGAACATGTAATCGAATATCTAAAATCGATCGATTATATCGACGATCGCCGCGCCGCACGGAGAGTGGCTCGCCGTTATCAGGGGAGCCGTCTCCGTTCCAGACGCGCCATGTTCTATGTTTTCCTGCAAAACGGCATCGAACGTGAGATAGCGGAGGACGAGGCCAAAGCGCTCGATGATGACCGCAATACGGCTCTCGAACTTTGTGATGCGGTGTACGCGGGGCGGGAAGAGGTAGATGATCTTGATATGATGAAGTTACTTGCGCGACGCGGGTATCATGCCGCTCTTGTCTTGGAGGTCATCAAGGAATTCAAGAAATCACGATCAAAATCTTGAGCGCACATCGTTGTAATGTATCACATCGCACGTTACCATAAAATACGGTGAGGATCGTGGTATAATCTCACAGTAGGATACAAGTAAGCGAAAGGTGTGGTCGAGCTTACACAATATTAACGTTTGCCGTTTCACCGATGAACGTATCGGGGGAAGAGGGAATTCAGCGGAGCTGATAAGGATACTTGAGCTTAAGGAGTATTGTTCAATGAATTTAGCGAATAAATTAACCATCTCGCGCATTATCATGATTCCTTTTATATTATTTTTTATGCTCCCTTTCCCGTTCGGGAAAGATACGGCGTTTTCAGGTTTCATTTTGTCGGCTCCCGGCCGGATTATCGCACTGATTTTGTTTATCTTTGCCGCTCTGACTGATTTGTTCGACGGTTTATTGGCTCGGAAACAGGGCATGACTTCCAATTTTGGCAAGCTGTTTGATCCCATCGCCGATAAATTACTTGTTTTGTCCGTATTTATCGCCTTTACGGCGTTGGGGAGAGTCTCGACATACGTTGTTGCGGTGCTCATGGCCCGTGAATTTATCGTTACCGGGATTCGGCAGATTGCCGCCGATCGCGGCGTCGTGATCGCAGCGAGTTGGTTCGGCAAGATTAAGACGGTGTCGCAGATTATCACATTGATTGCGCTGATGTTTGAACCGATTATTGTCCAGTGGGTCGACCGCGACCAACCGTTCTTCGGTTACGGCACGCCGTGGACGTATGTTTGCGATGTTATGATTGCGATTACCGTGTTGTTGACTTTATTGTCCGGCCTTGATTACTGGCTCAAAAATAAACATCTTCTTACCGATTCCGCCGGCGTATAACGGCGCATAGGCGGACGGTATTAACTGTAAGGAGAATTGTATGACGCAACAAGAGATTTTGAAAAGAGTACGCACGATCTTAGCCGATCAACTGAGTATTGACGAGGAATCCGTCTCGATGTCTTCAAATATAATTGAAGATCTCAACGCCGATTCGCTCGACATTGTCGAGTTGGTCATGACCATGGAGACGGAGTTCAACTTGGCGATTCCCGATGAGGAAGCGGAGCGCATTCGTACGGTCGGTGACGCCGTTGACTTTATCGTTGCGAACCTTTAACCTTCTCAGCGTCTTCTTGTGACGCCCTTGAGCGCCCTTTCGTTGTGATCTTGGACTTTGCGATACTTGAGAGTCGTTTAGGCTACTCGTTCTTTGACAAGCAGCTGCTCGTCGATGCGCTGACACATTCGTCGTATGCGTATGAGCAGGATGTCGCGGTGCGGGATAATCAGCGGCTTGAGTTTCTGGGCGATGCCGTTCTCCAACTCGTCGTGACTGAGCATTTTTACCGAACGCTCTCCGATACTTCCGAAGGCGAAATGACGAAGCTGCGCTCCGGCATTGTCTGTGAGCCGACGCTTGTTCTCGTGGCGCATTCTCTCGAGCTCGGATCATTTTTGCGGCTTGGACACGGTGAATCGCTCGCCGGCGGCAATGAAAATCCTTCGAATCTCTCTGATGCCGTCGAGGCGGTTTTGGGCGCGATTTTCTTTGAAGGCGGATACGGAGCTGTACGTGAAGTGATTTTGCGCCTTTTTGGTCCATATTTCGAACTCGCTCTTGAAGGACGTCTTATCTATGACTACAAGAGCAGACTCTACGAGTGGGCGCAAGCGAAAGGCGATAAAGTCATCTCTTTCAGCGTATTGGAAGAGAGCGGTCCTCCTCATGACAAAACATTCAGGGTCGGCTTATGGATTAATGGCGTCCTTGCCGCCGAGGGGAGCGGTCAATCGAAAAAGGCTGCGGAACAGCAGGCTTCACGCGAGTATTTTCATGGCCGAAATAGGAGCGACAGCTGATACGGTATGTTGAAGTCACTTGAAATTCAAGGATTTAAATCATTTCCCGAGCGGACGGAACTTGTTTTCCATGAGGGCATTACCGCTATCGTCGGACCGAACGGCGCCGGAAAATCGAATATCACGGACGCCATCCGCTGGGCGCTCGGAGAGCAGAGCGCCAAGTCTCTCCGCGGGAGCCGCATGGAAGATGTGATCTTCAGCGGCACGGCGCAGAGGCGCGCCGTCAGTTTTACCGAGGTGACGCTGACGCTGGACAATTCAAACAAGATTCTACCGATCGATTATGAAACGGTTTATATCACTCGACGTTACTATCGTTCGGGTGAGAGCGAGTACCTAATTAACAAGACGCCTTGCCGTTTGCGCGATATCAATGAGCTGTTGATGGATACGGGTATCGGACTTGACGGGTATTCTATTGTCGGCCAAGGAAAAGTGGACGAGATCCTCAGTAGTCGCTCGGAGGATCGGCGCGCCGTCTTCGAGGAGGCATCCGGTATCGTCCAATTTCGAACGCGAAAAGAAGAGGCATTGCGAAAGCTTCGGCGCAGCGAGCAGAATCTTGTGCGCATCGACGATCTTCTCGCAGAGTTGAATGACCGCGCCGTGCCTCTCGCGAAACAGGCCGAAGACGCGCGTTCTCACGTTGATTTAGCAACGAGATTTAAGCAAATCGATGCCGCCTTGACATTGCGACAGATTTCGAGCATCGAGCTGCAGCAGGCAAAGCGTTCCGACGACTTGGAGTTGACAAAACTCGACCTCGATGAGGCGAGAGGCGAGCAGGACGATGCGCGGGTATCACACGCCTCCGCTGTTGAGCTCGTCGACAGCTTGGAGAGTCGTATCGACAGCGAGCAGGTGCGTTTTAATGAATTGTCGGTCATCGAGACGGAGAAGAGCGGCCTTGAAGCGCTCTACCGTGAAAAGCTCGCAGCATCCAAAAAGAATTCCGAATCACTGATGGAAGAGCGAAATCGTCTGACCATGCAGGTGATGGCGTTCGAACACGAACTGACGGGGCGCGCGTCAAGGCGCGAAAATCTCATCGAACGTAAGCGACAAGCGATGCGCGAATTGACCGCGGCAAAAGAAGAATTCGCTACAGTCGAGAATAAGCTCAATGAGATCCAGTTACATTCGGCGGAAGCGCTGGAAAAGCGTGATAAGCTTTCGGAACGCGCATTCTCGCTCCTTGCAACATATCGGGAGAGGGCGGGAGAGAAACAGGCGCTTGACAGTCGGCGTGATCATGTGAGGGGTGATTTGCATCTTTTAGATGACGATTTGGCAACGATGGCGGAGTCGCTCGACCGATTGCATCTTGAAGCGGATACGCAAAATGAAGTTATCTCCCGAACGGAAGTCGAAGCGGCTGCCGCGAAGGAAAGTGTGCAACGGCGACACGAGGAGACGGATGCAATTGACGCATCGCTTGGCGAGACGATTTCCGAGATTCAGAGACTGCGATACGAATCAGAGACACTTGAGCGTCTTGAAGCATCCTTCGAGGGTTATCAACGACCGGTTCAGCTTCTGATGCAAGAGCTTAAGCGTTCTCAAAATGGCGTTAATAAAGGGATTTACGGTCCGGTCGGCTCACTTCTCTCTGTTCCAGAGGATCTGACGCGCGCTATCGAAGTGGCTCTCGGCGCCTCCACACATCATGTTGTCTGTGATACATTCGACACGGCTAAGGAACTGATTGATATGTTGCGCAGGACGCGCGCAGGACGGGTCACTTTTTTGCCGGTGCAATCGATTGAGTCGCGAGCGATAGATCGTGCGATATTGGAGAAGGCGAGTCGCGCCGCGGGCTGGATTGGAATAGCGAGCGATTTAGTCACGTGCGATCCGATTATAGAGCCGGCGCTCCTGTTCACACTCGGACGGACGATGATCGTCGAGACGCTCGACGATGCCGTTCAATTGAGCGAAATGATTCGTCGCTCATACACCATTGTTTCGCTAGACGGAGATGTCGTCCATCGAGGCGGCTCGATGACGGGCGGGTGGAGCTCGAATATGACGGCCGGCGTTCTCGGAAGACCCGCGAGAATCCGTGAAATAGGGGAGCGCATCAAGACTCTTGAAGAGCGGAAAGTCGAAATCGAGGCGAAACTCGACGAGGCGATCGAGAATTTAAAACGGGCAGCCGCGGAGGAGGAATCTCTCCTCGAGAGGCTGGCGGACGCGAAGCGTCAACAGTTGCGCCTTTCCGGCGAGGTCACCGCTCGAGAGCAGGCTTATGAGCGTCTTTTGAGGACGAATGGAGAATTGAAAACAGAGGCCGCAGCCATCGACGGACGCCTTGGAGAGCTTGTTGAGGAAATGAAAGATCTTGAGGAGGAACGTACCGCTGTCGTTTCCGAGCGAGATGAAGCCGCGCTCTTCGTTATTCAATTTGAGACGGAAAATAGAGAGCGTGCCGTCGAGCGCGACGCTTGCCGCGATCGCTTGACGCGTCTTAAGGTTTCAATCGATTCCATTGACGAGTCGATCGCCGATTTCGATTCATTGACGAGCAGAACGGGAAACGAAAAAGAACATGCGGAGATGCGTCTCAAATCGGTCGATCGCGAATTGGAAGAACAGAGTCACCTGATCGACAAGAGTCGCCGCGACCTTGAAGACAATCGCTCGGCGCTTGAGAAAGCGTCAGCTGAGCGCGAGGAGAGTCAAAAAACGATCACCCTTTTGATGGAAAAGCGTGAAGAAGAATCTGCGCTGCAGCGCCAATTACTCGTGAAGATGACCGACGTCAACGACAGAGTGTCTCGTCTTTCAGCGGTCTACGAGCGTCAGATGTCTGAATTTGCACGCGGGCGCGAGCAGATCGACGATCAGTTGAACAGACTCTGGGAGACGCACGGATGGACGCGCTTAGAGGCGGAGCGCGAGGCGTGTGAGATTTCATCGGTGTCGAAGGCGCAGTCGGAGCGCGCCGAGTTAAAGCGTCGCATCGACCTGCTAGGTCCGATCAACCACAACGCCGTAGCCGAGTACGAGGCGTTGAGCGAGAGAATCGAATACATGACGGCTCAGCGCGAAGATATTGAGAAGGCGGGACGCGGTCTTGAATCGGTTATCCGTGATCTCGACCGGTCAATGCGTGAACAATTCAGCAAAACGTTTGAAGATATCAACAGGAATTTCTCGCAAGTATTTTCCGAGTTGTTCTCCGGCGGTCAGGCGGAGATTGTACTCGAAGGAGACGAGGATGTTCTCCTTGCCGACATCGCCATACGCGCGCAGCCCCCGGGCAAGAGACTGCAGAGATTGTCTCTGTTGTCGGGCGGGGAACGCTGTCTTACGGCCATCGCGCTGTTATTTGCAATCCTAAAGCTGAAACCCGCGCCATTTTGCGTCTTTGATGAGGTGGAGTCGGCATTGGACGATGCGAATGTGCAACGATTTACGGACTATGTACGCCGTTATGCGTGGTCAATGCAATTTATTCTTGTCACGCACCGCAAGGGTACGATGGAAGCGTCGGACCGTCTGTACGGAGTCACGATGCAGGAGCGAGGCATTTCGCGCGTTCTGTCGATGAAACTCTCATCGGCGTTGTCGTACGGAGATTGAGCCTTGTCTTTGGGAGATGCGTCATGAGTGTTTTTGAGAAATTTAAACACGGTCTTACGAAAACGCGCGATTTCGTAGCGGCGCAATTCAATCGTCTTGCCGCCGAGTTCGGCCATTTCGACGACGATATGCTCGATGAGCTCGAGATGACGCTCATACAGGCCGATTGCGGCATCACCGCTTCGATGGAATCGATCGATGCGATCCGCGAGCATATCAGAAATACTGGTGATGATTCGCACGCCGGCGTCATAGGAGCCCTTTACGAGACGCTTTCATCGATGCTCACCGAAAGGAAGTTGACGCTTGAACGCGGCAAATTGACGATCTATCTGATGGTCGGCGTCAACGGGACGGGCAAGACGACGACATCCGCGAAGCTCGCCCAGCGCGCCAAGCGCGAACAATATCGCGTGATGATGGCTGCCGCCGATACGTTCAGGGCCGCTGCGATCGATCAGTTAAAAGTCTGGGGCGAGCGGACGCAGACTGCCGTGATCGCGCACGATATGGGTTCCGACCCCGCCGCCGTTGTGTTCGATGCGATTCAATCGGCAAAGGCGCGCGGTACGGAGTTGCTCATCGTCGATACTGCGGGGCGTCTTCACACGAAGAAAAACTTGATGGACGAGCTCGCCAAGATTCGGCGCGTAATCGATCGCGAGGCTCCCGACGCAAAGCTTGAGACACTGTTGGTGATCGACGCGACGACAGGCCAGAACGGGATCATCCAGGCCCGCGCATTCAATGACTCGGTGGCGCTTACCGGTATTGTCATCACAAAACTCGACGGAAATGCTAAAGGCGGCGTAGCGATCGCCGTCGCGCGCGAGACGGGACTACCGCTTGTACTCGCAGGTTTGGGCGAAGGCGCCGACGATTTGCAGGATTTTGATCGCGAACTGTTCTTAAAGGCGATCTTGCCGGAGTATTGAATTGAGTCACTTGTTTAATCTTGTAATTCGGCAGGCTGTCAAGTAAAATGCTTGACAGCTATTTTTTTGCTATATATAATCGTTCTATGGATTTTTCGCGCGAACGTATTGATGAAGTAAAGCATACTGACATTTGTCTCTGGCTCGATTATTACGGCGATTTGCTTAGCGAGCGTCAACTCCAAGTGTTGACGTATTTTTATGCCGATGATTTGTCATTGGCTGAAATTGCCGATCTGACCGGATTGACGCGTCAGGGCGTCCACGAGCAGGTGAGAAGGGGAGCGTCGAAACTTGAGGAGTTCGAACGCAAACTGGGACAGGCGGAGCGTGAACGCGAGCTGTCACAGGCGTTGCTTTACGCGAGGGACTTGCTCGCCTGCGGCCAGACAGAAGAGACATTACGCGTACTTGATGCGCTGTTACATACATTCGGCCTATACGAAAGCGAGAGGAGTTGACATGGCGCTTTTTGAAAACTTAAGTTCAAGACTCGGGCGTATTGCCGATGCGATGCGCGGTAAGAGCCGCGTGACGGAAAAAGATATCAAAAACATGATGCGCGAGATTCGTCTCGCTCTGCTCGAAGCCGATGTCAATTATCGCGTCGTCAAGGAACTGACGGACGAAATCGGCGAGAAGGCGCTCGGAGCGGAAGTCTTGGAAAGTCTGACGCCGGGTCAACAAGTTGTCAAAATCGTCCACGAATCGCTGATCCATATTCTCGGTGAAGAAGAAAAGCTTGCGGTCTCGCCGACAGGTTTTACCGTTTTCATGCTCTATGGATTACAGGGCACGGGAAAGACGACGGCGGCAGCAAAACTCGGACTCCACCTGAAAGAACGTGGCAAAAGGCCGATGCTCGTCTCCGTCGACGTCCATCGACCCGCCGCGCAGGAGCAGTTGCGCGTATTGGCGGAACAGGCGGGCGTCGAGCGTTACATAAATCCTGAGGAGAAAAGCGCCGCTGTGATCGCACAGCAGGGGATTGAGCGCGCCAAGTATATGATGTGCGACACGCTTATCGTCGATACGGCAGGTCGCATGACGGTTGATGACGAACTTATGCGAGAGCTCAAGGAAGTCGACGATGTCGTCAAACCCGATGAGAGACTCCTGATCGTTGACGCGATGATCGGTCAAGAGGCCGTCGCAATCGCAGAGGCGTTTGACCGACAGATCGGTCTTGACGGATTTATCATGACGAAGTTGGACGGCGACGCGCGGGGCGGCGCTGCGCTCTCGATAAGGCGCATGACGGGCAAGCCGATCAAAATGGTCGGTACAGGCGAGAAACTGCGCGACCTTGAAGTTTTTCATCCCGACCGGCTTGCTTCACGCATACTCGGCATGGGCGACGTGCTGACGCTGATTGAAAAAGCTTCAGACGCGTTCGACGAGAAACAGGCGCAAAAGACGATGGATCGCCTCAAGGCGAACACCTTTACGATGCAGGATATGCTTGAACAGCTCGAGCAGATTCAGGATATGGGCTCAATGAAGGAAATGATTTCCATGATTCCCGGAATGGGGCAACGGATGGGAAATTTGGAAGTCGATGAGAGGGGACTCATACGCACGCGCGCCATCATTCAGTCGATGACCGTGCGCGAACGTGAAAATCCGAAATTGCTTAATGCGTCGCGCCGTCGTCGCATCGCCGCCGGGAGCGGCATGACGGTACAGGACGTCAATCGCGTCGTGCGCCAATATGACGACATGCTGAAGTTGATGAAACAGTTCGGCATGCTCGGCGGAAAGAAGGGACGGCGTAAGCGTCTGCCGTTCGGCAGCGGTTTCGGCTTTTAGGATTGCTAAAACCGCTCTTAATGGATTCCTTCAGTGACAAAGTCACTGTTGAGATAGATACAAACAGATATATTGGAGGAAAAATATGGCAGTAAAAATTCGCCTCAAGAGAGTCGGAAAAAAGAAGCAACCTTATTACCGCGTTGTCGTCGCCGATTCGCGCTCACCGCGTGACGGTCGTTTTATCGAGCAAATCGGCACGTACGATCCGCACACCGATCCGTCTACTTTTAAAGTTGACGCCGATAAGGTAAAGGATTGGATCTCTAAGGGTGCGCAACCGACGGAAACAGTAAAAAAACTGTTGAAGTATAACGGGATTCTGGAGTAAGTCATGAAAGAGTTGTTGAGAACTGTGATTGAGCCCCTTATCCGGCATCCGGAAGAGCTCGTGATTGAAGAGGAGACGAGGGGCAGGGAAGTCGTCTTAAGCGTTCATGCCCATGCGGAGGATATCGGTCGCGTGATAGGTCGCGGCGGTCGTCGGGCTCACGCCATCCGCGCCGTCATGAAGGCAAAGGGCGCCATGGACGGAAAACGCGTATCGGTTGATATCGTCTCATGAAGTCGGTTCGTCTCCTAATCGGTTACCTTCAGCGCGCGCACGGCGTACGTGGCGAGATTCTCACAAGAAGTCTTACGGACGACGACGCGCGCTTTACGGAGGGCATGAAATGTTTTCTTGTGAAAGATAGGGATGCCGAGCCCTACGGCGAAGTGACGATCTCCAACATTCGTATTACGCCGTCGGGCCTATTGCTCGCGCTCCGTGGATGTGAGGATCGCGAAACGGCTAGGAGCTACTGCGGCTCTTACCTTGCCGTCAACAGGGAAGATGCGATCGAACTTCGCGATGACGATGAATTCTATACGGGTGACCTTGTCGGAGCGCGCGTAATCGATCGCGCGCTCGGCGATCTCGGCGAGCTGGTCGACTTTATCAGTGCCGGGGGATCGGAGGTGCTCGTTGTCCGTAAGCCCGGCGAGAGCGATGTGCTCATCCCATTTCTAAAATCGATCGTTCCGTACGTCGATATCGAGGCCAATACGATTGAAGTCGTATTGCCTGAGGGCCTATTTGAGCTCTACAGAGGGTCGTCATGAAGTTTTCGGTTCTTTCGCTTTTCCCCGAGCAGGTGCGCGATGCGCTCGACTTCAGCATGACGGCGCGAGCGTCGGATCGAGGTTTGATTGAGCTCGAACTCGTACAGATACGCGATTATGCGATCAATGACTATGGGCAAGTCGATGACGCTCCCTATGGAGGCGGTCGCGGGATGGTGATGATGTGCGATCCCATATACGACGCTTGGCGCTCGGTAGTTGAGAAAGCCGCTCACGACAAGGAAGATCGATCAAACGACTGTAGTGATAGCGTCGAAAATTGTAAATCCGTACATACCATCTTTTTATCACCCGCAGGGAAAACGTTTGATCAGGCGATGGCTTTTGAACTTTCGAAGAAATCGCATATCGCCTTCATTTGCGGCCATTATGAGGGCGTCGACGCGCGCGTTATCGAAGAGATCGGTGCCGAAGAAGTTTCTTTGGGCGATTACGTTTTGACGGGGGGAGAGCTTGCCGCCGCTGTCATGATCGATGTGATTACGCGTTTGCTCCCCGGCGTTCTGCCCGACGAGGAGGCGTGGCAACTCGAATCGTTTTCGGACGGTTTATTGGAGTGGCCTCAGTACACGCGCCCTCGTGTCTGGCGCGATCGCGCCGTTCCCGATGTTCTGCTTTCCGGACATCAAGCGAACATTGATCGCGAGCGAGAAGTCTCGCGGCTTATCGAGACGATCACCAAGAAGCCGGAATTATTGAATGGGCAGTCCATTGACCGGACGTTATGGGAACTCCTTGCGAAGCGACTTGAGTCGGATGCTCCAAACGACGAGTAGGCAAACTGTCGTTATCGTACAATTCCATTCTTTACAATCTACTACCGCTCGATTGATGGTTGTGTGTTATTGGCATGCTTCACCTTATCGTGTTCTCGATTGATTTTAAGCGCGGTTTGCCATTTTGCGCGATTACCTTTTGCAGTCAGGAACAATTTACGGAGGTCGCCTGACTAAAAAAACAAATATTCTAAACCCAGTCCGACACAGCCTGCTAAAAAGCTCATACTAAGACCAAGGACCGTTTTGTAAGCGACAAATTTGCCGCCCATATGTGCCGCTTCATGAGGCGTTTTGCTCAAACCAAGAAGAGACCAGCTACTGATAAGAGCGATAACGGTGCCGATACCTGCGCCCGAAACGTAGATGGAAGAAACAATGGGTAATGTGGCGTAGGGGCCCATAGCAAGTATAATGCCTCCTAAGACGCCTATTACAACGCCGCGGATACCTGCTTCCGCCGAGAGCCAGTTTTGAACAAAATCGCGTGGTATCAAGACTTCTACCATGCCGGCAAGGATCAATGCCAGTAAAATGATGGGCAAATTTTTTAGCAACAGCTTGAGACCTGTCTTCAGACCGTTCACCTGTTGCCTTGTTCGTCTTGCGTTGAAGACAAACAGGGCCAAAGCAATAAGAGCGAGGATGGCTGTTGTGGTCACCACTTCCTTAACCTCCCTCTTAATCAGTCTTCCGATGGTGAAGCTGTGAGAGCGTGCGGTTTCGGAACAGGCGGTATGTGATGAGTGCCGCAATGATCGGTATGGGCAGAGTCGATAGGTATCGTAGCAGAGCGATTTTGGGACTGACCAGACTGATCTCCATCGGTATTCGGGCAAAGTCATATGTGTACTTTCCGAAGATGAAGGCGATGAGAATGTAGTAGGGTAGGTCATGGCCGTGGAACATTTTGACGAAAGGGTAGAAGAGATAAGGCCCGACGGGCATTAAACCGCCTACAAGCGCACTTATGACAATGCCTTTCAGTCCCTTGATGTTATTCAAGATGCGGTTAACCATGTTTTCATCGACTATGCACAGTAATTGTCCGATTAGGAGAAAAGAAGTGAGAATCATGAAGCCTGCCTTCTTCATATTGCCGAAGGCTCTATCAAGTCCTTCCAAAACTAAGTCGGTACCTCCTGTAAAGTAGGCGAGTAGGACAATAATAAGGGTTGCAATAGATAGACCGATCAGAGTTTTCTTCATGTGAACTCCCCAATTCACTATGCAAATAAGTGCAGAGTCTTTACTAATCTAAAATATACATCATCCCGCGGTACTTTTTCTAAACATCCGCGCGCTCCGGATTGGATGGCATTGACTATATTCCTTCACGCACATATATGCTTTCCGGGGGAATCGACATTTTTAAGCAATATTTGATTAAAAATGAGATATTTCGCGCTTTTTTCGCTGATTCTGTTGAAAAATTAGACGATTAATAGTATATTCAGTGAAACAGGCAATCTTGGAAGACGCATCGTGGAATACTTAGCACTTAGCCGGTATGGGTCCTGACGGCCCGGAAACATTCAAAATGGCTTTCTTGTGGTATGCACTGGGGGCAGCGGTATTCGCTGTACTCAGTTTGTTAAGTCGTTTACAAAAGAAATCAAAATGAGGTGATGGAGGTGAAAATGGATTGGCAAAAATTTATTAAGAGTACACCTTACGAACTGTATATCGACGGCGCTTTTGTGCCATCGGCATCGGGAAGGACTTTTGACATGGTGAATCCCGCCAATGGAGAAGTCTTTGCGACAGCTTACGAAGGTGGAACAGAAGATTGCGAAAAGGCCATTCAGGCAGCCCGCAAAGCATTTGACGAGGGGCCTTGGCCGAAGATGTCACCGCGTGAACGCGCAACATTGCTTAGGAAAGCCGGTGATGAATTCGCAAAGATGAAAGAGGAATTTGCCGTAGCCGAAACATTGGACTGTGGCAAACAGTACATGAGTGCGCTTTA
>JAAZKT010000042.1 GCA_012799695.1 Clostridiaceae bacterium
TAAGTCGCTTCCCGTTACTTAAAAAGACTGATGATGGCGAGTATCGTGCCAGTCAATCCTTCTCCTCCGAGCATACCGGCGGCGCCCATTTGAATGGTATTCTGACTGCTCACTTTCATCGTTTTGCGTGTGATGAGCTCAATGAATCCACCAATAAAAATCGGAATGGCGAGTCCATAGCCCGCGAGCATCATGCCGATTCCGATGATCATGGCAGGTACTTTCAGGAGAGTGAGAAGACACCCCGCGACAGCTCCGATGATAAAGAATGCGGGGTCACCGATTCCTTGGACCATGGCGGCGACGCTGTGCGCTTGAGCGGCGGGGAGTCCCGCATCGACCCCGACACCGCCTCGCGAATAGATGATGGCCAAGATGGCGACGGAAGCCGTTACCGCTCCGAACAAACCGCCGATCAGTTCGATGATATACTGTGCCGTGGGATTCGTCTTGAGAATGGCACCGGCTTTGTAGTCGTTCATCATGTCGCCGGCGTAACCGCAGGCGACGGCGACGACCGCGGCGATAAAAAACGCGTGCGTAGCGCTGACATTGACGGCGATGCGTATGGCGAGAAGGACGATGATGCCGAATACTTCCATCGGGTTGATTCCCGTCTGCCCCGTGATGAGCGAAGACATCATCGCGGCGAAAAAGACACCGCCCATGAGAAGAATCGCCGGCAGGACTTTCAATCCGATCAGAATGGAGATGACAAAAGCGACGGCGACAAAGAAGAGTGAGAACAGACCGATTCCTTTACTTGAAGTCCCGAGACTCACTGTCGTCCTTTCGCGACTTTTTTCTCCCTTGCGCAAAGGATCGCTCTTCCATTTCCCTTTTAAAAGCGAACTGAGTACGAATGAGAGGAGCGTGCCGGCACCGGCACCGACCATGAGCGCAATGGCCGTCGTCAGGTTCCAACCGGCGAACGACATTTCCACGCCAGTCCATCCATTGTCGGACGCCAATCGGAGTAGAGTAAAACGTCCCAACGTTGTAATCGCGGCGCCGACGAACCAATAGACCGTCGATGAAAACCCGATCAGCGTTCCGATTCCGAGTGCCAAGGGAGATACTTGAAGCGTGAGCGGAATGCCTGCAACTGAAAAAGCGAATATCGCGGGGACAAGTAAAAACTCGTCACGGAGAAGCGTGAAGACAGAGGCTAACGCAAGAAAACCGAAGAGAACAAGCGCTTTGCTACCGCCCGATTCACCGGCTGATATCGTCGCGGCGGCTGCCTTGCCGATCGGGTAAGGGAGTTCCATGTCTTCAATATTGCGTTTACGGAAGAACCAGCAGAGCGACGTGCCGATCAATACACCAGCAAACGCGATCAGTATGACGGTAGGAAGATGTTGCCTGAGGAAATCACCGGCCGTCTGACCGCCGGCTCGGTCGACTTTCCACAGCCCCGTAATAAAAAGTCCGGGAATCGTAAAGACGAGACCTCCCGCGACCATGGCGCCCGCATCGATGCCCGTTGCGGCGACATGGATCTCATTGACATCACGACGTCTGAACATCCTCATAACCACCATGGACAGTACGGTCACAAAAATCGTTGGCCAAGGCAGAGCGCTTGCGCGGAGCGCGACATAACTCGAAGATGCCGTGATTAGGACGGCACCGGGTATGGTGAGTAATATGGCGCGCCACGTCAAATGTTTTGTCGGTGTGCGTCTGTTATTCATATTGACACCTTTCCTTCACGCGAGTCCCGATGATCATCGCACGATCGGTGAACCTCATTTACTATGTTTTTACTATACCACTCGTCTGCTCAATATTTCGTATTGACTCGAGAGGCAATCAAAAGAATTGTCAAAGAAAAGTCGCGTGCGATTGGTTGTTTTAGTGACGGCAGAGACGGGGACGATGCTGTATAATTAAAACAACTAGAGAGTGATCGATTTGATATCGATCGCGGGGAAAGGAATCGGAAGAAATGAGATTAGAAATTTTTGGCCTGAATATGCGCATAAACGACACACTTCGAGAAGCGATCGAACAGAAAATGGATAAGTTTAGTCGCTTTTTTGATGAGAGCGCTCGCGGTGAAGTGAAACTCCAACCGGAGGGAAACAACGTGCGTGCAGAGGTTACGATCAATATTCGAACGCATTTCTATCGTGCAGAATCCGTCGCTCCGGAAGCGATGACAGCCGTTGAACAGGCGATTGCCAACATGGAGGGGCAAATACGTAAATATAAATCGCGCATGAAGAAGCGTACCAAGGATTACTCCTACATGGACACTTACTTCGAGCAACAGGAGGCGCAAATTGATGAGCCTTCCGAAGGCGAATTCCACATCATTCGTCGCAAATCATTTCCGATTGACGCGATGACTCCCGATGAGGCGACTCTCCAGATGGAACTGCTCGGACACTCTTTCCTTATATTCCTTTCGAGTGAGACGGGCAAAGTATGTGTCGTCTACAAACGTGATGACGGTGATTACGGCTTGATCGAGCCTGAATATTGATCGTTATCCCGCAATATTTGTATGGATCCATTAACGCGCGCGAGGTGATATGTGACTTCATTAGAAGACTCCATTTTACTTGAGCACTTGAATTCTGAACAGGAGCGGGCCGTGCTGACAACAGAAGGTCCGCTTTTGATACTGGCGGGCGCAGGTTCGGGCAAAACGCGTGTGATAACGCGCCGCGTCGCTTGGCTTATTCGTCATCTAGGCATACATCCCGCACGCATTTTGGCGATAACTTTCACGAATAAAGCGGCTAACGAAATGAAGGAGCGCATCGAAGAGCTGATCGGGTTGGAGAGTCGCGGGGTTTGGGTCGGGACTTTTCATTCCATGATGTTACGTATCCTTCGAAGATACGGCAGTCTGCTAGGGTACCGACCGTCTTTTACCATATTCGACACGACCGATCAGCGCCGCATCATGGCTGACGTGCTGAAGGAGTTGAATATCAGCGAGCGCATGCTGTCGCCGAGAGAAGCGCTCAGTATCATCAGCCGATACAAGAACGACGACATCAGTCCGGAGCAGCTTGAGAAACGATCGACCGGATATTACATCGACAAACAGCGCATTGCCATTTACAAGGCATATCAGAAATCCCTGTTTGAGAAGAACGCGATGGACTTTGATGACATCCTGACGGAGACACTCCGACTGTTTCGTGAGCATACGCACGTTTTGGAACATTGCCAGCGGCAATTTACGCACATCTTGGTCGATGAATACCAAGATACGAACGTTGTCCAATACGAGCTTATCCGACTCTTAGCGGAAAAAAGTCGCAATCTTTGCGTGGTCGGAGATGACGATCAGTCGATTTACGGTTTTAGAGGGGCGACGATACGCAACATTCTCGATTTCGAAGACGATTTTCCCGACTGTACGGTTATCCGCCTTGAACAAAATTACCGTTCGACGAAGACGATTCTCGCCGCGGCGAACCAAGTAATCCGGGAGAATCGTTCGCGCAAGAAGAAGACGCTGTGGACTGCTCACGGCGAAGGGGTGCCGATCCTCATGTATCGCGCCGCCGATCATATCGATGAGGCGAGATTTATCGCGCGTGAAGTGCAACGTCGTTTTCAGTTCGCGGAAAATCATGAGGAGATTGAAATCGCCGTTCTCTACCGCATGAACGCGCTGTCGCGTAATTTGGAGTTTGCACTTCGCGAACTCGGAATCGAATACATCATTTACGGTGGAACGCGTTTCTACGACCGCGCTGAAATTAAAGACGTGACTGCCTATCTATCGTTGATTCAATCGCCGGAAGATGAGATTGCCTTTCGACGCGTCATCAATCAGCCGAGACGCGGACTCGGTTCCGTCACGCTCGAACGTTTGGCGGCGTTCGCGGGGGAGAGAGGCATTTCCCTGTTCGAGGCGGCGAGGCGAGCCGGCGAATGCCCCGATCTCGGGCGCGCCGCCGGCAGGTTGACGCTGTTTGTCAAGCTGATTGCATCGTTGCGTAATGTGCTTCTATCGGAGGAACTCTCTTTTGCCGAATTTGTGAAGATGGTTGAAGTCGATACAGGGCTGATCGCTTACTATGAAGAACTCAAAGCGCGCGGCGATGTCGAGGCAGAATCGAGATTGGAAAATCTCAAGGAGTTGATTTCGGACGCGATAGAATTCGAAGGGCGATTGGATATCGAGTCGTTCGACGATTTGTGGGAATTTTCGTCCGAAGGCGAGGTCAGGCAAAATCTCATAACGGATCGCTCACTTGAGGGCGTGTTGAGGTTGTTTCTCGAGCGCGCCGTTCTCTATTCCGATCAGGATAAAGAGCGCGAGACGCCGAAAGTCAGCCTCATGACCGTCCACAGCGCAAAGGGGCTTGAATTCGATACGGTTGTTATCATGGGAGCGGAGGAAGGTATTTTCCCCAGTATGCAATCACTTCAGGAGACGGATGGTCTGGAGGAGGAGAGACGCCTTGCATACGTTGCCGTCACGCGCGCGAAAAAAGAACTCATCATTACTTCCGCTGTCTCGAGGCTGTTATTCGGACATACGCAGTACAACCCGCCATCGAGGTTCAGTGAAGATATCTCGGAAGATCTAGTCGAGAAAAGAGGCGTGTACGGCTCATATCTTAACTTTGACAGAGAAACCGGCAGCACGAGTTACTCGGGGCATGAAGAATTCTTTGCCGAGATGGTCGGCCATATTTTGAAAAAGAAACAAACAGCTGCCGCGTTGGATGACGAACGCGAGTACAAGGCGGTGACGAGACGTCACTTGGGTCAGCTGACGGAGAAAAAGTCGTCCGGTCTCGATCCATCCAATCTTAAGCCCGGTGATTCAGTTCGTCATGTGAGGTTCGGTATCGGAGAGATTCAAAACATAACAGAGACCGGCGACGACGCGATCTTAGTCATTGATTTCGATGGTAACATCAAGCGCTTTATGGCGAGCCAGTCGTCGTTATCAATCGATGAATGATGTGTGAGGGACTGACAATGATGGACAATATGTTGTTTGATGCCTGTACTTCTAATCTGTGCCCCCGCTTGCAAAAAGAGCGGGCGGAGCGTAACTTGCTGAACCCGAGAGCATCTCTCTCTTCGCAAAGTCGCGGTCGCACGCGTCCCGAAAGCGAGTGCGCTGTTCGCACGGCTTACGAGCGCGACATCGGACGAATTATTTACTCGATGCCTTTCCGCAGACTTCGTCACAAGACACAAGTTTTCTTCGATCCTCAGAACGACCACGTCTGCACGCGCATGGAACACGTTCAATATGTCAGCTATCTGGCGGAGATGATTGGAGGTGCGCTCGGACTGAATCGTGACCTGATTCGCGCGATTGCGCTCGGACATGACGTCGGGCATGCGCCTTTCGGCCATTCCGGAGAAGCGACACTAGACGACCTCCTGCGCAGTTACGGAAGCGACTTCGTTTTCCGGCATGAACGTCACGGCCTGCGGGTGATCGATATTCTGTCTGAGCACAATGACGGACACGGTCTCAACTTGACGTTTGAAGTGCGAGACGGGATCGCGTCGCATTGCGGTGAACGATACGACGAGTTCAAGCTCACTCCAAAACGCGACAAACGCGAGGAAGACCTCGCAAAAGGTTCGCTTGTTCACGATCCGCCGGCGACTCTTGAGGGATGCCTCGTTCGGTTTTCCGATCGGATCGCCTACGTCGGTCGCGATATTGAAGATGCCACGCGTAGCGGGTTGTTGTCGTTTGAGGAACTGCCGAGCGACCTTCGTGCGACTCTCGGCAACAACAACAGAGAGATCGTCAATACGTTGGTGAGAGATATTGTCGAAAACAGCGTCGATTCCGACGCGATTGCCATGAGCGATGAAATCGGGGAGGCTCTCCAGAGTCTCATTATTATTAACGTTGAAAGAATCTACAAAGCGCCGCGCGTCAAGCGATATGAGAATCAAGTGCGCAATGTGTTGGAGGGACTCTTTGAATATTACTTGCAATGTGCGGAGCAAGGCGAGCCGAACAGTAAAGAGATGCCTTCCGTCGCATTTTGGGATTACATGAATCGCCATCCGGAGAAAGATGCCGGATCGCTGCGTATTGTCACCGACTACATCGCGGGCATGACCGATCCGTATGCCAACCGCATGTTCAATACGATTTACGGGATGTGACAGTAAAAGGATATTGATGGCCATGAATACTTCTTTTTTTGCAATGATTCACCGTATGCGCTACATCAATCGTTGGGGGTTGATGAGAAATACGGAACTTGAAAACATCCAGGAACACTCGCATGATGTCGCGGTGATTGCGCATCTGCTCGCAATCGTTCGAAAGATGAAATTCTCAGACGGGAGAGTCTGCCCCGATCCTCTATTTGTCGCAACGTTGGCCCTATACCACGATCTGCCGGAGATTATCACGGGTGACCTGCCGAAACCGTTGAAATACCATAACCGTCCGATGGAAACGACTTATAAGGAGATTGAACGGGAAGCCAGCGAAGTTCTGCTCGCCATGCTCCCGGACGATCTTGCGTGCGAGTACAGGAAATTCCTGCTTCCCGACACCGATGACGTCGTTGTCTCGGAGGCGCTGAACCTCGTCAAAGCGGCCGATTGTTTTTCCGCTTACATTAAGTGCCTCGACGAGCAGAAGGTCGGTAACCGCGAATTTGAGCGCGCGAAGGTCGAGGTAGGGGGGCGACTCGACGCGTTCCGTTTGCCGGAGGTCGATTGGTTTAAGGAGAATGCACTTCCCGCGTACGCGAAATCGCTCGATGAGATCAACTTTGACTTCAATTTGAAATAAACTGATTGCGACGATACGGCAATACGATGACAAACGTGATACAGCGTGCCTGATCATACGTGGATTGTTTGACCGAATATACGCAAGCGGCGTAAAATATGTCTAACTATGTTCATTATGAGCTGGACGAGGTATTGACTTGATTTTTAGAAGCCTGATGGCGAAATCACAACAATTCGATACATGGATGGCACGCGGACGTTTGAATATCAAGCGTTCTATCGCATTATTTCTTGTCGCTGTCCTGCTCTCGTCTGCCTGTTTTACGATGGCGTTATATGCCGCTCCTCCCGAGGGAGAAGAGATTAACCGGATCGGTTATACGAATTCGGCGAATGGAAGTTATCTGAGAAGTCAACCGACGACAGATTCTTCGAGGCTTTCTTTGTTGCCGCGCGGTACTCGCGTTGAAGTATTCGTGAAAGTAACGGGCAAGGAAGTGAATGGCGTCGATACGTGGTATTACGTTCGAGCCATCTCCCTCGATTTGGAAGGCTATGTCCATTCACCGCTTGTGACATTGACGGATACGCCCATTGTCGCGCCTCCCATCATAGAAGACGATCACGATTTCGAATATCATTTGGCGGATCAAGGATTCCCGGAGAGCTACAAGCCGGCGCTTCGCGCGCTTCACGAGACATATCCCGAGTGGATTTTTATAGCACATCACATCATAGATTTTGATACCGCAAGTACCACACGCTTACCATTGACGTTCGACAAGGCGGTGTATGAGGAGATAAGAAGAAAAGGGACCAACCTTGTCGGCAGGAATTCTCTTTTGAGCCATCGATCTTACTTACCCGGCGATTACAATTATAAGACGGACGAGTGGACGATCTACGACGCGGGCGGTTGGGTCGGCGCAAGCCGCGAGATTGTTGCTTATTCGATCGACGCGCGCAATTTTCTCAATGAACAACAGATCTTCCAGTTTGAATTATTGAGCTACAACAGGCAGGCACATACGATCCATGCCGTCGAAGCGGCAATTGTCGGCACTTTTATGGAAGGAAAGAGCGTCACGTTCACTGATCATCGAGACGGCACAGAGAGGACGTTGACGTATCCCGAGATCTTTATCGAGGCGGCAGAAATTACGAACGTCAGCCCGTTTTTCCTCGTGCAACGTTGCTTGATGGAGGTCGGTCGCAACGGATCGGGTTCCGTTTCCGGTACGGTCGAAGGCTATGAAGGTTACTACAACTTCTATAACATCGGTGCGACCGCCGGTACGAATCCAGTGCTGAACGGTTTGAAGTATGCGCGGTACGGAAGTACAGGATCCGGTCCCACAGACACCGAGCGCGAGAGATATTGGCTCCCTTGGAACAATCAATGGCGAGCCATTGTCGGCGGTGCATTCTGGATCGGGAGAGGTTATATAAACGCGGGGCAGGATACGCAATACTCGCAAAAATTCAACTTGGACGGTGACACGTACGGCACTTATTGGCACCAGTACATGGGTAACGTCTATGCGCCTTACTACGAAGCGGCACGTGTCTTCGAAATGTATCTCAATGAAAACCTGCTCCACATGCCTTTTGTCTTCAAAATACCGGTTCTCACCGAGCTGCCCGAAGAGAAGTCGCCGTATCCGACAAGCAATAAGAGTCTTAACAATTGGTTGAAATCCATCACGGTTTCTACCGGAACGCTCACGCCTGAATTCGACCCTGAAGTATATTCCTATACTGTCTCGGTGGATGAATCCGTCAATGACATAACGCTTACCGCCGAATCGTATCACGCAAGTTGTACGATCAATAACACGGGTAATCACACGCTGACGGCGGGCGCGAATACGATCGTACTGGAGGCTGTCGCCGAACGCGGAGAAATACGCCCGTATACCGTCGTCGTCAATCGAGGTGAAGAACCGCCCGACGAAGATCCTCCAGGCGAAGATCCGCCCGATGAAGATCCGCCCGGTGAAGATCCTCCTGAACAGGATCCGTTTGTTCCGACCGTTTCCGACAATTACGTGATACGCGATGGCTTTCTATTGAACGCCACGCCCGCTGACACTCCCGAAGAGGGGAGAAATATCGCCGGCAAAATTCGCGCCGCTCTGGAAATTCCCGAAGGCATGACCCTCACAATCAAGGACGCGAAAGGGAACATCGTTTCGGACGATACGCTCCTCGGGACAGGTGCGACATTTGAGTGGTATGAAGAATCGTCGACGACGCCTTGCGCGATATTGACGCTCGTGATTTACGGCGATGTGAGCGGAAACGGCAAGATCAACTCGAACGATATGTCTTATATCATCGACTACATCTATGCGGGGAGAGAGGTCACGCCCGCACAGCTTATGGCGATGGATGCGTCGCGAAACGGTGTCGTGAACTCAAACGATTTGTCGGCCATTATCGACTACATCTACAAGGGAAGGGTTATTCCACAGGAGTGATGGCGCCGGGATCGAGAGAGGCTCTTACTTCTTCATAGCCGAAATCGACTCCCGCTCGTGATCAATTCTAAAAACTGGTTATAAAGATATGAGAATTAAAAAACATTTTGCCATTGTGATCGTCTGTGTTCTCGTGATGACACTGTCAGTGTCCTTTTTCGTCACGGCTGCCGAGCGGACAGCTACGATTTCCTCTTCGACTAAGGAGGCAACCGTCGGGCAGACGGTGACCATTACGCTCGGTTTTACACCGAAAATGGAGACGCGTACATTCAGCTTTAGAGTAACCTACGATAGTTCTCTTCTCGAGTACGTCAGCGGGAAAAATATATCCGGTTTAGCAGGATCTTTTAATGAAGGGGTTTTCAATAATTTGCTAGTTGTTGGCGTGACAGCTAGTGGAACGCAATCTGTAAATGTCGGTTCCGTACTTTCATTGACATTCAAAGTCATAGAGACCGGTAAGGCAACTCTTAGAATTATAGAAGCACTCGACGGCATCATCGATCCCGAAGAAAATACCATTGAGGCAGGAGCTACTGTTTCCATCACCCTCACCGAACCGACCACTGAACCGACCACTGAATCGACGACGACCACGACCACGACGACAACGATAACAACGAAACCGACAACCACGCCAACGAGGACGACACCGAGGCCAACAACGACAACGACAACGAGAACAACGACTACAACGACGACGACTACGACGACATCCTCAGAAACAACGACGACAACCGCGCCGACGGGACCGATCGTCGCGTTCTCCGCCACGCGATATGACGGAACTGTCCTCAGCGTACCGGAATCCGTTCCGTCGGACAATATCATCCCCAGATCGTTTGAACCCGAAGCGATTGAAGGCTATGAGAAGTTGACGACCGTCTATCGTTCGGAGACGTTGCCGTATACTCTTTTCTGGTTGGCGGATGACAAAGGCGAGGCGCGCTTCTACTATTTGGATAAGGAAACAGATCAATACGTTCCCTTTTTAAGATCGGAATGGTCTTCTCGTTACTTCACGTTTTCCGTTGTTCCTAAAAGTTGTCTGCCGGAAGGCTTCGAGCTGACAACACTCGACGTCCGCGGCCAGAAAGTACCCGGCTATGTTCCCGTGAAGGGCTTTTATATGACACATCGGGCGTACTATGACCTGATGTCCAAAGTAGGACCCGAGACGTCCATCCCTGATTGGCGTCATTACGACGGCAACACAACGCCGCCGACCTCCGGTGATTCGGATGAATCGAGTGACGCGACGGCTACGACGACAGCGGCTAATGAAGATAATCCTCTGACATGGCAAGGCGTATCCATTGACATACCGGAAGAGATTTTTCTTGTCGCTCTTAGAATGAACGACGGCGAGGAGAAGACGTTCTATTTTTACGATCAGATACTCGACTCGCTTATCCGCGCCGATCTGTGGCTTGTGCCTCTCGCACGGACTTTTCTCGAATACGACGAACATACGGAACCTGATATCCAAGAGACGACGATACCGACGGATTATCCGATATTCCCGAGCGAACGTGATCCTGTCGACGGCGGGGCTAAGACCGTTAATTTGTTCGGTTTTACGGTGCCGTTATGGTTATTGTTCATTACTTTAGGGCTTTTGGGCGTACTTCTGTTGCTCATACTTTATGGCATCGGGCGTGCAAGGGAAGCGAAAAAAACTATGCTCGATTTCCGTTTGGATAATGAATCTTTTGATGGCGATTTTGATGACATCGACCAAGGCGCCCCCATTCTTTTCGACGTAAAACCGGAGTATGATGTCGCCGAAAGCGATGACACGTGGAAGCGACTGGGAATTGTGAATCTACCGACTGGCGGAGAGGAACAGAGATTCATCGCGAAAGAAAAGTCGACCTATGCGTTCGACGATGATGAGCCGGTGCTCGATAGGATGATGCCGGATGACATCGACTCTCCAACACCGTTAGCGGGTAATGTACGGCCGATCGAGATAATTGAAGGAGACTGGGCGAAATTGCAAAAAGCAGTAGACCGTTCTTCGGCGCGTCAACATGATCATGAAACCGAATCGGAACCTGAATCCGATGCAGGTGGTCCCGCATCTCGAGATGCGGTCCGCGCTGATACGAATTCAGTTGAAGAAACAGAAAAAACCATTATACAGCCAGGGACGCTAGAAAATCGTCCGATAAGGCGCGTGCCTTTGAGACGTCTACAGCTTGATGTAGATGCCGAGTCGATTGATCAGCCGCTCGATGAGGATGAGTTGTGAGCACTCCGGATAAAGTCATGGCGCGGGTGAAGGATTTATTCTTCACCCGAGAATTCATTCGCTACTTTTTTTCGGGTGTTATAGCGACTATTGTCGATAATATTGTATTCAAGTTGCTCAGCGATGTGCTGGGCCTTGGAAAATGGTACTTTTCAATTCTTCCTGCGACTGTTGCATCGGTCGTCGTCGCCTATGTGTTGAATCGCCTCTGGGTCTTCCGTTCAACGGATCATCTTCTCAAAGAGTTTCTGAGATTTACCGGTACGCGCGTCGCCATTTCACTCTTTTTCACTTACCTTGTCTACCCGATTATGTATTTTGGACTTAATATTACGTATGAACTATTCCCGAACCTCCCGATTGCTAAGCTGATCGCGCTTCTGTTCGTCATTTTGGGTAATCGACTGAGCGGTAAATTCTACGTTTTCAGAGAAGAACATCGTCGGAGCGACGAAGCGGAGAAAGACGAAAATCGCGACGGATCGGAAGTCACGCAAGATATCATTGTCGATCCTGAAAGCACGACGACGATAATTCGTTCAGATAACAACGCCGACTAAGTGCTCTCCTTCCGGATTTCTGTTATGATTTTCTTTAGTTTTCCCGGAGGATGATGATCATCAGATGAACATAGATGAGGCACTTAATATCATTGATAAGGCGGAGGTGTTCGGAGCGAATTTGAACTGCGACCGCGCCCTCCATTTGTACCGCCATCTCGGCGATCCGTGGCGTCACATGGAGTCTTTCCATGTCGCCTGTACGAACGGGAAAGGGTCGATCAGCAGTTACTTGACGCATATTCTTTGTCAAGCAGGTCATAAAGTGGGTTGGTACACGTCTCCTTATCTCATCCGCTTCAATGAACGTATACGCGTGCTCGACGGTCCTGCCGATCTTGCGCGTTACGATGTCGATTTGACGACAGGTGAAATTCCCGATACCGATGTTGTCCGACTGATGGGCGTCGTCGGAAAAACCGCAGAAAAAGTTCACGAAGAGATCGGGCAGCATGTGACGCAGTTTGACATGATTACTGCCGTCGCGTTTCTCTGGTTCAAAGAGCAAGGCTGTGATTACGCCGTTTTAGAGACCGGACTCGGCGGACGCCTCGATTCGACGAATATTCTTGAGAAACCTATTGCGACCATGATGGCATCGCCCGGATACGATCATATGGATCGCCTCGGGAATACGATGGCGGAGATTATGAGTGAAAAAGCAGGCGTCATTAAGCGCGGAACCCCCGTCTATGCTTATAATCCCTCAGACGCACTACTCTCGCAAGACGACGCGGCTGACGCTCGCCGGGTCCTTGAAGAGAGATGTCGGGCGGTGGATGCGCCGCTTACATTTGTCGGATACAGCGACATCGAAGTACTGGACTACGGCAGAGAAGGACAGAAGTTCCGCTCGCGCCATACGGGACGTGAATACTCGACGAAACTTCTCGGACCCTATCAACCGATCTATGCGATGCAGTCGGCGCTTGCCGTCGCGCACGCCGGTCTGGCGGACAGCGAAGCGATCAGGCGCGGCATCGAGACGACAGTCTGGCCGGCACGCTTAGAGGTGCTGTCACGGTCGCCTTTTGTCCTGTTGGACGGCGCGCACAATCTCCAGGGGATGCTAGGCCTTAAGGAAGCGCTTTCCCGCCTGTCCGACGGAGACCCAATTGTCTTTCTCATCGGCTTGTTTGCAGACAAAGATTACGAAAAAATGCTAAGAGCGCTTTTGACCGATTCAATGTTCAAGATTGCGGGGATTGTCGCGACTGAGCCTCCGAGCGAACGGAAACTCGACGCCGAGACGTTGGCGAAAACAGCGGAGCGTATCATGGTGCATAATAGAGGGGAAACGGTTGTCATCGCGGAGGCGGACATTGATGCCGCCATGGAAAAAGCGTTAAGGATGGCTGAAGAGAAAAAGGCGTTGATTTGCGCCTGTGGTTCTCTTTATCTGGCGTCCGGTGTGAAATCTGCCGTTCACGATCTTTTGGGCTGAGAGATACAGGTTTTTATCGGTGAGTGAGGAGGAAGGACCGACATGAACGATACGAGCTCTTACGTAAAAAATAAGGCGCATGTATTCGATTGGGATCGGGTAATTTCGAAGTATGAAAAGCTCGAAGACTTACCGGGCGACTTGCCGGTCTCGGATAGTGAGAGCGAGCGCATCGTTTCCGTTTACAATCGTGCGATTGACCAGATAAGGACTGATAATACGGACGTCGCCATGATCGCATTGGAAAAAGTGAGCGTGCGATGGCCCCTTTTTATCGAGGCATCAAGTCTCTACGGACTCCTTCTTGCGAAGATGCAGCGTTTTGCCGAGGCGGAGAAACAGTTTGAAAAAGTATTACTTGCTTCACCGGACGCCGATATAGTGCCCACGATCAATGAGTGGCGAAAGAGAGCGCGTGAAGAGCGCATCAGGGAGGAAGCGCGCGACAGCTCGAAGAGGAGGCGAGAGGATAGGTTGCTACCCGTCCGTGCGAGCTTGGCAAAAAGCGGGATCTTGCAACGAGCTGCCGATGAAGACGGAACGGGTCGTGTCCAGATGGCATCGAAAAGAGAGCAGGATGAGATGCTACGCGCGGGTGGCGATTATGTGCGGGCCGTCGAGACATCGCGTGGCGGAACGGCAAAGGTCCTCCAGGGGCTGACGTTTGCCGTCATTGTCGCTTCAATCCTATTCATCATTTTCTACTTCGCGATTCGGCCGGCGATCGTGGCGAATGAGAACAGACGCACGCGCCTTGAGTGGCTTGAGACGGCGCTCGTTGAGCGCTCGGGAGAAGATGAGTCGATTCGCAAAATGTTGGAAGCTTACCGGAATGCGTTCGGGGAGGTTGGTGACGGAGAAATGACTGCATCCGACTGACCGATTACGCCGAAGACGTCGTCCGCAAACCGATGAGAAGAGAATTGTCGCGCCCATTTGACTTTACCGGCGAATGATATCAATAAACTGCATGAAAAGGAGTGTATGATGCTCAATCGACGACAGGAGCAACAAAGCGGGATGAGAACCAATCCGGCTCTTCTCAGAAACAGAAGAGCGTTTATTTTGCTTTTAATATTGTCGCTCGGTTTTTTCTTTTTCGGCGCGATCCATGTTGTCGCAGATACCGGCTGGCCTAACGGCGGCTGGATGACGCATGAAGATGTCAAGATTGAAGCCTACTGCATCATAGACGGCGATACGGGGCAAGTCATCATGGAGCACAACGCCGATGTCCGACGCGCGAATGCGAGTACGACAAAGATCATGACGGCGCTCACTCTCGTAAATGATAAAAACTACGACCCGGACCGCATTCTGCACGTTTCCGACCATGCCGTCAATCTGACCGATCCGAATTCTGCACGTATCAAGGGACTCAAGGGCGGCGATAAGATCCGTACACTTGACGCTATGGCAGCTCTGTTGATCGCGTCCGCCAACGATGTCGCGCGTGTCATCGCCCAGAATTACGGGGGATATTACGGGGCGATCGATCCGTCCAATGCGAACAATCCCGAGTTGTCGCAACAGTCCTTTGCGAAAAACATGAATATTCTAGCTTGGGAATTGGGACTCGAGAATACGAGCTTTACAAATTCGGCGGGATTTGATGAGCGCGACCAAAGCCATTACACGACGGCTCGCGATCTCGCAACGATCACGTTCGAGGCGATGAAGCATCCGCAGATCGCGCATATTGTGGGAATGCAACGTTATCGTTTGCCGCCCGACGAGAATCATAAAGATCCTTTCTGGGCTCCGATGTCCAATTCGAACGGGCTCGTCGCTTATGGCGCAGATTTGCTCGACTCGCAGTATTTCGCGAGGTATACGGGTGTCAAGACCGGCACGACACCGCAAGCCGGCAAATGTCTTGTCGGTTCCGGAGTGACACACGATGGAAGGAAGATCATCTGTGTTGCGCTCGGGATCGCAATCCCCGAGATGTATGCGGACAATTCAATGTACGGGCGAGCCATTCCGGTACGCGCGCTTATGGAGGAAGGGGCGAGGAGACTCGGTTGTCCCGCCATTGAACGCCGTGTCAATTTTTTGGCGCCGACTACCGTCCCCACTCCGACGACTCCTGACGACACGCCGTCGAACTCTGAAGGGAAAGATCACGATCAATACAATACGAGTTCTCCCGGCGCCATCTCGACGACACCCGATTCGACAAGCGGTAATGGTGTCGGTGTGCTTGCAAGTGTGAGAGCGCTTCCTGTCGTACTCCAAATATTGATGATACTCGGTCTCTTAGCCGTTTTGTTTCTTATCAAATGGTTGATTGTAAACATCGTGAGAAATCTAAAACGCGGGCGCAGACGGCGTCGCCGCTAGAGTATGGTACCGTTATGAAAGTTTGGCATTATATCGCTTTCTGATAGTATGTTGTCGGAGCGTATAGGTCGATTTTGAAGCCATAGAAGAACGGAGACTGATGGAGTGAAAATGAATTATCAAATGTTATTGGAAATCTCAATAAATCTAGATGTAAAAACCATGATGGGAATTTTAATCTTGGGTAATTTAGCTCTGGCTTTTCTGACATTACAATACTATTTGTATCATGAATCAGATCATGAAAAATTGCTGATAAAGAGATTTGGCATTGCGAAGATATTACAGGCAACCGCCTGGATCTTATTATTCTTCCGTGGAGATATAAGTGACATAGCATCAGTTTACTTTGGTAATATCCTCCTCTTTTTTAGTTTTTACTTAGACTCACTACTTGTTTTGAGAATGAATAAAATAACTAAAAAAATATGGTTTGGATTACAAATCGTTTTGTTAGCATTATCTACAATTATTTTTGTGGTTTTTGAGATTTTGCTTGGTATCGGAAATATTCGAATTGCGATTGCATCTTTAGGTGTTTTTTGTATTCTTGTGATTCCGAATATACTAAATATCACCAATAAGCAGAGTAGTAAGTTCGAGAAATTTATAGGAGTCATCAGCCTGATTTTTCTTATGTTACTCCTGCTGAGAGCTTTCACTTCTCTATTTAATGAAGATATTAGTTTATTTACCAATAGTATTTTTCAAAGTGGAACATTTATCTTGTTGCTTTTATTGATGATTGTAAACGGAACAGGGTTTTTGCTCATAATGTATGAACGTTCATATGCATTGTTGCGGGAAAGCTCTAACTTGGATCCCTTAACTCAAATTCATAATAGAAGATTTTTTATGAATAAGGCAGATGCGTATTATCAAAGGGCTTTGAGAGGACAGGAATCGTTATCTATTCTCTTTATTGATATAGATTTTTTCAAAAAAGTAAATGACATTTATGGTCATCTGTTTGGCGATGAAGTGTTAAAAATTATAGCAAAGGTAATATCTGAAAGTGTAAGACCAGTAGATCTAAGTTGCAGATTTGGGGGGGAGGAATTTTTAACTCTCTTACACAATACAAACAACGAACAAGCTGTACTAGTTGGAAACAGAATACGTGAAAAAATACAAAATTTGGAGTTTGAAGAAAATCGCAAGTTTAAATGTACTGTCAGTGTGGGAGTTTATTCCGGTCAACCAGATAGTGATAGGAACATACAACATTTTATTGATAATGCAGATCAGGCATTGTATAGGGCAAAAGAATCAGGAAGAAATCGTGTAATGAGTTTATAGGATTCTGGAGTCAAGCTGCGATTATTCCCCGCGGTGGTTTCAGTACCGTACGGTAACCCCAGCCCCAAAACCTCCGGTAGCGCTAGTAAAGTAACGGTAAAGTAACGGTAAAGAAAACAGTTTTAATGGCAAATCCTCCTTGCGATAATGCTGATGCAAATGATATCCTAGAGAGGCCTGTTGCGCCACTCCATCATGATACCAACAAAGTATATATTCTTCATAATGTATGCGAGTAAGTTATTATAATTGGAACGAAAGTAGGGCCACATTAGAAATGTTCAATTTCCCAGCTATTTTTATTGCAAATGGAACAGCAATATTACTGTTATTAGTTGTCTTGTTTAGTGCAAAAAAGTCTTTACGTCATGCATTGTTTGAAGAAAAAGTATTCTATTTAATGCTTTTTTTGAATATTTCCCAATGCCTTATTGAGTCGGTCGTCTTTGTTTTGGATGGCAAAATGATATATGGATATCGTACTTTGTCGATGGGGCTAAATACCATTCTGTTTATTAATAACATTATATTTGCTTTTCTTTGGACAGTATTTGTGGACTACAAATTGTTCACAGATTTGAAAAGAATCAAGCGAATTTACCCCTTTGTAGCTATACCTGCCATTCTCATTATTATCGGATGCTTAATAAACTTAGTAACACCAGTGTTTTTTGTGGTCGATAAATACAATATTTATCAAAGAACAGTTTTATTTCTCGTTCCGTATGTCGTCACTTATTTTTATCTAGCTTATGGGATTGTATTAAGCTATTCGTACCGTAAAAAGGTAAATAGGTATTTGTTTTTCCCCGTTATTCTGTTTATGATTCCCATTCTTATTGGAAGTCTGTTGCAGTTCTTCTATTATGGATACTCTCTTGTGTGGCTTGGCGTGGCTGTAGGGTTGGTTTCGTTATTCATTAATGTTCAAAATGAGGCTTCCTACGTAGATCAGCTATCGGGTTTATATAACAGACAGTATTTAAATTACACATTGTTTATGCATAGCAATAAAGGGGACACTGCCCGCACACTTGCCGGAATCATGTTAGATATTGATGGTTTCAAAAGTATAAATGATAAATTCGGACATCTTGTCGGAGATGATGCTATTTTCACCGCTGGACAAATTATACGCTCAGTTGCCGGTCAAAAAGGGATATTCTGCAGGTATGGAGGTGATGAGTTTGTCATATTATTGTATATAAATTCTCAAAATGAAATTACGGATATGATCGATAGCATTATTACTCAAACAGCATTGTTTAATGAATCGGAAAAGAAACCTTATAAGATACAATTTTCAATTGGTTACAGTATATACGACAGCAAGAATGATACAGTAGATAGCTTTTTGAAGAAGATCGATTATTCTATGTATGAAGACAAGAATAGAAAACTCTTTGAAGGAGTACTTGCTGACAGAAGACGGAAAATAGTTAATATAGAAGACATAAATAATTAAGGTATCTAGCAAACTATATGATTAATACCTCAGTACCGGAAGTCGTTTCCCCGCTAGTGTCAAACAAACGCTCATTCAATCCGTATATTGGGCAATTCCGTTCGGGCAGGATGAAGTACATGCCAAGTAGAAATCTAGCCGAGGAAGTTTTTTCTTGGCACGATAATTTTTCGCAATCCTGTACCTGCTGGGTATGTTATTGAAAACATCTAGGAAAGATGAAAAAGACAGACAGATACCATCGTTAATCTACAATGACCAAACATCAAACCATTACCCATCCACTCCGACCTCTTTTCCAAGCCGATTCTAAAATCTTGATTTTGGGTTCTTTTCCTTCTGTCAAAACGAGAGAATACGGCTTCTTTTATGGACATCCTCAAAATCGTTTCTGGCCTTTGCTTGAGCGGATTTTCGGTGTGAAATTGAGTACGGATATTGAAGAAAGAAGAGCCTTTCTTTTACAGCACCATCTTGCCGTCTACGATGTCATCTATCAGTGCGATATCGTCGGATCCAGCGATGCCAGTATTCAAAACGTCATTCCCTCAGATTTGAGCCCTATCTTCAAAGAGGCAGACATAAAGCATGTTTTCTGTAACGGCGGGACAGCTTACCGCTATTATCAAAAATATCAGGAGCGTAAAACGGGATTCAAAGCCATTCAACTGCCCTCTACCAGTCCTGCCAATGCAAGATATTCGATGGAGGATTTGTATCATCAATGGAGGATAATTGAGCAGATTGTATCTGAATAGTTATTAATGAAAGAACCGTATTCTGCGGTGGATATAGAATACGGAACAAATTAGAGTGATTAGAAAATAAAAATCCAGTCTGATTATATAAAATCGCAAAAAAATAACCGGCTGGAAACAGCCGGTTATTTGTCAATTTGAGAAGTAGAGATTATTCTTCCATCTCGATTTCCGGATCTACTGTATTCTTACGTA
>JAAZKT010000115.1 GCA_012799695.1 Clostridiaceae bacterium
CGCTAATGACGACGAGAAATATTTGTATTTGATTTCGTTTATCGCATGTACTTTTGCGATTTCAATGCATTTTTTCCTTTTTGTCTTTCACCTTGCCATCAATATGATGCCCTTGTTTTTCGTCTCATTAGCAGGTTTTCTGTTTGATTTACTATTTTTTTGGCTAGTTGAAAGAGGTTATTACTTGCCGTTTGGGCTTTTGCTTTCCGGGACAGTTATCATTCATGTCCTTGCGACCGCAATCTGCGTCGGCACACGAAATCTCGTCATCGTATATCTGCTCGTTACAGTTATGATGCAACTCATCATCCCATATGCAAGCGGTCGCGTTCGCGCTCTTGTGCTTGGCGTTCTTTGGGCAAGCATGGTCGCTCTCGTCATTATTAACTTCCATTTAACGCCGCTTTACGACATCGGGCATGCCACCGCTGCGCTTGCCATGTTCAATATTCATTTGGCATTTTTCGGTACCATCATCCAACTAACCATAGGAAATTCCATTTGGGATGCCATCATAAAATTTAACCGAGAAGAATTGGAAAGAAGTAAAGGAGAGGCCAACACGGATCCACTCACCGGTCTTTTCAACCGCAGGTATGCAGTCACGTTTTTTGAGAAGTTGAGAGCAGGTCAGATTGAGCAGTTTTGGTGCGTCGCCATGCTTGATATTGACGATTTCAAACTGCTCAACGATACCTACGGACACGAATTTGGCGATGATGTTTTAAAGTACATCAGCGATTCTATTACATCAAGCTTGCGTAAAACAGACGTCGTGTTTCGCTGGGGCGGGGAAGAATTTCTCATTTTGCTAAAAGATGTTGATGTCTCTACCGCCTATCGTCTTTTAGATAAACTACGCGGCAAACTAGAATTGGGGAATCTTGAAATTAATGACATAACTTCAAACGTCACTGTAACAATCGGCGTTTGTTCTCTGGATTCTCAAAATATAAAGCAGAGCATCGAAACGAGTGATCGTCTTATGTATAAAGGAAAAGCATTAGGCAAAAACATTGTAGTTATGTAAATGCTCTGAAGGGATTTCCCCATCCACAACTACCTCTTCGATAACTGTACACCCCGTGAGATGTAGTGTCTGATTCGCATGCCGGAGCCGGATGTGCTTGAAAGGTGAAAAGATGCAGGGTAAGATGACAATGAAAAAAAATTTAACTCTTTTTTTACGAGGTCATAATCATGAAATATGACTTCGTCTTATCAGTTATTTTTTACATTTTCGGTTATTTTTATGCGGTTTTTGGTTCTTATATTGTTGTTACCAACGCAACGAGCAAAATCAACAGGCTTTTTCTTTCACTAACAAGTTCAATGGCCATTTGGTCTTTTGCGTATTCCATTTCAAACTCGGCGGCAACGGCGGAGTCGAGCGCTTTTTGGAGATGTACCTCTGTTTTCGGTTGGGGTGTATTTTTCAGTGTGTTGCTACATTTTATTCTTGTTCTCACTAAAACTGAAAGTCGGTTAAATAAATGGGTCACGCTCGTCCTAATATATTTTCCCGCCGTCGTGAATATTATCTTGTTTGCTCCATTTGGATTTATTGGAATGAAACAGTACAAGATGGTGCGGACCGTTTTCGGTTGGGTCAACACACTCCCCCTCGATACTGGAAAAGTGTGGCTAAACTTTTACACCATCGGATTTTCGTTTTTATGCCTCGTATTCACTCTTCGTTGGTGGAAAAAGCTCGAACCGCGCACCCTTCTGAAGCGACAAGCGACATTTCTTGTATTATCACTACCGCTTCCGATTTTGTCGGGAGTGATTACGGATGTTATACCCAACATTCTCGGGAAAGAATCATTTCCCAAAGTGACGATTATCTCAATGATCTTTCCTGTGGTAACACTGTTTTTAGCATCGCGAAATTACGGTTTATTTCTTGATAGAAGGGGGACGTCACTTGTTCTTCGGGAAACCGACAGTTTGGACAGCGACCGATTGCGCCTGTTTGAAATGGCAACAGGAGTAATTGTGGCAGGTACTGGATTATCTTTTATGGTGAGATATTTCGGTATGAAAGGGGCTCTCATTAATGAGTTTCTAGTCGCCGGAGCGTTGTTAGTCGTAGGAATTTTTGTAAAGTTTATTCCGATTATTGTTAAGAAACATTCAGTCCAAAATACGCTATTCCTAGCCGTGAGCGTGTCTGGGATGGTTTTCCTCACAATCATAAATGCTGAGACGGGTGCGACAACTATTTGGGCGCTCTATATACTGTTCCTGCTGGTTACCGTCATTCTTGACAGCGTAATCCATGCCTATATCTTTGCTGTAGCGAGTATTGTGATTCAGGTTGTTTTCTGGATAGGTAACCCGAAAATTCCTGTCACGATCAATGGAAATGACTACATAATCAGGGTCTTTATTATTATTCTTTCTTTCGTAGTTATCCGATATCTGACAACCGAATATGCTTCAAAGATCGAGGGGTATCAAAAGTTCGCAAAGGAACAGGAAGCTCTTGAAATCATTTCATCCAATTATCTATCGGTTAGTAGCGAAAATGCCAAAGAGATAACCGATAAAATGTTGGTACTGTCAGCTGAAATTCTTGGATTTAACCATGCATATATCATCGAATTCAGCGGGGATTACGAAGACGCAACCGTTCTCAATACCTGTGTGAATAATGTTGAGAGAGGATCTTTTCCCTATCACACCGGAATGAAAGTCAAGACGGTTACTTTGCCTATGGCTCAACCTCTGATCACACAGGGTAAACCTCTCACGTGTGAAGACTTCACAAACACCGGTTCAGATGAAGCCGAAGAGCGAAGAAATTTTTTCATGTCGAGAGGAGTGCACTCGTTTTGTGCGCTGCCAATACTGGTCGACAATCGTGTGATGGCAATGCTTGTCGTTGAGCATTATGACCGAATCGACAGGAACGTCAGAGAACGTCAATTATACTTTTTGAGGATTTTTACCAATATCTTGGGAGACTCAAAGAAAAAGACCCTGTACGAAGACAAACTCTATGAATTCGCCTATTTTGATGAAACGACAAAGTTGGCGAACAGGAATATGCTGAAGATGAGACTTGATCATAAGATACGCGGTAGCGACGGATCAGGTAAAATAGCCGTTTTAGTTTTCGAACTTGAAAACCTTAGGGTGATTAAGGATACCTTCGGTCATAATTTAGGTGAGCAGGTCATGATAAAGTCTGCGACGATCCTCAAGAATCTGTTGGATGAAAGTTGCGAGATCGCAAGGACAGGAGAGGGTGATTTCGTTGTTGTTCTGCCGACCGTGGAGAATAATGAGCAGGTGTTGGGATGTGCGGAGAGATTGCTTAAATCATTCTCCCGACCCATATCGACCGGGGTAGGAAAAGAAGCGCTGTTCGTCGTTCCCCGTTTAGGTGTGTCTATGTATCCGGATGACGGGAAAGATGCGGACACTCTTCTGAAGAATGCCGACCTGGCGGTATATGAAGCGAAAAACATCAAAGAAGAGATTATTTTCTACACTGAGCGACTGGAAAGCCATATTGCTGAAAACATCTTGTACACAAACAGGTTATTTGAATCGCTGCAAAACGAAGAGTTTTTCTTGGAGTATCAACCGCAGATCAACTGTGATACGGGAAAAACCGTCGGGATTGAAGCGTTACTCAGGTGGACGAGTGACGGCACCACAAGGGTGGGGCCGGATCGTTTCATCCCCATACTTGAGCAGACGGGATTGATATACGATGTGGGCCTCTGGGTGCTGGAACAAGCGCTTCGTGAACATAACAGGCTTATTGCCAATGGATTTCCTCCTCTTCGCGTTTCGGTCAATCTATCGGTTGTCCAATTCCATGAGGAAGGTTTTATACTCGATTTGACAAAGATCATCAAGGAGAGCCAAGTTGACCCTAGATATTTAGAGCTTGAGATTACGGAAAGCCTGTTCTCTGAAAAAACTGCCGAAATACTCGTAAAGCTCAACACATTGAAAGAAATGGGTGTAAGAATCGCCGTCGATGATTTCGGCAAAGGATATTCGTCGTTAAATCGTTTGAGATTGGTGCCTTTTGACAGAATCAAAATCGACAAAGAAATCACCGATAACATTGATGTAGATAATAAAGCGGTTTCTATAACGGAGAATATTGTTTCATTGGCTAAGGCGTTCAATGCGAGCATCACGGCAGAAGGTGTGGAAACGAAAGAGAAGGCTGAATTTTTGAAAAGTCTAGGTTGCGATGAAATACAAGGATATTATTATTCGAAGCCTCTATCGGCGGAAGCTTTGGAAGGATTCCTTGAAAAAGCGTAACGCAGGTGCCTTCAAAGCCGGGCTTATTGATAAATTGATCGTTAAAAGATTCTAATGGTCTTTCAATTGGACCTGAATATTTATATAATCTTAGCGAAGCAAGTTTATTCTCGGAGTTAAGTTGCTTTATTATTACAGTAAAGGTAAAATTGGCTTTTACTGATGTTCCTCTAACTTAGAAAGAAAATGTCTAGATTTGACAATGATTAGATTTTATTTGCATCACTGCTATCATAAAGGAGAAAGTTAGTTGATTAGCGAATATTCATTTGAGCATAGTGTAACAACGAAACAGATTTTCGACGCATTAAAGGCGCATGTTATGCGTTCTAGAACTGCGATTACAACCGTTTTTTTGGGTCTTTATGGTGGAAGTGATACTGCTTCAGCCGAGATGCCCGATGTCGGGGAGATAACAGCCTTTTTGACAAATCAAACGAGAAAGTCCGATTTCGTTTTCAAAATTTCAAACGATCCCATTTGGTTCATGGTTTTAGCCCAAAGTGGCGAAAGAGAAGCGGCCGCATTTCTTCGACGTTTATTCAGGATGGTGAGAACTGAAGGGATTCCTGCGTTGAATAATCAAAAGCTTTTGTTTTCCGCTAGCGTCGCAGAAATAGGCAATGATGAAGGTACTTTTGAAGAGCTGATTGCGGTTGGCGCGTTGGCTTTGAAAAAGAGTTTGAGTAAAGGACCTGAGCAGATCGAATACATAGCTTCCTTTAAGAAAAGACCCTCGGAAAAAGTGAGGGTTAGTATTTTGGAGGAAAATGCTATTTACCGTGATGTGCTTCACCGAACTTTGGATAATCTGGACTTGGGTCATTTTGAATTGGAAATAAAGGAATTTCAAGACGGTTACGAATTCTTGGAATCTAAGTGGTATCTTTCGAGCCATACCCACCTCATTCTCATGAACGATATACTCCCTCGTCAAAGCGGATTGGATGTATTGCACGAAATTCGCAGACTGCCCAATAATAAGAGAATTATTGTTTTTATGATGACCAAAAGAAGTTCGGAAGAAGACATGATTTACGCTTACGAAAGTGGCGTGGATAGCTATTTCATTAAACCCTTCAATTTGCGTTTGTTGGAAATAGAAGTCAAAAGAACCTTTGAGAGATTGTATACATGCTGAAGATTCCAATTGAAATATTGATTATCGGTATTTGTGCCATATCTCTCGTTATTGTAATTTTAAGTATGTATCTGGTGCTTAAAGGTACTAGAGATCATATCGTTTCTAGGAAAAAAAAGAAATACATACAAAACAAACAAGACACATGGTACCGTTATTTCAATGACGATATCCCTTTGCCTTCGGAGCTTATTCCCAATAACAACAGTGAAATTAAAGCCGTAGAGGAAATATTTCTTGCTTACGTAGAAAATATTTCTAGTCCAATAATTAAGAAAAAAATCCGGGAGTTTTCCAATCAATATTTGAGGCGGTACTACTTAAACCTTCTTTTACACAGGAGATGGAGTTTAAGAATGAACGCTCTTTATCGGATTGTAAGTTTTGAAATAGATTCCTTGGTCGATGAATGTAAAAAATATGCGAAACGAGCAAAATTGTCTTCCGAGGAACGTTTCCAGTTGTTGATCATTCAATCGATGTTTGATGAAGATAGTTTTATTAATGAATTTGGCGATTTGTTGCTTATGCTCTCCGAATATGAATACAAAAAATTATTGGTTAGCTTTAGCGTGGAGATTCTTGAAAAATTGACGCTTCAAATAGACGAATTTCCTGAAGAGTATCAGTATTATTTTATTGATGTCTTAGGCATTAAGCGCAATTTTAGTTTTTTGACGTTTTTAGAGAATAACCTTAGCCATGACGACACGGAAATTCGAATTCGTTCCTTAAAAGCCATCAACGAAATGGGCATGATTACTGATTTGGATAGGTATAAGGTTTTCTTAGATTCACCGGTATGGGAAGAGCGTTTGATGTTGGCTAAGCTTCTGGGGGCTTTTCCTTTGGAGCAAGTATATCCGTATTTAGAAGAATTGTTGCAAGACGAAAATTGGTGGGTACGTTCCCAATCCGCTAGAACGATTGGCAATAGTAAGGATGGCAAGTCTAGGTTGGAGATGTTCATTGCTACTGCTCAAGATCAGTATGCCATTGAGATGGCTCAAGAGGTATTGGTAAGAGGGTATTGATCAATGAATGCAGTAGTAGACGTTTTAATGAAATTTTTTGGCGGTTTCATAATATTTTATATGAGCGTGGTCACTGTAGCTTATACCTGCATGTTAATATTCGCATTTATCGAAATTCGCAAGCAATACAAATTGGACAAGTCCGCCTTGGATGAAGATTATATCGATGCTTTATATTATTACAAACCGCTTTCCATCATAATACCTGCATACAATGAAGAAGTAGGGATTGTTGACAGTATCCAATCTGTAATGAGTTTAAAATATCCGCAAATGGAGCTAATCGTAGTAAATGACGGTTCCGAAGATCAGACTCAACAAATTGTCATAGAACAATTTCGGATGAAAAAAATATCCAAGGCAGTTAAGCAGCAAGTCGAATCTAAACCGATCATCCAAATCTACCAATCGGAAATTCATCACAATCTATATTTGATAGAAAAAGAGAATGGCGGAAAAGCCGATGCCTTGAATGCTGGCATTAATTTTGCCAAATACCCTTATTTTTGCTCCATTGATGGAGACTCGATCATGGATGAGAAATCTCTATTGCGAGTCATGAAGCCGATTATTTTGTCAAATGAAGAGGTCATCGCAGCCGGAGGCAATGTTCGTATTGCCAACGGTCTTGATATCCAATGGGGTTCAGTCTATCAAAAGAGACTGCCTAATCGACCCTTGGTTCTAATGCAAATAATAGAATATACAAGAGCCTTTATGATGGGGAGAATCTCCTTGGCTAAATTTAATTTAATCCTCATCATTTCAGGGGCTTTTAGCGTGTTTGCTAAAAAGTGGGTTATCGAAGTGGGGGGATATTCTGTCAATACGATTGGCGAAGATATGGAACTGGTCGTTAAATTACACCGATTCCTCCGAGAAAACAAAATAAAGAAAAGAATTGAATTTGTTCCTGACCCAGTGTGCTGGACAGAGGCCCCGGAAAGTCTCAGAGTTTTGAGAAGACAGCGCAGAAGGTGGCATCAAGGGTTAATTGAAAGCCTGGTAAAGCATATTAAAATGACATTTAATCCTCGATATGGTAAGGTCGGCATGATTTCCTTCCCTTATTTTTGGTTAGTTGAATGTTTCGGCCCGATTATTGAGCTTGGCGGTTACGTCTATGTCATTGTGGCCTTCTTTATGGGCAAAATATATTTCGAATTTGCCGTATTGCTATCCTTACTATTCATCTTATATGGCTCCGTTCTTTCCGCTTTTTCCTTTTTGTTGGAAGTCTGGAGCGTGAATCTCTATGCGGGAACAAAGAATTTTTTCAGATTATTGCTTGTGTCATTTACGGAAACTTTCTGGTATAGACCTTTAACCTTGATTTGGAGGTGTGAAGGTTTTATACAGGTTTTTTTAAGACGAAAGAGTTGGGGCAACATGAAGAGAGTGGGGCTTTCAAAGAATTCTCGCAACAAAAGGAGCAAGAGATCTAAATGAAAAGTATTTTCATAATAGCGATTTGCTTGTTTATATTAATAACGTTGCCTATTGTCTTGTGGTTTTCAGAGCCTAACAAAGAATGTCATGTTGCCATTATCGATAAAACAGTACCAAACGAAACATGGTCACGTAGACTGATGTTCGCAACTTGAAAATGGAATAGATAAAAGCCATTGGGGCTCCTATAGAATGTTAATAACGAAAAAGACATTTAGGAGGCACAACCAATGGCTCAAGGCAAAGATAGCAC
>JAAZKT010000043.1 GCA_012799695.1 Clostridiaceae bacterium
AATCGTTCAGATCCTTCTTTGGGGAAAACGTAGTGGTGATCCATCGCCGTGGTGCATCCGTAGCGGACGAGCTCGCCCATGGCGGTCAGTGAGCTGTAATAGATACATTCGTCATCTAAATGGCGCCAGATTTCATAAAGCGCCGTAAGCCAGGGAAACAACTCCAGATTCTGTACCTGCGCAAGATTTCTCGTAAACGTCTGATAAAAATGGTGATGTGTGTTGATGAGCCCGGGATAAAGGATGAGTTCGGACGCATCGACGATGCGGTCGGCGTCAATCTCGTCGTATCCTATGTAATCGATTGCGTTTCCTTTGATGCGCAAGTTCGCGTCGAGCAAGACGCGGTCATCTCCATCCACTGTCACAATGGCTTTGGCATTTTTAAATAGCGTCGTGTTCATGAATCACTCCTGAATGGGTATGTTTGTGTGAGAGATTGATTGCCGGTGCCTTTCCCGGTAAGTCGGTGACTTTCTCTATTGTTCGGCGACCGACGTAATCTCTCTGTAGTTTCTAGAGGGCTTATCGATCGATCTCGTTCTCCTTTAATTCTACCAGTATTGAGATTTCAAATTTCGTCAATGCTGGGGAATGGTTCACACGACAAACGGCTTGTTATTTGTTATTCTATTAAATGGGTATATATGTACTGAATCGAGGGAATCACTTCTATGAGAAAAATATGCGAAACGATGGCATCAACTCGGCTTTTTGCAGGCTTGGATCACAGCGTCTACCATGAACACTGCATAAATACACCCATTCACACATTCTGGAAAGGTCAGTTGATCGTCATGGAAGGTGACCTTTGCAAGGGGATCGGGATAGTGGTTGAGGGCAGGATTGCGCGCCAAAAATATACGCCTTCGGGCGAGTTTACAACGCTCGAACTCTTGGGTGAAGGATCTGTTTTCGGCGAGGATCTGATTTTTTCGACACACAAACAATATTCATACTCTCTCGAAGCATTGACACACGTGAAAACAGTGATGGTGTCCCGTGAAGACATACTCACTCTCATTTCGAAAAGCCCGCGGTTACTACTCAACTACTTGGCGCTTCTTTCTGACCGAAGTCTCGAGCAGGATCATAGAATTCATCTTCTTTCGCAGAAGACATTACGCTTGAAGATATCCGGTTATCTCTTGTCTCTCCTTGAAGAAAAGCTCAATAGAGAGGGTAAATTGCTTAGCGAGGCGATGGACGAACCTGCTGCGTTGTCCATAGAGTTGCCTGTTTCAAAAGAAGTCGTCGCACGTCTTCTCGCCATGCCGCGTCCGTCCTTTTCACGTGAATTGATCAGCATGGAAAAAGATGGACTCGTGCGCGTAGACGGGCGTGTCGTGTGGCTCGAGGATATTCAAGGTTTGGCATGTGGGCTTTATGAAGATTGCGAAGTCGATGAGTAAACGCCGAGTTGTTTGTCTATCACGGTTTGCATGTCGCGTGGAACGAGCGTATGCTCAAAGACTGAATTCTTGACGTGGAATTCTGTCATAATGTCCATAATGACCGTAACAGTGAGGGTCGTTGTTAATAGAATGATAAGCCGGCATGGCTAATATACACTTATGGAGGATGTCATATGGGTTACAAATCGGATATTGAGATTGCCCAAGAAGCTGTTTTGCGTCCGATCGATGAAATCGCGGTTGAAGCGGGGCTCGATCTTAATGATCTCGAACATTACGGAAAGTACAAGGCAAAGGTGTCCTTAGATGCGCTTAAGGGGGAGCCTCGAGGCAAGGGCAAGCTTGTCTTGGTAACGGCCATCACGCCGACGCCTGCCGGCGAAGGCAAGACAACGACGTCGGTCGGTCTGGCGGATGCCTTGAGGAGGATCGGTAAGCGCAGCACAATAGCGCTTCGCGAACCCTCGATGGGTCCCGTGTTCGGCATTAAGGGCGGAGCCGCGGGTGGCGGATACTCGCAGGTCGTCCCGATGGAAGATATTAATCTTCACTTCACAGGTGACTTCCACGCGATCGGAGCGGCAAATAACTTGCTCGCCGCTATGATCGACAACCATATTATTAAAGGAAACGTTCTCGGAATCGATCCGCGTCAAATCACATGGAAACGCGCCGTTGACATGAATGATCGCCAATTGCGCTTTATCGTCAACGGTCTCGGCGGACGTGCCAACGGTGTGCCTCGTGAGGACGGCTTTGAGATTACGGTTGCATCGGAAGTGATGGCCGTCTTCTGTCTTGCCACCTCGCTATCCGACTTGAAAGAACGCCTCGGTCGTATCGTGATCGGCTATACATATGAAGGCAAGCCTGTGACATGTAGCGATGTCAAAGCGGAAGGCGCGATGACGGCGCTCCTGAAAGACGCTTTGAAACCGAATCTCGTCCAGACGCTCGAAGGGACGCCTGCATATGTACACGGTGGTCCTTTTGCCAACATCGCTCACGGCTGTAACAGTATTTTGGCGACGCGCATGGGACTTCACTACGCCGATTATCTCATTACGGAAGCCGGCTTCGGTGCCGACCTGGGTGCGGAAAAGTTTATTGATATTAAGTGCAGAACGGCCGGTCTTGCACCCGACGCGATCGTCCTTGTCGCAACGGTTCGCGCACTGAAGATGCACGGCGGTGTAGCTAGAAAAGATCTCAAGGGTGAGAATCTCGATGCGCTTAAAGCCGGAATTCCGAACTTGACTCAGCACGTCAGTAACGTCGTTGAAGTTTTCAAGCGCCCGGTCGTCGTCGCGATCAATCGTTTCCCCGATGATACGGAGGCAGAACTCGAACTCGTGCGCGAAGAGTGCGATAAGCTCGGTGTACGCGTGACTCTCTCCGAAGTGTGGGGCAAGGGGGGTGCCGGCGGCATCGAACTCGCCGAAGAAGTTGTGCGTCTCTGTGATCTCCCGAATAAAGAAGAACTCGGTTTCGTGTACGACATGGATACGACGATTGAGGAGAAGATCGAGGCGATCGCAAAGCGCATCTATCGTGCCGATGGTGTTGATTTTGTGGGACCTGCCGTCAGGCAGCTCAGACAGCTTAAAGAGCACGGTTTCGGCGATTTGCCCGTTTGCATTGCCAAGACGCAGTATTCGTTCTCGGATGATCCGCAAAAACTCGGTGTACCCAAGGACTTCAGAATTTCTGTCCGCAACTTGAAAGTATCGATGGGTGCGGGCTTTATCGTGGCATTGACAGGTGATGTTATGACGATGCCGGGATTGCCTGCAGTACCGTCAGCCGAGAAGATTGATGTTGATGAGAACGGCCTTATTTCAGGTCTGTTCTAGTGAATTGATTCATTCTATACGCTGTCACGGCGCGTCGACGTCTCTTTATGGTGACGACGGCGCGCCATATGGTAAAATGCGATAGTCATTATATGATCGGCTTATTACGTTAATGTGCGACGTTAACGCAACAATCAAGAAGATGAGGATTTGAAAACATGAAAGATTTCAAGTTAAAGCTTAGAGAATTGACACTCTCTCCAGATCGCGTCCTCGGTATTGCCGACGAGAAGGGTGTCATCATCATGGCTTCCGATGAAAAACTGGTCGGTGAGCAGGACGCTGCGATCCGCGCTTTTCTCGCTTCGGGTGATACGCAATCATTTGCAGGCGACCGCACGTATCGCGTTATTGATCGCGCGGGCGGCGCACGTTTGATCTGTTTTGTCGATGGAGCGGACGAGCTTTCGGCAGGTATTTTGGAGCTTTTCTCCCTTTGGATTAAAGCGGAACTGAAGCAGTTTGACGATTTTGAAGAACGCGACCATAAACAGAAATTGAGTTTTCTGAAAAATGTTCTTCTTGAGAACGAGTTGCCGGGCGATATTCCCCTGAAGGCTCGCGAATATCGCGTTAAGTACAATGTCAGGCGACTTTTGGTCATCATGCGGACAAAGCCGGATGAGTTCAAGGCCTGCCATGAGGCGCTAACGGCACGTTTTGGGGATCGTGAAGATGATTATATCCTCCCCATGGATGAGGCGAATTTAGTTCTTCTTCTCGAAACTCCCGATGAAGAGAATTCCGAAACGAGAGAAGCGTTTTTCAACAAGCTTGTAGCCGATATGAAAGAAGAAGCCATGGCGGATGTCAAACTCGGTGTCAGCATGAATTTCTCTTCATTGAAAGACACGGCAAAGGCTTACAAGGAAGCATCTCTAGCTCTGATCGTCGGTGACATTTTCGGGAGTAAGACGCCGGAAGTCATGATGTACTGCAATCTCGGATTGGGACGCTTGATTTATCAGCTTCCGATTACACTGTGTGAGCTATTTCTCCGTGAGGTTTTTGAGCCGGGCACGTACGAGGCGCTTGATCCCGAGACGTTGTTGACGATCGAAAAATTCTTCGAGAACAGCCTGAACGGGAGCGAGACATCGCGACAGCTCTTCGTCCACAGAAATACGCTCGTGTACCGTCTCGACAAAGTTGAGAAGATAACGGGATTGGATCTTCGCAATTTCGAGGATGCCGTTCTCTTTAAGCTGGCGGAGATGGTCAGAGATTATCTCACCTATGTCGAGGAAAACAAAGTGACTCGGTACGCACGCATGGGAATGGAATTGGGTACGGAGGATTACTTACCGATGGTCTGATCCGATTCATAGGGAGAAAAACCTGTGTCCGTACGAAGAGCGTTCCGACCGAAGGGGCAGCGATGGCATTTATAGAATTTCGAGATGTAACGAAAATATATCAGACGGGGACCAAGGCTCTTTCCAACGTTTCGTTCCCGATTGAAGAGGGTGAGTTCGTCTTTTTTATTGGGGAAAGCGGCGCCGGAAAATCAACGATTTTTAAGCTTTTGACTTGTGAGGAACGGCCTACATCGGGCAAGGTTCTTCTCGACAAATTCAATGTCGGTCAGATTAAAGCACGACAGATTCCTTTCTTGAGAAGGAAAATCGGTATGGTCTTTCAGGATTTTCGTCTGATCGATTCATTGACAGTCGGTGAAAACGTCGCGTTCGCCATGGAGATTATCGGTGAACCGAGAAAGAAAATACGACAACGAGTTCCGATCGTTCTTGCAGTCGTAGGACTGAGGAATAAAATCAATGATTACCCGTCCGAGTTGTCGGGCGGTGAGAAACAGCGCGTGAGTATTGCGCGAGCACTCGTTAATAGACCCCATCTGATTATCGCCGACGAGCCGACGGGAGATCTCGACCCGGTCAACGGTGAATCCATCATGGCGCTCCTCGAACGCATCAACCGAAATAACGGCACAACGATCATCACGTGCTCACACGATAGCACGATCATCAACAAGATGAACAAGCGTGTGCTTGAAGTGAAAGACGGCGTGCTTATTCGCGATGATGTTTGCGGTCAGTATTTTAGACGCGATGAGCGATTCGGTTACTATCTGCCCGACCAAGAGACGGATTCGGATCCCGAACGGTCCGAAGAGGAATGGGCCGAGGGCGATCACGCGATGGAGCTGTTAAAGCGTGTAGACCAACAGGAACGCGAGGAACGACTGAAGAGACACGATTCAAAATCCAGACGCCGTACGGTGGATCTTCAGAGTGAAGGTTTCTTTGACGAACTCCGCAGGAATCAATCGGAGAGGCGGGGTCGGCCCGGGACGAGAGAGAGAAAGGAACAGCTCAGGAAGCGGCTTGAAGAGACGAGTGTTCATGAGTCCATGGATGTTGAGACCATGCAGCACGATATGCATGTTCTTCGCAATGCGATGCTGAATAACAAGCAAGATTCGGCTGAAGAGACCCAATCGGAAGAGCTGAGCGTGGAGAACGCGATCGGTGACAATGTCGTGCCTCGTACAGATTCGTCATCTCATTCTCAAAACATCATTCGCAAACGTCTTGAGCGCAATGATGTGGACGAACATCCGGAGGATCTATCATGAAGCATAACGAGTGGCGATATTCTATAAAAGCAGGCTTCAAGAGTTTAGGGCGGCATCCCTTGCTTTCCATGGCTGCGATTACGACACTGGTGCTGATGCTATTTCTCACGAGCGCTTTTGTCGCTTTCTCTCTCAATGCCAATCATCTGTCAAAGATCGCTTCTCAACAACCCCCGATTGAAATATCCATGAGTTTGAGCGCCGAACAAGCCGATCTCGACCTTATCGAAAACTATCTGATAGACAGCGAACTCGTACAAATGTATGAGATGAGAACCCCCTTGGAGAATTATGAGCAGTTTAAGAATGAATTGGGAAAAGAAGAGCTCTGGAAGGGTTTCGACTATGAAACGTATATCCCTCATACTATCAACGTTCGCCTCAATGATCCTGCTACGGGAGATGAGTTTAAACGGGAGGTTGAAAACTTACCCGCAGTCCATGAAGTGATGATGGAGTCACACTTGATGGCTTTCCTCGATGACGTCAAACAAGGGACATCGCGCGTCGGGATCATCGTTTTTATCATCTTGACGTTGATTGCGACGGTCGTTATGGCTAATACTGTACGGATTGCGGCATTGTCACGTTCTCGAGAGATCAACATCATGAAGTATATCGGCGCGACGAACAAGTATATTCGCATTCCTTTCATCGTTGAAGGCGCAACAATCGGTATGGTCGGCGCGCTTCTAGCCAGCTTATTCGCGTCGTTGCTCTACAATGAACTTGTTAAGAAGTTCTCACCTGATTCGCTGGGTTCGATGACGCTGGGCGCTTCCCGTTATGCGCTTTTGCCGACGGGGCGCATAACGCTCATCCTTTTTTTGCTTAACCTTTTGGTAGGGGTAACGCTCTGTACCGTCATTAGTGCCGTTTCCGTCCGCAAATACGCCAAAGTGTAACACTTTTTGTGCCGGACCGATGATACGGATTTTGTCAGTGGGAGAGAGAGACGACAGTCCGTCACGTGCGCGGACGATGTCGCTGAATGCCAAAGTAACTTGGACAGTAGAGTAGTTATTCAAGAAGAGACTCAAATGTTGCGCTGATCGAACTTAGGAATTGTATTGGAATGTTACCGAAAGAGAGTAAAAGCTGTTAGAATAGAGTCATAGAAGGGAAAGACAGGCGAGATTAAGCAACCCTATCGTACAAAACTTGTTTTTTGGCAAGTTAAGTTGGACGGGTGTTTTGGAAGAGAACGACGCTCTCG